>NZ_CP108006.1:7739647-8061862 GCF_036127095.1 Streptomyces sp. NBC_00335
CCTGCTGCCGTACCTGGCGGTGGGCGCGCGGAACACGATCGTGGACGCGCCGGTCGCGGAGGAGATCTTCGACCTGGTAGAGACGGGGGAGGCGGACAGCCTGTTCGCACCGCCGACGGTGTGGATCGGGCTGGCCAACCACCCCGATTTCGCGGACTTCGCCGTCCGCGACCTGTCCGCCCTGCGCAAGGCGTACTACGGGGCCTCGATCATGCCGGTGCCGGTCCTGGAACGGCTGCGCGCACGGCTTCCCGGCCTCGGCTTCTACAACTGCTTTGGGCAGAGCGAGATCGGCCCGCTGGCCACGGTGCTGCGGCCGGAGGAGCACGAGGGGCGGATGGACTCGTGCGGGCGGCCGGTCCACCACGTTCAGGCGCGGGTGGTCGACGAGGACGGGGCCGAGGTCCCCGACGGCACGGCAGGCGAGGTGGTCTACCGCTCCCCGCAGCTCTGCCTGGGCTACTGGAACGACGCCGAGGCGACGAAGAAGGCCTTCCGGGACGGCTGGTTCCGCTCCGGCGACCTGGCGGTCCGGGACCCGGAGGGGTACTTCACGGTCGTGGACCGGGTAAAGGACGTCATCAACTCGGGCGGGGTACTGGTCGCCTCACGGCAGGTCGAGGACGTGCTGTACACCCACCCGGGCGTGGCCGAGGCGGCGGTGATCGGCCTGCCGGACGAACGGTGGATCGAGGCCGTCACGGCGGTGGTGGTCCCGCGCGACGGGGTGACGGAGGCGGAACTCCTGGACTACGCCCGCGAGAAGCTGGCCCACTTCAAGGCCCCGAAGCGGATCCTCTTCGTGGACGCCCTGCCCCGCAACGCGAGCGGCAAGATCCTCAAGCGCACCCTGCGCGACCGCTTCTCGACCCCGTCCTGACCCTCCGGCTCCGACTCGCCCGTGGCCTGACGCGCCCTGCCGACCAGGCCACAGCACGAGCGGACCTGACCGACAAGATCCGAAAGAGAGGGCCTAGTCTCGGCCGTCATGAACCGAAGACGACAGAAGAAGCTCGCGCGGCAGCTCGTCGACGCCGCGATGTTCGGACGCACCGCCCGGGTCCGCGCCCTCCTGCGCGCGGGCGCGCACCCGGAGACGGCCGACCCGGAGGGCACCACCCCGCTGTACGCGGCATCCGTCCAGGGAGCTCTCGACACGGTCCGCTCCCTCCTGGAGGCCGGCGCCTCCCCGAACACCGAGAGCGGACGCGGTACGGAGGGCACGCCGCTGTGCGCGGCCGCCTGCTGGGGTTACGCCGACACGGTGCGCGAACTCCTCGCCCACGGCGCGGACCCGAACCTACGGGAGGACCGGGGCGCGGGCCGTACGCCCCTCGACTGGGCGCTGGCGGGACCGCACCCGGAGACGGCCGACGCACTCCGAGCGGCGGGAGCCCGCCCCTAATCAGGCTCTAGAACTCCGGATCCTCCCGGAGGGCGACGGCTTGGAGGCGGCGCAGGACGAGGTGTTCGTGGAAGAGCCGGCCGACCAGAGCGCCGCCGTAGACCACGAACCCGACGCCGACCAGCCAGGACTGGACGACCAGGAGGGTGCCGAAGGGGCCGTACGTGACGGCGTTGGAGGCGATCAGCGGGGAGAACACCAGCTGCGAGAAGACCCGCAGGCCGAGGAGGCCCAGGCTGGTGCAGGCGGCTCCCGGCAGCAGGGCGCGCCAGCGGACCCGCCCGCCGAGGAGGATCCACTGGGAGGTCCAGAAGAACAGGCAGGTGCCGATGACATCGCCCGTGGTGCCGAGGATCGTGCCGGGCACGTCGTCCGACGGGGCGGGGATGAGGACGAGCAGCCCGAGGTAGCAGACCAGCAGGGCGAGCCAGACGACGTGTCGCCACATGGTGTGCCAGCGGGCTGTCGGAAGGTCCCAGACCTTCTCGTACCCGGTCTGCACGGCGGAGCCGAAGGTCAGGCCGAAGACGGCGAGCGCGGCCAGACCGAAGGCGGTCGTCCGCTCCAGAGCGAGGTCCGCGGCGCCGAACAGCATCTCCACCCGCTCCCGGGAGAACTCCGTCACCCCGAGGGCCTGACCGAGCCAGCGGCCGAAGCCCGAGCCGCTGCCCGGCGCGGCGGCCGCGACGACGACGAGCAGCGGCACCAGGGTGAGGAAGCCGAGGGCGGCGAAGCCCATGGCCCGGTGCATCAGCTCCATCTCCCGCCCACGGCTCCATGCCAGCCCGGCATGGGAGGCCTGGAGCCGGTCGTGGAGCCGCCGGAAGGTCGAGGTCACGCCTCTGTCCCTACCCGGCTGGGCCCGCAGCTTCCCGGGAGGCCCCCCGAGTGGGCCCGAAGGGGTGGATCCGACGGCGGTCCGGCCCTCCGGCGGGGGCGCCCGCCCGTCCCGTGTGCGGCGCGGACCAAGCCTCGGACTCCGGCTCAGCCCTCGGGCTCCGATTCAGCCGCGGACCCAGCCTCGGCCTCGGACCCCGGCTCCGGCTCGGCCTCTGACTCCGGCTCCGGCTCCGGCTCAGCCTCTGACTCCGGCTTGGGCTCAGGCTCCGCCCTCCCGGAGGTCCACCAGTCGCTTGATCTTGCCGACCGACCGCTCCAGGGTCTCCGGATCCACCACCTCCACCGCGACCGAGACTCCGACGCCCTCCTTGACGGCCCGCACCACCGAGGCCGCCGCGGCCTCCCGCTGGGCGGCGTCGCTCTCTCGGCGTGCCTCCACCCGTACTGTCAGGGCGTCCAGCCGGCCCTGCCTGGTCAGCCGGAGCTGGAAGTGCGGGGCCAGGGCCGGGGTCCGCAGGAGCACCTCCTCGATCTGGGTGGGGTAGAGGTTCACCCCGCGCAGGATGATCATGTCGTCGCTGCGGCCGGTGATCTTCTCCATACGGCGGAAGGCCGGCCGGACCGTGCCGGGGAGCAGCCGGGTCAGGTCCCGGGTGCGGTAGCGGACGATGGGCATCGCCTCCTTGGTCAGCGAGGTGAAGACCAGCTCCCCGGGCTCGCCCTCCGGCAGCACGGCGCCCGTCAGCGGGTCGACCACCTCCGGGTAGAAGTGGTCCTCCCATATGTGGAGACCGTCTTTTGTCTCGGCGAACTCCTGTGCGACACCAGGGCCCATCACCTCCGAGAGCCCGTATATGTCCACCGCGTCGATGTTCAGGCGTTCCTCGATCTCGCGGCGCATCTCCTCCGTCCAGGGCTCGGCACCGAAGATCCCCGTACGGAGGGAGGTGGCGCGGGGATCGATGCCCTGGCGCTCCATCTCGTCCAGCAGGGTCAGCATGTAGGAGGGGGTCACCATGATGACCTCCGGCCGGAAGTCCTCGATCAGCCGGACCTGGCGGTCCGTCATCCCGCCCGAGGCGGGCACGACCGTACAGCCCAGGCGCTCCGCGCCGTAGTGCGCGCCCAGGCCTCCGGTGAACAGGCCGTACCCGTAGGCGATGTGGACGATCTGGCCGGGCCTGCCGCCCGCCGCGCGGATCGAGCGGGCGACGACGTCCGCCCAGGTGGACAGGTCCCCGTCCGTGTATCCGACGACGGTCGGGCGGCCCGTCGTCCCGCTGGACGCGTGGATGCGGCGGACCTCGGAGCGCGGTACGGCGAACATGCCGAAGGGGTACTGGTCGCGCAGATCGGACTTGGTGGTGAAGGGGAACAAGGAGAGGTCGGAGAGGGAGCGGCAGTCGTCGGGATGCAGACCGGCCTTGTCGAAGGCCTGCCGGTAGAAGGGAACCCGGTCGTAGGCCCGGCGCAAGGTCGCCCGCAGGCGGGTCAGCTGGAGCGCCGCCAGCTCGTCCCGGCCCATCCGCTCGCCCTCGTCCGCGCCGCCGTCGTGGCCCTGTGCGTACGTACCCATGCAGCCCACCCCTTGTCCGAGTCAACCGACCGATCATTCGGTAGATTGCCGGACTGTCGCGGCCAAATCAATTACTCGAACGAGTGATCGTCTGCTGAGATTGCGTCCATGTCGACCTCCACTCCTCCCACCTGCAGCTTCACCTTCACCGCCCATGACGGAACCGAACTCGCGTACCACGTCCAGGGTGAAGGCGAGCCGCTCCTGTGCCTCCCCGGCGGCGCCATGCGGGCCTCCGCCTACCTGGGTGACCTCGGTGGACTGGCCGCGGGCCGCCGGCTGATCCTGCTCGACCTGCGAGGCACCGGGGACTCCGCGCTCCCGGCCGATCCGGCGACGTACCGGGTCGACCACCAGGTCGCCGACGTCGATGCGCTGCGCGGTCACCTCGGCCTGGAGAGCGCCGACCTGCTCGCCCACTCCGCAGCGGGCAACCTGGCCCTGCTCTACGCGGCCGCGCACCCGCGACGGGTACGCCGACTGGCCCTGATCACGCCGACCTCCTGGGCCGTGGACCTCGCGGACTCCCCGGAAACCCGCCTCGCGGACGTCCGCGGGCGGGCCGGGAGAGAGCCCTACGACAAGGCCATCGCGGCCTACGAGCGGACGCTGGCCGCCTTGGCCGCCGGAGGGGTTCCCGAAGAGGCCGACCGGGTGGCGGTGATGCCGCTCGCCTACGGGCGCTGGGACGAGACGGCGCGTGCCCACGCGGCACTGAGCCCGGTCCAGGTGAACGCCGAGGCCTCCGCCGCCTTCGCCGGCCCGGGCGCCTTCGACCCGCCCGCCACCCGGGCCGCGCTGGGCCGCTTCACCGGAGAGGCGCTGGTCCTCGCCGGGGAGCTGGACTTCAACCCCTCCCCGGCCCTCGCGGCCCGGCTCGCGCAGCTCTTCGAGCGGGGCGTCGTCGACGTGCAGCAGGGCGGTGGGCACTTCCCGTGGCTGGACGACGCGCCGTGGTTCGCGGCCCGGATCGAGCAGTTCTTGAGCACCGGGGCCTGAGCGGCGACGGGAGGGCCGCGTGCCTGCGGCCGAGGTGCGCGTGCGGACACGCCCGCGGGCCGGGACCCATCAGGGTCCCGGCCCGCGGGCGTGCGCAGCGCAGGGTCAGTTCGCGGTGCCCGTGCCCGTGCCCGCGTCGGTGCCCGTGCCCGCGTCGGCGTCCGTGCCCGCGTCGGCGTCCGTGGCCACCGACTTCGCCCACCGGTAGTCCGCCTTGCCGCTCGGGGAGCGCTGGATGGCGGGCGCGATGACGAGCTGGCGCGGGATCTTGTAGCCGGCCAGCTTGGTGCGGCAGTGGGCCTGGATCTCGTCCAGCGTCGGCTCGGCCGACCCCGCCCGGATCTCGACCACCGCGGCGACGTGGCTGCCCCATTTCGGGTCCGGGACCCCGGCGACCAGGGCGTCGTAGACGTCCGGGTGGGACTTCAGCGCCTGCTCGACCTCCTCCGGGTACACCTTCTCGCCGCCCGTGTTGATGCACTGGGAGCCGCGGCCGAGGACGGTGACGATGCCCTGCTCGTCCACGGTCGCCATGTCGCCGAGCAGCACCCACCGCTCGGATCCCTTCTGGAAGAAGGTTTCGGCGGTCTTGACGGGGTCGTTGTAGTAGCCCAGCGGTACGTACCCGCGCTGCGCGAGCCGTCCCGGTTCGCCGACCGGAACCGGTTCGTGGGTGACCGGGTCGACCACCTGCGTCCGCTCGTTGACCTCCAGCCGGAACCCCTTCTCCGGGCTGGAGTCGTTCGTCGCGCGGCCGTTCGAGCCGGACTCGGACGAGCCGAAGTTGTTCAGGAGCATCACGTTCGGCACGAGCGCCTGGAACTCGGCGCGCACCGTCTCCGACATGATCGCGCCGGAGGAGGAGACGCTGAAGAGGGAGGACAGGTCGGTGCCCTTCAGGGGCCCGTTGAGGGCGTCGATGAGCGGCCGCAGCATGGCGTCGCCCACCAGCGAGACGCTGGAGACCTTCTCCTTCTCGATCGTGCGCAGCACCTCCTCGGGCGCGTACTTGCGGTGGATGACCACCCGCTGCCCGTAGTTGAAGGCGATGAAGGACGTCAGCGTGGACGTGCCGTGCATCAGTGGCGGCGCGGGGAAGAAGGTCAGCCCGGCGCCCTTCGACGCGACCCGCTCGGCCAGTTCCTCGGGTCGCTTCACCGGCTCGCCGGTCGGCTCGCCCCCGAAGAGGCCCGCGAAGAAGAGGTCCTCCGCGCGCCACATGACGCCCTTGGGCATGCCGGTCGTGCCGCCGGTGTAGATGATGAACAGGTCGTCGGGGGAGCGGGGCGGGAAGCCGCGGTCCGGCGAGCCGGCCGCTTCCGCGTCGGCGTACGCGACCGGAGCGATCGCGGGCTCCGGAGCGCCCTCGGGGGTCGGTCCGACGCGGACCAGGTGACGGAGCTTGGTCGTCTGTGGGAGGGCCGCCGCGACCCGTTCGGTGAACTCGCCCTCGAAGACGAGCGCGGCGAGGTCGGCGTCGTTGTAGAGGTAGACGAGCTCTTCCTCCACGTACCGGTAGTTCACGTTCACCGGTACCAGGCGGGCCTTCAGGCAGGCGAGGACGGTCTGGAGGTACTCGATGCCGTTGTAGAGGTGCAGGCCCAGGTGCTCACCGGCCTTCAGGCCGCTGTCCAGCAGATGGTGCGCGATGCGGTTCGCCGCCGCGTCCAGCTCCGCGTACGTGAGGCGGCGCTCGGCGCCGGTCCCGGGGTGGTCCACGTACACGAGGGCCTCGCGGTCCGGGACCACGTCCACGACCGACTCGAACAGGTCGGCAATGTTGTACTCCACCGGTCCTCCTGACCCAGAAAATCCCATGGCTGGTCTGCTCGGCGGTCATTAGAGCGTCGCCAACCCCAACAAGGAAGGGGACCGTCCAAGAAATCTGACTGGGTGTCAGAAAACTATTGAACTGCACCCGCCCCTACTGCAACCTGTTCTAGGTCTTGAGACGGGAGGACGGCAATGGGTGGGACAGAACACCTGACCGTGGAACGCCACGGAGCCACGCTGGTGCTCACCATGAACAGGCCCGAGGCGAAGAACGCGCTCTCGCTGCCGCTGCTGGTGGGGCTGTACGACGGCTGGCTGGAGGCCGACGCGGACGACACGATCCGCTCGGTGGTGCTGACGGGGGCCGGCGGGGACTTCTGCGCCGGCATGGACCTGAAGGCGCTGGCCGGCAAGGGCATGGCGGGCGACCAGTACCGGGACCGGCTGAAGGCCGACCCGGACCTGCACTGGAAGGCGATGCTGCGCCACCACCGGCCGCGCAAGCCGATCATCGCGGCGGTCGAGGGCTACTGCGTGGCGGGCGGCACGGAGATCCTCCAGGGGACCGACATCCGGGTCGCGGGGGAGGGGGCCACCTTCGGACTGTTCGAGGTCAAGCGGGGGCTCTTCCCGATCGGCGGCTCGACGGTCCGGCTCCCGCGGCAGATCCCGCGGACCCACGCGCTGGAGATGCTGCTGACCGGGCGGCCGTACGCGGCCGAGGAGGCGGCGCGGATCGGGCTCGTGGGGCGGGTCGTCCCGGACGGGACGGCGCTGGACGCTGCGCTGGAGATCGCGGAGCGGATCAACGCGTGCGGGCCGCTGGCGGTGGAGGCCGTGAAGGCCTCCGTCTACGAGACGGCCGAGATGACGGAGTCGGAGGGGCTCGCGGCGGAGCTGCTGCGGGGGTGGCCGATCTTCGACACCGCTGACGCGAAGGAGGGGGCGCGGGCGTTCGCCGAGAAGCGGCCCGCGGTGTATCGGCGGGAGTAGTTCGGTTGCGGCCCGGCCCGGCCCGGCCCGGCCCGGGCCTGCCCTGCGCGGCGGTGCCCGTGCGGGTGCGGGTGCCCACGGCTGTGTCGGTGGTAACGGACCGGGGCACGGGTGCGGCGCCGTTGCCGGGGACCAGTCCCCGGACCCCTGCGCCTCAAACGCCGGCGGGGCTGAATGGGCCCCGGCGGTGCCTGATTGGTTCGGCGGAGCCCGAGTCGGCCCCGGCAGATCTTGTTCGCCCGGCGGGGCTGCCAGTGTCCCGCCCCCTACATCGGAGACCCACCCATGACAGCCGCGTCGCCACCCGAGATCCTCCGTGCGCCCCTCGTCGTCGAGTTCCCCTTCACCCGCTCCCTCGGCCCCGTGCAGAGCGCCTTCCTCACCGGCCTGCGCGAAGGGGTCGTCCTCGGGGTCACCACCGCCGACGGCAAGGTGATGGTGCCGCCCGTCGAGTACGACCCCGTCACCGCCGAGGAGATCCGTGACCTGGTCGAGGTGGGCACCACCGGGACCGTCACCACCTGGGCCTGGAACGGTTCGCCGCGCCCCAACCAGCCCCTCGCCACGCCCTTCGCCTGGGTGCTCGTCCGCCTCGACGGCGCGGACACGGCCCTCCTGCACGCCCTCGACGCCCCCGGGCCCGAGGCGGTCACCACCGGCATGCGGGTCCGCGTGCGGTGGGCCGCGGAGCGGACCGGGGCCATTACCGACATCGCCTGCTTCGAGCCCGCCGGGGACGGGGAGCCGGGCACCCAAGCGGCACCGCACAGCGGGGAGTTCGCCGACGCCGTCACCGGGATCGTCGCCGAGGCCCGCCTGGACTACTCGTACAGCCCCGGCCGCGCGCAGACCGCGTACATCGCCGGGCTCTCCGAGCAGAAGACCATCGGCGAGCGCTGCCCCTCCTGCCACAAGGTGTACGTGCCCCCGCGTGGCGCCTGCCCCACCTGCGGGGTGGCGACGACCGACCGGGTCGAGGTCGGGCCGGCGGGCACCGTCACCACCTACTGCATCGTCAACATCAAGGCCAAGAACCTCGACATCGAAGTCCCCTACGTCTACGCACACATCGCCCTCGACGGCGCCGGCCTGGCCCTCCACGGCCGGATCGGCGGCATCCCGTACGACCAGGTGCGGATGGGGCTGCGGGTCGAACCCGTCTGGACCGAGGGCGGGCGCTTCCCCGACCACTACCGCCCCACCGGAGAGCCGGACGCGGACTACGACGTGTACAAGGAGCTCATCTGATGGCCCGATACGCCCGTGAGGTCGCGGTGGTCGCCTTCGCACAGAGCGACCACCTGCGCCGTACAGACGAGCTCAGCGAAGTAGAGATGGTCATGCCGGTCCTGCACCAAGTGCTGGCCGCCACCGGACTGAAGGCGGGCGAGATCGGCTTCACCTGCTCCGGTTCCAGCGACTACCTCGCCGGCCGGGCCTTCTCCTTCACCATGACCCTCGACGGGGTCGGCGCCTGGCCGCCCATCTCCGAATCGCACGTGGAGATGGACGGCGCCTGGGCCCTCTACGAGGCCTGGGTCAAGATCCAGACCGGCGAGGCCGACACCGCCCTCGTCTACTCCTACGGGAAGTCCTCGCCGGGGTCGGTGCGCGACGTGCTGACCCGCCAGCTCGACCCGTACTACGTCGCTCCGCTCTGGCCCGACTCGGTGGCCCTGGCCGCCCTCCAGGCCCAGGCGCTCATTGACGCGGGAGAGACCGACGAAGCCGGGCTCGCCGCGATCGGCGCCCGCAGCCGGGCCTCCGCGGGAGCCAACCCGCACGCCCAGCTCAGCGGAGCCGTCGCGCAGGGCGAGTACCAGGTCGCCCCGCTGCGCACCGGAGACTGCCCGCCCATCGGCGACGGCGCGGCCGCCGTCATCCTGGCCGCCGGGGACGTGGCACGCCGGCTGTGCGAGCGGCCCGCCTGGATCACCGGCATCGACCACCGCATCGAGGCCCACAGCCTGGGGCTGCGCGACCTCACCGACTCCCCCTCGACGCGGATCGCGGCAGAGCACGCGGGCGTCTTCGAGGCCCCGGTGGACACCGCGGAACTGCACGCGCCGTTCTCCTCCCAGGAGGTCGTGCTCCGCAAGGCCCTCGGACTCGCCGGGGACGTCGCCGTCAACCCCTCCGGCGGAGCGCTCGCAGCCAACCCGATGATGGCCGCCGGCCTGATCCGGATCGGCGAGGCGGCCGCCCGCATCCACCGCGGCGAGTCCGACCGGGCCGTCGCGCACGCCACCTCCGGCCCCTGCCTCCAGCAGAACCTGGTCGCCGTCCTGGAAGGGGACCGAGCATGAGCACGACGGGCAAGGAGCCGGTGGCCATCGTCGGCATCGGCCAGACCAAGCACGTGGCCGCCCGCCACGACGTCTCCATCGCGGGACTGGTGCGCGAAGCCGCCGCGCGGGCCCTCGCGGACGCCGAACTGACCTGGGCGGACATCGACGCGGTCGTCATCGGCAAGGCCCCCGACTTCTTCGAGGGCGTCATGATGCCGGAGCTGTACCTCGCGGACGCCCTCGGCGCCGTCGGCAAGCCCATGCTCCGGGTGCACACGGCCGGTTCGGTGGGCGGCTCGACGGCGCTGGTCGCCTCCAACCTCGTCGCCGCCCGGGTCCACCGCACGGTGCTGACCCTCGCCTTCGAGAAGCAGTCCGAGTCCAACGCCATGTGGGGGCTCTCGCTGCCCGTTCCCTTCCAGCAGCCGCTGCTGGCGGGGGCCGGCGGGTTCTTCGCCCCGCACGTGCGCGCGTACATGCGGCGCACCGGCGCCCCCGACACGGTGGGCTCGCTCGTCGCGTACAAGGACCGCCGCAACGCGCTGAAGAACCCGTACGCGCACCTGCACGAGCACGACATCACCCTGGAGAAGGTCCAGGCGTCCCCGATGCTGTGGGACCCGATCCGGTACTCCGAGACCTGCCCGTCCTCCGACGGCGCCTGCGCGATGATCCTCACCGACCGGGCGGGCGCGGCCCGTTCGCCGAAGCCGCCGGCCTGGGTGCACGGCGGGGCGATGCGCAGCGAGCCGACCCTCTTCGCGGGGAAGGACTTCGTGTCCCCGCAGGCGGGCAAGGACTGCGCGGCCGACGTCTACCGGCAGGCGGGGATCACCGATCCGCGCCGGGAGATCGACGCCGTGGAGATGTACGTGCCGTTCTCCTGGTACGAGCCGATGTGGCTGGAGAACCTCGGCTTCGCCGACGAGGGCGAGGGCTGGAAGCTCACCGAGGCCGGAGTCACGGAGCTCGACGGCGACCTGCCCGTCAACCCGTCGGGCGGCGTGCTGTCCACCAACCCCATCGGCGCCTCCGGCATGATCCGCTTCGCGGAGGCGGCCCTCCAGGTGCGCGGTCAGGCGGGCGAGCACCAAGTCCCGGACGCCCGGCGGGCGATGGGCCACGCCTACGGCGGCGGGGCGCAGTTCTTCGCGATGTGGCTGGTGGGAGCGGAGCAGCCGGGTTCCTGAGCGGAAGCCGGATTCCGGGGTGAGTGCCGTACAGGCCACGAGTGACGCACCGTGGCCTGTGCGGCACGGCGTGCGATGGCTAACCTGGCCCCCGGGACGACGAACCGGGAGTACCGGGAGGAGCACGCACGTGGCAGAGAGCATGACTTCGAAGGCGCCGGCCGGCTGGGGAAAGCCGGACCTCGATCTGACCGAGGCGGACTGGCAGTCGAGCAGCCGGGGGGCGGGTGACGTCCAGATCGCCTTCGTGGAGGGGTTCATCGCGATGCGCAACGGCGACCGCCCCGAAAGTCCCTCGCTGATCTTCGCGCCGGACGAGTGGCGCAAGTTCGTCCTGAACGCGCGGGGCGGGGAGTTCGACCTCACGTAGCCGGCGACGGCACGGGGAGCGGCGCACCACCGGGCGCGGAGCCGCCGCCCCGGTGGCCGCCGGGCCCGCATCCGGAGCGACCGCCCGCGCCCCCTCCGTAAATCCCTTGCCGGACCCCGAAGGTTCCGGCACCGTGGCCGCCATGACGACCACCCGCCGAAAGGGCGATGCCGCGTAGACGGCCCGGCGCCCTGCGCGCCGAACGAGGAACGTACGAGGACCGGCGGCCGCCCGCCTGGGCGCGGGAACTCCCGCCCGTGGACCGGCTGTCGCCCGATGCCGCCGCCGCTGCGCACTGGTCCCGGCCCGGACGGGGCCACGAGGTCGCGGACCTGCTGAGCCGGTACCGGACCTTCCTGAGCCGCCCCGGCAGCCCCCTGCTCCTGGTCCCCTCCTCGTGCCCGGCCTGCCCCGGCTGCGCACGCGACGACGTAGCCGTCGTCCGGGACGACCTGGGCGATCTGTACCGGGCCCTGCCGCCGGCCGCCCGCACCGCACTGGGCCGCGTGCTCCGGAGCCTGGACGAGGAGTTCCGCCGCCGGACGCTCCCGCACCCGGTCCCGTCCGCCGGGGGGTGGGTGGACTGGAGCGGCAGTCCGCGCGCCTGGTGGCACCGCAGGCTCTACGAGGGCGACTGACGCAGGGGCGCCGTACAGGTGCCCCAGGGGTGTCGTACCGGCCATAACGGGATGACCGGTACGGTGGGGGCATGAGCGGAGAAAACGACCTGCGGAAGCTGCTGAGCGGAATGCGACCCGAGCTGAACGACGGGCTGTACGTGTTCTGCACCATCCCCGGCGACACCGACCCGGAGGCCCTGGCCGGGCTCACCCCCGTCGCCTCCGTCCTGGAACCCGAGGGGCTCACCCTCGTGCTGAGCCAGGAGGACGCGGACGGAGCCGGACTCCCGTACACGTACACCGCGGGCTGGATCACCCTGCGCGTCCACTCCTCGCTCGACGCCGTCGGCCTCACCGCCGCCTTCGCCACCGAACTCGGCGCACACGGCCTGAGCTGCAACGTCATCGCCGGCTACCACCACGACCACCTCTTCGTGGACGCCGCCCGGGCCGACGAGGCCGTGGCCGTCCTGGAAGCCCTCGCGGAACGCTCCGCACAGGACTGACCCGACGGGAATAGCACAGGGCGGCGCCCCCCGAAAGAAGATCAGCTTTATTTGCCGCACAGGGCTTCCCGGGCGCGTACGCGGGCGTACGCTGAACCCCCGAACAGGCCTGGGGGGTACCAGCCATGACGGAACGCCGGACCCGCAAACGGCGCACGATGTTCGAACGCGACACGGAACTCACCGCCGTCGACGAAGCCCTGGAGCAGCTCACCGACCCGGGCCCCGACGCCGGCGGAGCCCTGCTGGCCTTCTCCGGACCCGCAGGCCTCGGCAAGACCACGCTCCTCGGCGAAGTCCGCCGCCGCGCCCACACCAAGGCCTGCACCGTCCTCGCGGCCCGCGGCGGCGAACAGGAGCAGAGCCAGCCCTTCCACGTCGCCCGCCAGCTCATCCAGCCCCAGCTCGCCGGCACCTCCGACGCGGAACTGCGCGAGGCCCTCGGCAGCTGGTACTCCATCGTCGGCCCCGCCCTCGGCCTCTGCGCGGCCGAACAGGGCGCCCCGCCCGACCCCCAGGGCCTGCGCGACGGACTCGACTGGGTCCTCACCCACCTCGTGGTGCAGCGCGCCCCCGTCGCCCTGGTCCTGGACGACGCCCACTGGGCCGACCCCGAATCCCTCTCCTGGCTCGCCGCCTTCGCCCCGCGCGCCGAACACCTCCCGCTCCTCCTCGTCGTCGCCTACCGCCCCGACGAACTGCCCGCGCACGCCGAAGCCTTCCGTACGCTGCCCGGCCGCGCGGGACACCGGCCGCTGAGCCTCGCACCGCTCACCGCCGAGGCCGTCTCCGGCCTGGTCCGCGAAGCCGTCGGGGAACACGCCGACGAGGCGTTCTGCCGCGAGGCGTGGGCCGTCACCACCGGCAACCCCTTCGAAGCCGTCGAGCTCACCGCGAAGGTCCGGGACAAGGGGCTCGCCCCCGTCGAAGCCAGCGCTCCGCTCCTGCGCGACCTCGCCGCCGCCCAGCGCGGCAGCGGCCTCGTCGCCCGCCTGCACAGCCTCGGCCCCTCCACCGTCCGCTTCGCCTGGGCCTGCGCCGTCCTCGGCACCGACATCCCCCGGGAACTCGCCGCCCGCGTCGCCGGACTCGGCACCGAGGAAGCCGTCGACGCCACCGGGCGGCTGCGCGACGCCCGCATCCTGTCGGCCGCCGCCGAGGAAGCCGCGGCCGGGGAAGCCGACGAGGCCGGGCTGGAGTTCGTACACCCCCTCATCGCCACCGCCATATACCGCGCGATCCCCGACGCCCTGCGCGTCGCCCTGCACGGAAAGGCCGCAGCGGCCGTCGTCGACGCGGGACTCGGGCCCTCCGCCGCCGCCCGCCACCTGCTGGAGACCCACCCCGAGAACGACCCCTGGGTGGTGCGCACCCTGCGCGAGGCGGCCGGCGAGAACCTCCGGGCCGGCGCCCCCGAAGCCGCCCGCCGCCAGCTCGCACGGGCCCTGCGCGAACCCCCGGACTTCGACGAGCGGGCGGCCGTCCTGTACGAACTGGGCTGCGCCTCCCTGCTCACCGAGCCCGCCAACACCGTCAACCACCTGCGCGCCGCCCTCGCGGAGCCCTTCGAGGACCCGGCGCTGCGCCAGGGCATCGTCATCCGGCTGGCCCAGGTCCTGTCGCACAGCGACCGCCTCGCCGAGGCCTCGGAATGCCTCGCGCGGGAGATCCCCCACACCCAGGACCTGCGCGGCCGACTGCGCCTGCAGTCCGAGCAGTTCATGTGGGACGCCTTCAACGCCGCCGAGCCGGACTCCCCGGCGCGCTCCCGGCGGCTCGCGAAGCTCGCGGACCGGCTGGCCGGGCGCGACCTCACCGAGCGGTACGTCATCGGGCTGCGCGCCTGGGACGCCTGCCTGCGCGGGGAGCCCGTCGACGTGGTCCTCCACCATGCCGGGCGGGTCCTGGAAACCGAGTTCAGCTGGGCCTACGCGGACCGGGGCTTCGAGGTCCCGGTGCTCGTCGCGATGGTGCACATGTACGCGGACCGGCCGGAGCGGGCCGAGGAACTGTTCGAAGCCGGCACCGCCGAGTTCGAGCGGCAGGGCTGGCGCGGCGCGCACCTGTCCTTCGCCTACAGCCTGCGCGCCTACATCCGCTACCGCCGGGGGCGCCTCGCCGAGGCGGAGGAGCTGGCGCGGGCCGGGCTCCGTCTCGCCGAGCGCGTCGGGCGGCGTACGCCCGTGCACTGGTACGCCATCGCGATCCTCGTCACCACGCTGCTGGCGCGGGGCCGGGCGGACGAGGCCTGGGAACTGGTCCGCGAGCACGAGTACGGGGAGCCCTTCCCCGCGGCGGTCGTCTTCCCCGACTCCCAAACCGTCTACGCGGAACTGCTGCTGGCCCGAGGCCAGGCGAAGGCCGCCGCGGCGGAGCTGGAGGCGGTGGACCGGCGGCTGACCCCCCGGGGGATCCAGAACCCGTCCTGGTGCCCCTGGCGGCTCCACCTGGCCCGCGCGGTCTCCGCGGAGGACCCTGCGCGGGCGCGGGAGCTGGCGGAGGAGGCCGTACGCAGGGCCCGCGCCTTCGGGGCCGCGTCCGGCATCGGCCAGGCCCTGCGGGTGGCAGCGGAGGTGGCTGCGCCGCAGGACCGCCGGGCCCTCCTGGAGGAGGCGGTGTCGGTCCTGTCGGCTTCGCCGGCGGCCTATGAGCTGGCGCTCGCGCTGGCCGCGCTGGGGGAGGAGCGGGGGGATACGGAGCTCCTGCTCCGGGCGGTCCTGGCGGCCCGGGCCTGTGGGGCGGACGGGCTGGTGGCCACCGTCACGAACGCCCTCCTCGCCTGCGGCGGCACCTTCCCGTGCCTCCCCGTGGCCGACTCCGGCCCGGCCCCCGTGCACTGACCGGAGCCCCGGACCCCCGGTGCGCTGACGGGCCCGGCGGGGCTGGGGAGGGCCCTGCGGGGCGAGATCCCCTCCCCGCCCTTCGCCCGTTCCCCGGGGCTCCGCCCCGGACCCCGCTCCTCAAACGCCGGAGGGGCTGGAAGAACCCAGCCTCGCCGGCGTTTGAGGCGCGGGGGTCCGGGGGCTGGCCCCCGGAAACGGCGCCGCACGCGGCAGGGGTCCGGGCGGAGCCCGGGGAACGGTGGAAGGGCGGGTAGGGGACTTCGGCCCGCGCAGCGGTGCAGCCGGAGCCGGGGCACGGGGGGCCGGGTCGGGGGTGGAGGGCCGCGGGACGCGGCAGGGCACGTACCATGGCGGCATGTCCTTCCTCCGCCGCCACCGCGCCGCCACACCCGCCGGCCCGGACTTCGACGTCCTGGCCATGGACCCGGGGGACTGGCCGGGCAATCTCGGGGCCGGGCTGCTGCCCGCGCCCGACGGCAGCTGCCAGGGTGTCTTCCTCCGCTACGACCTGTTCGGCGGACGCGGCCCCGCGATGATCATCGGAAACCTCCCCGAGGGTTCCCCCGCGCGCGACCTCTCCGAGGGCCAGGTCCCCTTCGAGGTGGCCCAGCTCCTCGACGCCCTCGAGAACGACGAGGACGTCGAGGTCACCGGTGCCGAGGACTGCCCCGTCATGCAGGGCGACAACCTCCTCATCGTCCGCAAGGTCAAGCTCTCCGAGAGCCGGATCAGCTGCGTGCAGTTCGACCGCAGTGACAACGTGCTGGTCACCATCGCGAGCTGGGACCGGCCGATCACGGACGATCTCTACGCGCTGCTGAAGCCGCTCCCGGCAGAGCTCTTCCAGCAGGGCTAGCCGGCGGGGCCGGCCGTAGCCGCGGCGTCGGCCGCGGCCGTCACGCGTCCGCGATGTCGTTGGCGGCCACGTAGCCGAAGGTCATCGCGGGACCGATCGTCGACCCGGCCCCCGCGTAGCTGTGCCCCATCACGGCCGCACTCGCGTTGCCCGCCGCCCACAGGCCCCGGATCACCGATCCGTCCGCGCGCAGCGCGCGGGCCCGCGCGTCCGTGACGATGCCGCCCTTCGTGCCCAGGTCGCCCGGCACGATCTTGAAGGCGTAGAACGGCGGCGCCCAGATCGGGGCCAGACAGGAGTTCGGCGTCACGCCCGGGTCCGTGTAGTAGTGGTCGTACGCGGTGTCGCCCCGGTGGAAGTCGGGGTCGGTGCCGTTCCACGCCTGGCCGTTGAACCGGTTGAGCGTCGAGCGCAGGGCGGCCGCCGGCACCCCGATCTGGTTGGCCAGGGCGTCCCAGGTCCATGCCTTCTTCGCGGCGCCCACCTGGTACCAGGAGTCGGGGAAGACGAGCGTCGGCAGGATGTCCTTGAACAGGTACTTGTTGCGGTAGTTCTGATCGACGATCAGCCAGGCCGGGATGTGCGAGCCGGTGGCGTTCCGGTCCTTCTCGTACATCACGTGCACCACATCGCTGTACGGGGCGGCCTCGTTGACGAAGCGGGTGCCCTTTCCGTTGACCATCAGGCCCCCGGGCAGGGTCCGTTCGGCCAGGCAGAAGTACGGTTCGTTGGGGAGCGGGATGGACGGACCCCACCAGGCGTCGTCCATCAACGCGAGCGCCGCACCGGCCCGTTGGCCCGCGCGGATCCCGTCGCCCGTGTTCTCCTTCGCGCCGACCGACCACTGGGTGCCGACCGGCTGCTGCTGGTACTGGGCCCGCATCTCCGCGTTGTGCTCGAATCCGCCCGAGCCGATGACCACGCCCTTGCGGGCCCGCACCACGCCCCGTACGCCCGCCTTCTCCACCACGACGCCGGTGACCGCGCCGCCCTCCTGGACCAGGTCGACGAGCGGGCTGTTCAGCCATACGGGGACCCCGGCCTGCAGCAGTCCGGCCCGCAGGCCGGTCGCCAGGGCCTGGCCCATGGTCAGCGGCTTCTGCCCGCACAGCGCGGCCGCCGTACCGCGCGCCAGGCATTCGGTGGACACCGCGAGTCCCTTCGCGCTGACTGCGGCGAGGTTGAGCCACTTGTAGTCCTGGCTGAACACCACCATGCCGGCGGGCACGGGCATGTACGCCGGGTTCAGGTGGGCCAGCTCGGCACCGAGTATGTTCCCGTCGATCTGGTCCGGCTCGATGGAGCGGCCGTTGGGGAGCCCGCCGGGGAGGTTCGGGTAGTAGTCGCTGTAGCCGTCCATGAAGCGGAAGCGCAGCGGGCTGCTGGCCATCACGAAGTCCAGCATCCGGGGCCCGTTGGCGAGGAAGGCCGCCTGCCGGTCCGCGGAGGAGCCGTTGCCGACGACGGCCGCCAGGTACTGCGCCGCCTTCGCCGGAGTGTCCGGGACGCCCGCTCCCAAAATCACCGAGTTGTTGGGCAGCCAGATCCCGGCGCCGGACCGGGCGGCCGAACCGCCGAAGGTCGGGGCCTTCTCGACCACGAGCACGCTCAGGCCCCGCTTGGCCGCGGTGAGCGCGGCGGTCATTCCGGCCGCTCCGGAGCCGACCACGACGACGTCGTACTCGCCGAGCGCGGGCCCGTCCGCGGCGTGCGCGCCGGCAGCCGGCAGCACGGTGGCGGCGAGTACCCCGGCGCCGGTCCCGGCGAGGACCGTCCGGCGGGAGGGGAGGGCATCGCTTGGTTCGCGACTCGCTGAGGAGGCGGTTCTCGCGGTCATGGGCAGGCTCCAGCGGAGAGGGGGGAGGGGATGGATCCAGCATTCTGATGCTGAGTCAGAAAAGGTCTTCGGGGGATCATGTGAAGTCAAGGCATACGCGCCAGTCGCACATCCGGAGCGGACATGCGAAATCCCGTGGCGTACGCACCGGATGTGCGCACCACGGGATTTCGGGGGGTCGGGCCGCCGGGCCCGGGTCAGGTCACCGGTTGGGCGTGAAGTCCGCCGTGCGAGCGGCTCCGTTCCCGTCGGCCGCCGGGGCGTAGTTGGCGTAAGGGGTGGGGCCCGCGATCGCTCGCACGGATTCGTCCGCCGCCATCGCCGCCCCGGCCCCGGCACCGGTCGCCACGAGCCCTGCCGTCAGGGTGACGGCGGCCGCCAGATTGCGTATGCGCATGTTTTCCTCCCCTGTTCGTTCCGGCGTGCGCCGGAGCGAACACCAGTGTGCAACACGCCGTAGTCCGCGGCCGGACGAGCCGCGGGACTACGGAGCCGGGGGACCAGGGGCCCGGTGGACCAGTGGCCCGGTGGGCCAGGAGCCCACCGGGCCACTGGTCCACCGCGACCATCGGGCGCCGAAGGTCAGCGCGTGCCCACCGCCGCTCGGACCGCCCTGCGGGCCATGCCCGCGTCGTCGTGCAGGCGGCGCAGCAGCAGGCGCTGCTCCTCGCCCGAGGACAGGGATCCCGCCGGCGGTGCCTGGGTCGGGGTGGTCGCCAGCATCGAGCGCTGCACGGCCGTCTCCGACATCCGGATCTCCCGGGTCAGCACCAGCATCAGGTTGACCAGGAACGCGTCCCGCGCGGCCGGTCCGGCCGCCTGGGCCAGGCGGCTGATCTGGGCGCGTGCGGCGGGGGCGTCGCCCAGTACCGTCCACAGGGTGGCCAGGTCGTAGCCCGGCCGGTACCAGCCCGCGTGCTCCCAGTCGAGGAGCACGGGACCCGTCGGGGACAGCAGCAGGTTCGACAGCAGCGCGTCGCCGTGGTTGAACTGCCAGGGGTTGCCCGACATCTTCACGCCGTGCAGCAGCTTCTGCAGATCGCCGAAGTCACGGTCGGTCAGCAGGCCCAGCTGGTAGTCCCGGGCGATCCGCCGGTCGTAGTCCAGCGGCCGTCCGAACAGCTCGTCGGCGGGCCGCCAGCCGTTCACCTGGCGCACCGCTCCCAGCGCCGCCCGCAGGTCGGCCCGCGGAGGGGCCTCCACCGGATGCCGCTGGAGCGCGGCGACCCGGCCGGCCATCCGCTCGACGATCAGTACGCAGTTCTCCGGATCGGCGGCGATCAGCCGGGGCACCCGGACCTGCGGGCGGTGCCGGACGAACGTCCGGTACGTCGCTATTTCGTGCCGGTACCGCTCGCGCCACTCGGGCGAGTGATCCAGTAAAACCTTCGCGACGGCCGTCATCCGTCCGGTGGTTCCCACCAACAGGACCGACCGGCCGCTGCGGCGCAGTACCTGGACCGGCGCGAACTCGGGACAGATGCGCTGCACGGAGGCGAGTGCGGTGCGCAACTGCGCCCCTTGGGGCCCCGACAGGTCGATTCTTCCGCTGAGCGGCTGCGATCCGATACCCGGCATCCGCCGCGCCCGAACGGCGCCCGGCGCCGGGGCCGCGGAGCGGCCGGGTTCGAGGTAGGGGCCGCCGCCCGCGGGGAGCGTGCGGTGCGGCCGGACCGGGGCGGACACGGAGGACGTTGATACGTACATGGCGTTACGGATCCCTTCGTGCGCCGACGAGTTGCGTACGCCGCCCCGCCGGATCCCCTGCATCGCCCTGGGGAGTTCCGCCGGTGACCGGGTCGGGGAGGCGCATTCCTACCTGACACCCCGGCGTGGGTGGCGGACCACATTGCGTGCCCTGGCGAACCCTGGCGAATAGTCGCTCGGCATCTGACGGGGGGTTACTGTCAACTCAGCCGAGAACCTGGGGGCTTGACGTGAGCAAAGGTCCAAACACCCGTCTGAACGACCTGTTCGGCCTGGCCGGCTGGTCGAAGGGCGAACTGGCGAGGATGGTCAACCGGCAGGCGGCCTCGATGGGCCATCACCAGCTGGCCACCGACACCTCGCGGGTGCGGCGCTGGATCGACATGGGGGAGACCCCGCGCGAACCGGTGCCCACGGTACTGGCAGCACTGTTCACCGAGCGGCTCGGTCGTGTCGTGACCATCGAGGACCTCGGGTTCGTACGACAACGGCGCACCGCCAAAGGACAGCAGGACGGGGAGCAGGAGAACCCCGACGGAATGCCCTGGGCGCCCGAACGCACAGCCGCGGTCCTCACCGAATTCACGGGAATGGACCTCATGCTCAACCGTCGCGGTCTGATGAGCGCGGGTGCCGTGCTCACCGCCGGCTCCGCCATCGGCAACGCCATGCACGACTGGCTCCACACCGACCCCGCCCGCGCGAAGGACGCGCACCGCCACACCGATGCCTTCCAGGCCGACTCGGCGGGCTACGACCGCTACGAGGCCGCGCCCATCGGCTCCCAGGAGATCGAGGCCCTGGAACGCTCGGTGGACGTCTTCCGCGCCTGGGACGCCTCCAGAGGCGGCGGCCTCCAGCGCAAGGCCGTGGTCGGACAGCTCAACGAGGTGGGCGGCATGCTCGCGTACCACCACCCCGACCACCTCCAGCGCAGGCTCTGGGGGGTGGCGGCCAACCTGGCCGTCCTGGCGGGCTGGATGTCCCACGACGTGGGCCTGGAGCCCACCGCGCAGAAGTACTTCGTCATCGCCGCGCACGCGGCCCGCGAGGGCGGCGACCGGCCGCGCGCGGGGGAGGCGCTGTCCCGCGCGGCCCGCCAGATGGTCCACCTGGGCAAGCCGAACGAGGCCCTCGACCTGATGAAGCTGGCACAGTCCGGCTCCGGCGAGCAGACGCTGCCCCGCACCCGCGCCATGCTCCACACCATCGAGGCCTGGGCGCAGGCCGCGCTCGGCAAGGGGCAGGCCATGCGCCGCACCCTGGGCGAGGCCGAGGACCTGTTCGTGTCCACCTCGGGCGACGTGCCGCCGCCCTCCTGGATGCAGCACTTCGACGAGGCCGATCTGCACGGCATGCAGGCACTGGCCTTCCGCACCCTCGCCGACCACGATCCCTCGGCGGCGACCATCGCGCAGCAGCACGCGAGGGAGGCCCTGCGGCTGCGGGCCGACGGCCACCAGCGCTCGATGATCTTCGACTACATCTCGATGGCGTCCGCCTGCTTCATCGCCGACGACCCGGAGCAGGCCGACCGATACGCCCGGCTGGCGCTGGTCTCGATGAACGAGACCTCCTCGCACCGGACGTGGGACCGGCTGCGCGAGATGTACCGGCTGACGGGCCAGTACTCCGGTTTCGCCGGCATCGAGGAGCTCCGCGAGGAGATCAAGCTGGCCCTGCCGAACAGCCCAGTGGCGCGGTCGGTTTGAGACGGGTGACCGCCCGGGTCCGAGGACGAGAGGGGTCGGGGACGAGAAAGGCCGCGCCTTCCGGCGCGGCCCCGAGTCCCTCGAATCACCCGCGGCTCGCTACGAGCCGCCCGCCTCTCGTACCTCGCTACGAGCCGATCCGGGCCACCAGTACGCAGGCGTCGTCCTCGCGCTCGCCCTCGCCGAACTCCCCGATCACCAGGCGCACGCAGTCCTGCGCGGACCGGGCGGCGGAGAAGTGCGGTGCCAGCGCCAGCAGCCGCTCGGTCCCGTCGGCCTTGCTGAACTCGATGCTGCGCGGCGTCAGTCCGTCGGTGTGCAGGACGAGCACGTCGCCGATCTCCAGCCGCTCCTCGGCCTGGCCGTACGCGGCTCCGGAGGTGGCTCCCAGCAGGACGCCCTCGGGCGGCAGGAGGGAACGACCCTGGCCGCGCCGGAACAGCAGCGGGGCGGGGTGACCTGCCTGGGCCCAGGACAGCACCCGGCGGGCGGGATCGTAGCGGCAGCACACCGCGGATCCCAGCGCGGGCTGGACGGAGGTTTCCAGGAGCTGGTTGAGCCAGCCCATCAGGGGGCCCGGCTCGATGCCGGCCATGGCCATCCCGCGCAGGGCGCCGAGCATCATCGCCATGCCGGAGGTCGCGGTCACCCCGTGGCCGGTGAGGTCACCCACCGTCAGCATGGAATCCCCGCCGGGGAGTTCGAGGGCGTCGTACCAGTCGCCGCCGATGAGCGCGCTGGTCGCGGAGGGCAGGTAGTGCGCCGCGACGTCCAGCGCCCTGGTGTTGTCGTGCGGGAACCGCAGGGAGCCGCGCCACGGGGGGAGCACGGCTTCCTGCAGCTCGACCGCCAGCCGGCGCTCGGTCTGCGCGATCTCCTGCCGGCGCTGCAGCGAGTCCCTGGACTCACGCACCGCCCGCTGGCTCCGGCGCAGTTCACTCACGTCCCGCAGCACGGCCCACATGGTGGCCGTGCAACCGTCGGAGTCGAGTACCGGCTCGCCCCTCATGTGCAGCGTCCTGACCCGGCCGTCGGCCCGGACGATGCGGAACTCGCCGTCGATCGGCTTGCCGTCCACCAGACAGGCCGTCACCATCGCGGTCAGCAGCGGCTGGTCCTCGGAGAACAGGGTGGATCCCAGTTCGTCGAGGGGGAGCGCGCCGGCCTCGGGGGAGCGGCCGAAGATCTGGAAGAGCTCGTCGGACCAACTGACCTCATCGGTCAGCAGGTTCCACTCGGCACTGCCGACCCTCGTCTGCTGGGCCTCGGCCCCCGTCTCGGGGGCGGCCTGCGGCAGCGCGGCCGACTCGGGCGAGGCGGGCGGCAGCCCTTCCTTGAGCTGGCCCAGGTGTGCGCGGAGGTCGTCGAGGTGGTGGACGGCGAGATCGCACAGTGCGCGTTGCCAGCGGCCCTGTGCGTCGTCGTCGTCGACGACGGTGTCGCGGCGGACGGCGTCGACTTCGCCCCGGAGCTGCCGGGTCTGCGAGATCAGCGCGTCCACCGACCCTGGCTCTGGGGGTTGCGCGGGGCGGTCCGCGTACAGGTGGGACGGCATCTGAACTCCGATACAGGCGCGGCACGGCCAAGTCTGAGGAGGGACCGGTTCTGAAGGAAGGGGCCGGTAACGACTGTTGCACAGCCTGCGACGGCCTGTAAGGCGTTTGGCAACATCCGTGGAGGACTTGCATCGGGCATATGCCTGAGGCCTTTCGGCCCTCCTGGAGCGTGCGAACGAATCCGGTCAGCCCATGCCGACGGGCCGGCGGGCGATCCCCGCCGACCCTTGCCTTTCCCTTGCGTTTCCCGGGTCGTCACACGGTGAGCGGTACCGGGTGGATCTCGCTGGCGGGGTGCCCCGTGCGCTCGTGAATGCGCTGGACCGCCTCCGCCGAGGGCGCCTCGGAGAGGCAGTAGACGGTGCCGGACGCGGGGTCGGCCCAGGCGCGCTCGAAGTGCACGCGCTCTTCCTTCTCGATGGCCAGGTCGGCCTTGTGGGCGGCCTTCAGCTGCTCCGCGGTGATGCCGGTCATGCCGTGGTGGACATCCATGTACTTCGTCACTGCCGCACACCTCTTCCCATGTGTTCGGTGTGGCACTGCCGTCCTTCTTCCATCGTCCTCCCGCGGCCGGAAACCGGCCCTTCGGGCGAGGGCGATCGATCGTACGGCCGAGGTGTGCGAGACCCGCCCCTCCCGTACCGGCGAAGGACGGCGCGGGATCCGGATCAACACGACCGGGCCTGTCCCCCCCCCCGAACGAAGGACCCCGTGCTCCCGACGGCCGCCGTCCGTCCTGCTCCCGGCAGCTTCCGGCGGTATGCCCGATATTCCGCCCGGTAGTTGATCCAGACTTCCCACCGCACCCCCGGATGGCTACTCTACGTGGCGGTAATGAGCCGGGGAGGTCCGCTGGGGCGGGCCGCGCGCAGGGTGGGGACACAACGACATGACCGGGCAGAGCCATGCGCCGACCGACGGGCAGAGCCATCCGCCGACCGACGGGCAGAGCCGGCGGTCCTTCCTCACCTATCTGGTCGCCGCTCCCACCCTCGCCCTCGTCACGCGCGCCGGCGCCGACCTCCTGGCCCCTCAGCCCGCGCACGCCGTGGTGCCGACCCTGCCCGCCCCCGCCGACCTGGTCGACCTCGGCGACCTGTTCATCCTGGCCGGCGCCCCCACCTCCGCCCTGCTCGCGCTCGCCGTGGAGGCCGACGGAACGATCCGCTTCCGGCTGCCGCGCGAGGAGGTGGGCCAAGGCCTCACCACCGCCGTGGCGATGCTCGTCGCCGAGGAACTGGACGCGCCGCTGGCCGCCGTACGGGTCGAACTGGACGACGCCCGCCCCGAGCTGCTCTTCAACCAGCTCACCGGATCCTCCAACTCCATCCGCTCCCTCTACGGCCCGGTCCGCCAGTGCGCCGCCACCGCCCGGGCCCGCCTGGTCGCGGCCGCCGCCGTGCGCTGGAGGCTCCCGGCGTCCACCCTGACCACGGCGAACGGCGCCGTCCGCGCCCCCGACGGCCGCACCGCGTCCTACGGCTCCCTCGCCGCGGCCGCCGCCGACCCCGCCCTGATCGTCCTCGGGGCCACCCCCAAGCCGGCGGCGAAGCACGCCCTGGTCGGCAAGCCCACCAGCCGGATCGACGCCCGCGCCATGGTCACCGGGGCCCAGCGCTACACCCTCGACCTGGACGTGCCCGGCGCCAAGCCCTGCGTGGTCCGCCGCCCTCCCACCCTCGGCGGCAGCGTCCGCTCCGTGGCCAACCTGGACGCCGTCCGGGCCATGCCCGGCGTGCTGCACGTGGTCACCATCGCCACCGGGGTCGCCGTCGTCGCCGAGACCTTCGGCCAGGCCCTCGACGCCAAGGCCGCCCTCCAGGTCACCTGGGGCCCGGGCCCGGCCGACCAGCTCTCGGACGCGGCCGTGCGCACGAAGCTGCGCGCCGCCACCCCGCCGCTGCTCGTGCCGCCGCTGCTCACCGCGCACGTGGACGCCGAGTTCGACTTCGCCTTCGTCAGCCACGCGCCGATGGAGACCAACTCGGCCGTCGCCGACGTGCGGGGCGACCGCGCCGAGATCTGGTCCGGACTCAAATCGCCCATCGTGGCCCGCGAGACGATCGCCGCCGACCTCGGCCTGCCCCTCGACAAGGTCACCGTCCACGTGGTGCAGGCCGGCGGCTCCTTCGGCCGGCGGCTGTTCTTCGACGCCGCCCTGGAAGCGGCCCGGATCTCCAAGGCCTGCCGCCGCCCGGTCCGGCTGATGTGGACCCGGGTGGACGACACCCGGCACGGCCGGATGCGCCCGGCCACCCACCACAAGATCCGGGCGACGCACCTGCTGGGCGAGGTGCTCAGCTTCGAGCACCGGGTCGCCGCCGCGGAGACCGACTTCCGGCACGGACTCGGCGAGATCATCACCGCCACCGCCGCCAGCCTCCCGCTCGGCATCGGCAACGCCACCCTCGCCCAGACCCTGTTCCTCACCACGATCAAGTCCCCGTACAACTTCGGACTCACCACCCAGGCGCTCACCGAGGTCCCGACCGGGGTCCCCACCGGGTCCTGGCGCTCGGTGTACTCGGCGAACACCCGCGGGGCCGAGGAGATCGTGGTGGACGAGCTGGCCGCCGCGACGGGCCGGGACCCGTACCAGTTCCGCCGGACCTTCCTGAAGACGGCCGCCCAGCGCGCCGTACTCGACAAGGCGGCCACCGAAGGGGGCTGGGGCCGGGCCATGCCGGCCGGCTGCGCCCAGGGCATCGCCTTCCACGAGGAGTACAAGTCCCGCACGGCCTGCCTGGTCGAGATCGACACCAGGGACCCGGAGCACATCCGCGTCACGAAGGCGGTCATCGCCGTCGACGTGGGCCTGCCCGTCAACCCGCGCGGACTGGAGGCCCAGATGATCGGCGGCCTGACCGACGCGATCTCCACCACGCTCAAGGCAGGCCTGCACCTGGACAAGGGGCTCCCGCTGGAAGGCAGTTACAGCCAGTTCCACTGGGCGCAGCAGCGCGACACCCCGAAGGACGTACGCGTCTACGTGCTCCCGGCGACCGGGACCGAGCCGGGCGGGGCCGGCGAGCTGGGCCTGCCCGCCGCCGTGGGCGCGATCGCCAACGCCTATGCCCGGGCCACCGGCACCAAGCCGCGCAGCTTCCCCCTCGACTTCGACGTCGACTTCACCCCGTACCCGCGCTAGTCCGCCTCCAGGAGCCAAGCCGTGCCCTCGCACACCTTCACCGTCAACGGGCAGAGCGTCACCGTGGACGCGCCCGACGATCTGCCCCTGCTGTGGGTGCTCCGCGACATGCTGAACGTACGCGGCCCCAAATACGGCTGCGGCGTGGACGTCTGCAAGGCCTGCACCAGCCACCTCGACGGGGTGGACGTCCGCCCGTGCGTGGTGCCGGTCTCCGCGTGCGCGGGGAAGTCGGTGACCACGATCGAGGGACTGGCCGACGGCGAGGACCTGCACCCGGTGCAGGAGGCCTGGCTCGAACAGGACGTCGCCCAGTGCGGCTTCTGCCAGCCCGGCCAGATCATGGCGGCCGTCGCCCTGCTGAAGCGGACGAGCACGCCCACGGACGAGGACATCGACGCGATCGCCAACATCTGCCGCTGCGGCACGTACTTCCGCATCCGGGAGGCGATCCGCAGCGCGGCGGCCAAAATGTAGGCGGTTCACCCCATGACACAGGGTTTATATGGGACGATTCGCCGCCGTTTTGGCTGATCATGCCTGAATGAGGCGTATCAATGCGAAACGTGTGCTGGTCGGCGAACCGCTCGACACCGCGCGCCTGGGCGAGACCCTGCTGCCCAAGCGGCTCGCACTCCCGATCTTCTGCAGCGACCCGCTCTCCTCCGTGGCCTACGCCACCGAGGAGATCCTGCTGATCCTCGCCCTCGGCGGGGTCGCGCTGCTCCACCTCGCCTGGTACGCGGCCGCCGCCATCGTGTTCCTGCTCGTGGTCGTCGTCGCCTCCTACCGGCAGACCTGCTACGCCTACCCGGGCGGCGGCGGCGCCTACATCGTCAGCTCCAAGAACCTCGGCCAGACGGCCGCCCTCACCGCCGCGAGCGCCCTGCTCGTCGACTACGTCATGACGGTCGCCGTCTCCGTGGTCTCCGGTGTCGCCGCCATCACCTCCGCCATCCCCTCCCTCTCCGATCACGAAGTGCCCCTGTCGGTGGGCTTCGTGGTGCTGCTGACCCTCATGAACCTGCGCGGGGTGCGGGAGTCGGGCCGGGTCTTCGCCGTCCCCACCTACGGCTTCGTCCTCGTCATCTACCTGATGTTCGCGGTGGCCGCCTACCGGCTCGCGACCGGATCCACCATCCGCGCCGAATCCGCCGATCTGCCGATCAGCGCGGAGGGCACGTACGCCGGCCTCGCGGTGGTCCTGCTCGCACTGCGCGCCTTCGCCTCCGGCTGTACCGCGCTCACGGGCGTCGAGGCCATCAGCAACGGAGTCCCCGCCTTCCAGAAGCCGAAGAGCAAGAACGCGGCGACCACCCTCGCCGCGATGGGCGCCCTGGCCGTCACCATGTTCGCCGGGATCACCGTCCTCGCCATGAACTACAAAGTGCACGTGGCCGCGGACCCGACCGAGCTGGGCCTGGCCCCCGGAACCCCGATGTCCACCGCGCTCGCCCAGATCGGCCGGGCCACCTTCGGCAGCTGGCACTTCATGTTCTACCTGCTCCAGGCCGTCACGGCCGGCGTGCTGATCCTCGCCGCCAACACCGCCTTCAACGGGTTCCCGATGCTCGCCTCGATCCTCGCCAAGGACCGGTACGTGCCCCGCCAGCTCTTCAACCGCGGCGACCGGCTCGTCTACTCCAACGGCGTCGTCCTGCTGGCGCTCGCCGCCATCGGCCTCATCGTCGCCTTCGACGCCCAGCTGACCCGCCTCATCCAGCTCTACATCATCGGCGTCTTCGTCTCCTTCACCCTCTCCCAGGCGGGCATGGTCAAGCACTGGAAGCAGGAGCTCGCCTCCCCGGAGACCCGCAAGGAGGAGCGGATCCACATCCACCGCCGGCTCGCCATCAACGCGGTCGGCGCCACCATGACCTTCGTGGTCCTGGTCATCGTCCTGATCACCAAGTTCACCCACGGCGCCTGGCTCGTCGTCATCGCCATGCCGCTGCTCTTCATCGGCATGAAGGGCGTACGCCGCCACTACGACACCGTGTCCCGGGAACTCGCCGTCGCTCCCGGGGTCAAACCCCGCAAGCCCGCCCGCCACCACGTCGTCGTCCTCGTCGCTTCCGTGCACGCCCCCACGCTCAAGGCCCTCGGCTTCGCCATGGGGCTGCGCCCCGACACCCTCACGGCCGTCTCGGTCGCGGCCGACGAGGAGAGCGCGAACCGGCTGCGCGCGGACTGGGCGGACCACGACCCGGGCATCCCGCTCAAGGTGCTCCACTCCCCGTACCGCGAGGTGGTCGGGCCCGTGCTGGCCTACCTGCAGGAGCAGGCGGCCGCCGAGGGCACGGACATGCTCTCCGTGGTCATCCCGGAGTACGTGGTCGGACACTGGTGGGAACAGCCCCTGCACAACCAGAACGCGCTGCGGCTCAAGGCGCGCCTGCTGTTCACGCCCGGGGTCGCGGTGATCGACGTGCCGTACCTGCTGGAGTCCGCGAAGCCGGAGCGGAAGGGGGAGCGGCAGGAGGAGGCGGGGACCCGGCCGGGCGCTGGGTGACCGCCGTGTGCGCCAGCGCCAGCTCCACGACGTGCGCGGGATCGGCCAGCGAGCGGCCGGTGAGCTGCTCCAGGCGGCGCAGCCGGTTCGAGACGGTGTTGCGGTGGCAGTACAGCCGCTGCGCCGCGTACGTGGTCGAGCCCCGGCAGGTCAGCCAGGTGCCCAGGGTGGTCAGCAGGACCCTGCGGTCCTCCGGGGCCAGTGCCAGGACCGGCCCCAGCACCACGTGACGCAGCCGGCCCGCGAGTTCGGGCTCGGCCGCGACCAGCGCCGCCGGGAGCCGCTCGTCCAGCAGGGCGGTGTGCGGACCGTCGGCTCCCGGCGCCGCGCGCAGCGCGAGGACGGCCAGCCGGCGGGCCCCGGCCAGCTCGCCCGGCGTCTGGACCACCGGGCTCACCCCGGCGCGTAAGCCGAGGGGCGCGAGCAGATCCGTCACGGAGGCGAGCGGCAGCGGGCCCAGCTCCACCAGGCCCGTCTCCCCGTCCGCCCGGATCCGCCACAGCACGCGCGGGGCGCCACCCTCCGGGGCGGTCCGCGCGCCGTCTCCGGCGTCGAGGACCACCACGGCGAACCGTCCGCGCTCCGGCAGTCCGAGCCGCCGCGCCGACTCGGCGGACCGGTCCGCCGGACCGCCGCCGTCGAACAGGGCGTCGAGCAGGGCCCCCCGCAGCTCCCGCTCGCGGTCGGCGCGTACGGCCTCGGCCCGGCGGTAGGACTCGGCCGCCGCGTCCGCCATCCGGTCGACCACGTCCCACAGGGCGGGCGCCCCCGGCAGCAGCCGGGGCAGCGCCGCCCGGTCCCGGGCGGCGACGGCCTCGGTCAGGACCTGCCACAGCAGCCGGCCGCAGAGCCGGTACACCCGCAGCAGGGAGTCGAGCGGCAGGCCCTGCCGGGCGCGGAGCTCTCCGTCGGCGCGGGCGTCGCCGAGCTCGGGCGGCAGGCCGCGGGCCTCGCGCACCAGACCGTCGACGATCTGGCGGAGCAGATGGTGGACCCGCTCGCGCAGGGCGGCCCGGCCGAGCAGGGCGACGTAGACGGCGCAGGCCGGATCCCCGTCCGGCGACCGGTCGGCCAGCCGCTCGGCGGCCACGGCGATCCGGCGGTCCAGGTCCTCGCGTATCTCCCCGATGATCCGCTCCATGACGGGCAGGGTGGCACGTCGGAGGGGGCGCTGGGGAGGGCCGCGACGAGGCGGTGTCCGCTAGCGTGTCCGAAGCACTGCACGTGCAGTGCATATGCGCCGGTCATACCGGCAGCCACGTCCACACGGTCAGGGACCCACCCATGCGCCAGAACCCCGAGCGCCGCGCCGCGCTGCTCGACGCCGCCATCGAAGTCCTCGCCCGCGAGGGGTCACGGGGGCTGACCTTGCGCGCGGTGGACACGGAGGCCGGGGTTCCGACCGGCACCGCCTCCAACTACTTCGCCCACCGCGCCCAGCTCCTCGTGCAGATCCTGCACCGCACCCGCGAGCGGCTGACCCCCGACCCGGCCGACCTGACGGGCCCGCTCGACACCAAGGTGCTGCTGCGCCGGCTCCTGGAGCGCATGCGCCGCGAGCGCAGCGTCCACACCGCGATGCTGGAACTGCGCCTGGAGGCCACCCGGCGGCCCGAACTCCAGGAGGCACTGGCCGGGTTCCAGGGCGCCGAACTGGAGGCGAACATCGCCTGGCACCTGGAGGCGGGGCTGCCGGGGGACCGGCAGGGAGTGGTCCTGATCTACCTGGCCATGCTCGGGCTGATCGTGGACGACCTCACCGTGCCCGGACTGCTGGACCCCCGGTCGCCGCACGGGGTCGAGGGGCTCATCGACACGATGGTCGAGCGCCTCCTCCCGGAGCGCCCCGCGGACTGACTATCGTGCCGGTAGGGCTGGTTCCGGGTTCCCTGTTCCTGGGTCCCGGTTCCTGGGTCCCCGTTCCGGGGTTCCGGCAGGGCCGGCGCCGCCGGCAGGACCGGCTCGCATCGCGTGGATCGTGGAGATCGCGGGAGGAACCGTGGCAATGGCGGACATCACGGGGCAGGGCGCGGACGGAGGCTCCCGCGCCTGCGACGGCGGCATCCAGTGGCTGGCGGACTGGAGCGCCTGGTACGTCAGCCTCACCTTCGCCCGGGGCATCGGCCCCGAGGAACTGGCCGCCCGGCTCGGCGCCTTGCCGGACCTGCGCCCCGGGCCGCTCGGGGCCATCGACGCGTGGAGCATGGTCACCGAGACCGTGGACGGCGACGGGGTGGCCCGGGTCGGGATCTGGGGCGCCTGGTCCTTCGCCGTGGAACACGGGGTCCCCGCCGGGGCCCAGCGCCTCGCGGAGGTCTCCCGCTGCGGGATCGAGGCCGTACACCTCGACCCGCAGCCCGATCACCCGCCCAAGCAGTTCGCGTACGCCCGGGACGGCGAGCTGGTCTGCTGCTTCGGCATCGGCGAGGAACACTGGCGCGGCGGCCACCGGCCCGACTTCCTCCTGCCGGAGCTGGTCGAGGCCAAGATCCTCACCCCGGACGGCTGCTACGCCCGCCCCGAGGACGAACCGTACGAGGAACGCGACCGCCTCACCCTCGCCGTACTGGAACACCGCTTCGCGCTGTCCCTGCCCCGCCGCCTCGTCGAGGAGACCCCGCTCCCGGCCTACGTGACCTGCACGCAGTAGGGGACTTTCCTTCAGCCGGCGTAGTCCCGGATCACCCGGCGGGCCAGCACGGCGCGGGCCGGAGCCAGCTCGGCCGCGACCGCCTGTGCCCGGGGGCCCTCGCAGACGACCCGGGCGGGCTGCGGGTCGGCCGAGGCCAGGCACCGCCGGCGCAGGTGGGTCGGCGGGTGCGTGTCGTCGACGCTGTGCCCGCGCCGGGCGGAGACCCGGCGCAGCCGCTCGTACTCGCGCTCGGGGACGGAGTCGATCCGCGCGGCCAGCCGTTCCCACAGCTCCCGCTCGGCGGCCTCGCGCACCTCGCGGCCCCCGGCCCCACCGCCGGCCCGGGCCGCCACCATCGACTCGCGCCGCAGGTGTGCCTCGACGCCGTCGCTCACCAGCAGCCGGTCCAGCAGCGTGACGGCCGCCCCGCTGGAGCCGGCACGGGCCGCGCCGGTGTCGGCCCGGTACTCCGCACGCTGCGAAGCCCGCAGCGTCAGGCCGTCGAGCAGGTGGATCAGCCCGTAGACCGCCCAGCGCGGCAGGAACGTCAGGGCGTTCATGAACCAGTCCACGATGTTGTCGTGGTTCACCGGGCTCAGGACGGAGTGCCATTCGACCAGGGACCGCAGGGCCCCGTGCATCAGGAACGAGGAGCGGACGTCGCCGTTCGCGAAGTGCCCGAGCTCGTGTCCCAGCAGGGCCACGCGCTCCTGCGGCGTGAGGATCTCCCACAGCCCGAGGCCGAGGATCATCACGCGCCGGCCGCGGTACCCGTAGGTGCGGACCCCGGCGTTGACGGAGGCGTCCACCACCACCGCGTGCACCCCCGTCGTCCCGACGGCGGCCCCCACCTCGTCGATCAGCCCGAAGAGGCCGGGCGCGTCCGCCCGGTACAGCACCGCCGGCCCGCTCGGGGACCGGCCCGGCCGCGGCAGCAGCACCGCCACGGCCACCAGGAGCAGGACGCCGAGCACGGGCTGGATGCCGGTGTGCCACCCGCCGATGATCAGCACGGCCGCGGCCAGGAACAGGCCCGCCGTGACCCCGTGCACCAGCAGGGCGAGCCCGAAGGCCAGGACGGTCGACCCGTCCGCCCCGACCCGCTCGGTCGCGGTCCCGCCCCGCCCGATCTCCTCGGCCAACTGCTCCCCGTACCGCGCGGCCAGGCGCCGCCGGACCTTCGCCAGACGTCCGCGGTCCGGATCCGGGGCAGCCGGGTCCACGTTCCAGTCACAAGCCGCGCACCAGTTCACGTACGACGCGTGCACGGTGACCTCGGTCCCGCACTCCGGGCACGGCCGCACGCCCGGTGCGTCCACCTCCCCGACGCCCTGCCCCACGGTTTCCACGTTCGATCCCCTCCCCGCCGCGGACCTGCTGTGATCCGCGGTCCGCGCAGGATAGAGGGGCCGGCGCCGGCCTCCGCGGCCGCCCGGGCATGGACGGTTTTGGCCGGGGAGGGCGCGTCTTGTGACACTACGGGTGTGAACGCGACCGACTTGTTCCACCAGACGCTGCGCGAGCGGATCGCCCCGGCCCTGCGCGACGCGGGTTTCACCGGTTCGGGGCTGGAGTACCGGCTCCGCGCCGCCGAACCGGACCACGCGCTGCTCGGCTTCCAGCGGAGCGCTTCGTCCGGGGCCGCCGAGTGCAGGTTCACGGTGAACCTGCGCGCGGTCCCGTACGAGGAACACGAGGCGCTGCGACGGCTGCGGCCGGCCCTCGGGACCCGGCTCAGCGCCAACCGCGTCGGCCCCGTCGGCTGGCACGCCAGGATCGGCCGCCTCCTCGGCCATCCGCACGACCACTGGTGGACCATCACCGACGAGCGCTCCGCCGCCCGCGCCGCGGACGAGGTCACGGACGTGGTGCTGCGCCACGCCGTCCCCGCGCTGTGGGGCGAGGTGACCGACCGGCCCCCGCTGCCGGGCCCCGTGGTGGATCCGGTGCCCGACTGCCTGGACCCGGTGTGCCTGCGCGTGGACGGCGATCCGTTCCCCGTCGGGAGCGGGGAGTCCCCCCTGCCCGTGGACATCGAAGGCACCCTCGTCCTGGAGACGGGCGAGCGCCGCCGGGCCTCGCCCTTCCTCACCGTCCACGACGAGCTGACCGACGCCGAAGCCCGCATCGTCATCGACGCCCCCTGGAAGCTGGAGCAGCCGCTCTTCGGCTCGGTCCGGGTCGGCATCGCCGCCGACGGAGACGTCAGGGTCTCCGCCAGCCCGGGCAGCATGCTCCCCGGCCATCCGCTGGCACTCCTCGGCGAACTGGCCCTGTGCCGGATCAACACGGCCGAGGTCGCCGGCAACGGCTCCCTGCGGCTCACCTTCGAACAGGGCACCCCGCGCGAGGCCTGCCTCACCGTTTCCGGCGCCCCGCACGCGCTGACCGTCGGCGCGCCCTGGCACATCGAGGGCTGGACACCGGCCCGCATCTGACGGCCCGCGTCCGGCGGAGCTTCAGTTTCCGGGCGCCGAGCATTAGTTGATCTTATGCTCGGGTTTACGCGAGTCCGCTGGTTTTGCGGCCGGTGAGCGACTTTGATGGGTTTGCCAGGCCTCGTACCGGAGCAGGGGGACTACTCATGGGTACCGAACACAGCCCGAAGGACAGCGCGGACAGTGGGAGCGCCACCACCACCGCACCCACCCTCATCGGTTCCGTACAGCGGGCGTGCCGGCTCGTGGAGGCGATGTACACCGAGGGCGGGGCGACCGCCAAGCGCCTCGCCCGGCTCACCGGAATCCCGCTGCCCACCGTGTACCACCTGCTGCGCACCCTCAGCCACGAGGGCTACGTACAGCGCGAGGGCGGGGCCTTCCGCCTCTCGGACGACCTGCCGCTCGCTTCGTGACAGCGGGTCCACAGGGGCGTTCGGGGCTCGTGTCCCCAAGTAATGATCAAAATGAGTGGGGTTCCGGCCAAGCTGTCACGTGCCATCGTGCATGTTCCAGCGGAAAATGCCAGAACGCCCTTTCGCAGTGTGGAAGTTGAGTAAGTTCCCTTCTGTCGCGCCGTACGACCGTGCACCATGCACGGTCCGGCCGGGAGGGGAGCCCGCGTGCCCGGGATCGACGAATGCCTGCTCGAAGCCATGGCCCTGCCTGGTGCCAGGGGGGCCGCGCTGGTCGACTGGAGCAGCGGACTGGCCCTCGGCACCGCCGGGGAATCACCGGTGGGGGACCACGAGACCACCGCTGCCGAGACCGCCGAGCTGGCCCGGGCGGCCGCCGAGTACGAGTCCTTCGCCCCGGGCGACACCGGGCCGGAGGACGCCGCCGGGCCACCCGTGGAGGACCTGATCGTCACGACCCGGACCGGGTACCACGTGCTCCGCTTCGTCGAGACCAGCTTCGACAGCAGCGTGTTCCTGCACCTGTGGCTCGACCGGACCGACGGCAACCTCGCCCTCGCCCGGCACAGACTCAGGGCCCTGGCGGAGGAGCTGGTGCTGAAGTGACCGCCACCGCTGTCGCCGCAGTGTCCCCGCTGCTCACCCGGCTCGCCGCCGAACGGGCGACCGGCGCCCTGTTCCGCGAGCGCGGCACCCTCTTCCTGGAGGACGGCCGCGTGGTGCACGCGGAGAGCCCCGCCACCCCCGGACTCGACGTCCTGCTCACCACCGGCGGGGGCCTCACCCCCGAGCGCTGGACCGACGCCGTGAACCAGGCCGGCGCCCGCCGCCAAGTCGCCCGCTTCCTCGTCGACAGCGGCGGGCTCGCAGGCGGCGAACTGGAGATATGCCACCTCGCCGCGATCTTCGACGCCGCCTTCTTCGCGCTCTCCCCGGGCAGCGGGCCCTCCCGCTTCCGGCGCGGGGCCACCCACTGGATCGGCTCCGTCCGCTCCGTACCGGCCGCCGCCGTCGAGCGGGAGACCTGCCGCCGCCGGGAACTGCTCGACGCGGTCTGGCCCTACCCGCTGCTCGACACCTCCCCGGTGGTGCCCCGCCCCGCCGCCCCCGGTCAGACCGTCACCGCGCGCCAGCGGATCCTGCTCGACCGGGCCGACGGGGTACGGACACCCGCGGACCTCGCCTGGGTGCTGGGCCGGCCGGCCTTCCACACCCTGCTCGACGTACGACGCCTCGCGGCGGCCGGGCTGGTCGAGACCCCGCACGCGCCGGCACCCGCCGCCGCCGCGGAGACGCCGCTGCCCGACTGGATGACGCAGGCGCAGTCCCCGGACGTGGCGTTGCTGCGCCGGTTACGCGACGCACTGGAGGCAAGCCTGTGAGGCTCCCGCTGCGAGCCGCCCAGCGCGGCGACCGTTCCGAGCGGCGGCAGTCCGAAAGGAGAAGGTCCGACATGAGTACCGTGCCCGCCGAAGCCGAGGCCGAGATACTCGCGGAACTCCGTCGGCTGCGGGCCCGCGTCCCGCAGCTGGGCGGGGCACTCGCCGCGAGCGTCGACGGCCTGGTCCTGGCCCACGACAGCGCCGCCACCGAGGCGGAATCCGTGGCCGCCCTGACCGCCGCGGCCCTCGGAGTGGCCCAGCGGCTCAGCGACTGCACCGGGCAGGGCGGGTTCCGCGAGCTGCTCGTGCGCGGAGAGGACGGCTACGTCGCCACCTACGCGGCGGGCGACGCGGCCGTACTGACCCTGATCGCGGAGCCGCGCGTCAATGTCGGCCGGCTCCACCTGGAGGCCCGCCGGTCCAGCCTGCGCATAGCGGAGCTGATCGACACCAGCCTCGGACGGCGAGGCCCGGCACCGGGCCCGGACCCGGGTGCCGGCCAGGGCTCCTGATCCCCCCGACCACGTACATCCGTACCGATCGAAACGTACTGACCGAACGTACCGACCGAAACGCACCGACAGAACGCGCCCGGGAAACCCAAGAGAAAGAGGAAGCGTCATGGCCAACGTGGAGACATCGCTCAAGGAAGCCACCACCACCATCGAGGGCGTGCTCGGCGTCGCCCTGGTCGACTGCAGCAGCGGTATGGCCCTCGGCACCATCGGCGGCGGAAAGGACCTCGACCTCACGGTCGCCGCCGCGGGCAACACGGACGTGGTGCGGGCCAAGCTCCGCACGATGGAGATGCTCGGTCTGAAGGACGAGATCGAGGACATCCTCATCACCCTCGGAAGCCAGTACCACCTGATCCGGCTCCTGAAGGGCCGCGGCTCCGCGGGGCTCTTCCTCTACCTCGCGCTCGACAAGACGCGGGCCAACCTCGCGATGGCCCGCCACCAGCTGAAGAAGATCGAAGCCGAGCTGGAAGTCTGACCCGATGGCGGCGGGGCGGTGGGCGGCTGAACTCGTTGCCGCCCGCCCGGCGGCTCCTCGCACATGCCCCGGAAAGGGGACACCGCGCCGCCTTCGGCGCGACCCGGCTGAAGAACCACATCTCGGCGGATCGTCGATCAGATGTCCGACGCGTACGCCTCAGGAGTGCATTCCAGGCTGGATACGGCCCGGTCCCGGCCCCACCGATGAGTTTCGGGGCCGGGACCGGTCTGTATGTGCGGGACGGATTTCCTCATCCGTACCCCCACCCCACGCATTCCGGAGGCAGTCATGGCGAGCAACCCCTTCACCACGTGTCTGTGGTTCGACGGCGCGGCGGAGGCCGCCGCCGACTACTACCTGTCGGTCTTCAAGGACGGCAAGCGCGGCCGCGTCGGCCTCTACCCCGAGGGGAGCCCCGGTGTGGCCGGCGAGGTCATGGTCGTCGAGTTCGAGATCAACGGCCAGAGGTTCGTCGGCCTCAACGGCGGCCCGCAGTTCCCCTTCACCGAGGCCGTCTCCTTCCAGATCCACTGCGCCGACGACGCGGAGGCGGACTACTACTACGAGGCCCTGACCGGCGACGGTGGCGAGGAATCCGCCTGCGGCTGGGTCAAGGACAAGTTCGGTCTGTCCTGGCAGGTCATCCCGGCCGGGGCCATCGAGCTGATCTCCGACCCCGACCCGGGGCGGGCCGCGCGGGCGACGGCCGCGATGATGAAGATGAAGAAGCTCGACGTGGCGGAGATGCGGCGGGCCGCCGACGCGGGCTGACGCGGGTCGGCAAGGGCTGCCGCGGGCCGAGGCCGGCCGGCGAGGGCCGGCGCCGCCCGGACCGACCCGCTAGAGGAGCGCGCCGTCCGCGGTGATCCGCTGCAGCAGGGCGGGCAGCGCAGTCCCGATGGGCTCGCGGATCACCTCGTCGGCGAGGGAGTCGTACGGTGTCTCCTGCGCGTTCACGATGATCAGGCGGGCCCCGGCCTCCGCGGCCATCCCGGCCAGCGAGGCCGCGGGCTGCACCTGGAGCGTCGAGCCCACGGCAACGAAGACGTGGCAGCCCTTGGCTACCGCGACGGCCTGCGCGAGCACCTCGGGGTCCAGCCGCTCCCCGAACATCACGGTCGCCGCCTTGAGGATCCCGCCGCACGCGCGGCAGGCCGGATCCGGTTCCCCGGAGGCGACCCGGGCCAGCGCCTCGTCCATCCCGGTACGTGCATGACAGGCCGTGCACACCACGGCCCGCGCCGTGCCGTGCAGTTCGAACACCTTGCGCGCGGAAGTCCCCGCGAGCTGGTGCAGACCGTCCACGTTCTGGGTGATCACCCGCACCGGGATCCCGGCTCGCTCCAGCTCGGCGACGGCGAGGTGCGCGGCGTTCGGCTGCGCCCCCAGGGCCCCGATCTCGGCGCGCATCAGCCAGGACCGGCGCCGGATCTCCGGATCGGCCATGTAGGGCGCGTAGGTAACGAGGCTCTCGGCGTCGGGCTCCCGGCGCCACAATCCCTGCGGCCCCCGGTAGTCGGGAATCCCCGAATCGGTGGACATCCCGGCCCCACTGAACACTGCGACGAGCGGCTTTCCCATGCGCCGACTCTAGGCAGCCCGGGCGGCTTTCACCACGGGGTTTCGGCCAGGCCGTCGCTTTCGGATCGTGCCGGTCGGGCCCGGGACCGCGAGTCCGCGTCCAGCAGTTCCTGGAGACGGGGGACCGCGAAGTCGACCAGGGCCGGGACGGGGAGGAGGCGGCACTCCGCGCCGCCGACCCGTGACGGACGGATGCCCGCGTGGCGTTCGAAGTCGGGGCCCACGACCGGGAAGTGGGTGTCGTTGTCGTTGCCCACGTCCGGGGTTTCCACCCAGACGCGCTCACCGGCCACCTCCATCGGGAAGCGCCGCACCCGCAGCCGGGGGCGGGGCGCGAGGGACTCGACGTAGTGCAGGAACGAGTTCCGGTTGTGGCCGACGCCGATCAGCAGGATGTGCGCGCCCAGGTCGTGCAGGCGGCCGAACGGCGAGGTGCGGCCCAGTGCGAAGCCCAGCGACTGCGTCGCGGTGACCTCTGCCGCGCGGGCGCCCACCGCCGCCACCGACGCCTGCGGATGCCTGCTGCGCAGGCTGTCGGGCAGGGACCGCAAGGCCTCGGGTACGGCGCCGAGCGCACGCGTGACCGGCAGCCCCGGGTGGAACAGCGGCACCGCGGCCCGCCGTGCCGCCACTGCGGCGTCCGGCACGCCCACGTGTTCCGGGTCGGGATCGGCCACCTCCCAGGTGAACGCCGGGACGGCCACCGTCCCGGCCGGCCCCACCGCCTCGCGCAGGCTCGCCACCACCGTCGCGGCGCCACCGTCCACGCGCCCGAGCGCGGACAGCGAGGCGTGCACCATCAACGCCATGCCCTCGCCGACCCCGGCCGCCCGCCAGCCCGCGACCAGCTCACCCATCCCGAGCACGAACGCCCTCCCGCTGTCCGGCCGGTTCCGATTCCGGCACTTCGGTACTCCGGCACTCCGCCGTTACGGCATTCCGGTTCCCGTGCCGATCACATCATTCCGGGGGGTGGCCGGTGCATCCGGGGTCCGGCCGCACACGGACGTCCGTAGGGTGGCCGCATGCCGACCACCGTCCTGTACTGCTCCGATCCGCTGAACGAGCGCCGGGCCGATGCCCACTTCGCCGAGGAGGCACGTGCGGTGCGCGCCGCCGGAGGCGCCGTCGGGCTCATCGACCACGACGCGCTGCTCGCCGGGGACGCCGGCCGGGCCGTGGCGCGGGTACCCGCCGGGTCGGGGGCGCTCTGGTACCGGGGCTGGATGATCCCGGCGGCCCGGTACGCCGACCTCGACGCGGCCCTGCGCGAGCGCGGATGCGCACTGCGCGTCACTCCGAACGCGTACCGGCGCGCCCATGAACTCCCCGGCTGGTACGAAGCGTTCGCCGGTCTGACTCCGCCCAGCCGGTGGCTGGAGACGGCTCCGGGACAGACCCCGGAGCCCGCCCGGCTCGCGGACGCCGCCGCGGCCCTCCCGTCCCGCGCCGGCATCGTCAAGGACTACGTCAAATCCCGTAAGCACCAGTGGGCGGAGGCCTGTCACCTCCCCGACCTCGCGGACCGGACCGCCGTCCACCGCGTGGTCAGCCGCTTCGTGGAACTCCAGGGCGAGGATCTGGCCGGTGGGGTGGTGCTGCGCGCCTTCGAAGAGTTCACGGCGGCCGAGGGCGTGGCCACCGAGGTGCGCGTCTGGTGGCGGGGCGCCGAGCCCCGGCTGGTCACCGCCCACCCCGACAGCCCGTACGCCGCGGCCGCGGCGCCGGACCTCGGACCGGTGCGGGCCGCCGTCGCGGAACTCGGCTGCGCCTTCGTCACCACGGACCTCGCGCTGCGCGCGGACGGAGCCTGGCGGGTCGTGGAGGTGGGCGACGGGCAGGTGAGCGATCTGCACCGGGAGGCCGATCTCCAGGCGTTCGTCCGCCTCCTGACGGGCGGTTGAGCCCCGGCCGCGTGCCGGTCGGGCCGACCCGCGCGGCCTCTCGGCCCTCCCGTGGAAACGCCCGGGCCGCAAGGGCGGATCTGGTACAACAGCGGACATGACGGGACTGACTGGATTCGAGATCAACGGCGCGAGCGCAGCCGACATGGCGCTGCTCCGGGACTGGGCCGACGAGGAGGGATGGAACCCCGGGGACTCCGACCGGTTCGCGTTCTCCGTCGCCGATCCGGGCGGATTCCTCGTCGGGCGGCTCCACGGGGAGCCCGTCGCCTGCATCTCGGCCGTCCGGTACGGCGACGGCTTCGGCTTCATCGGCTTCTACATCGCCCGCCCCGACGTCCGTGGTCAGGGCTACGGGATCCGGCTGTGGCGGGCCGGCATGGAGCGGCTCCACGGGCGGCTCGTCGGGCTGGACGGGGTGGTCGAGCAGCAGGACAACTACCGCAAGTCCGGCTTCCGCTCGGCCTGGAACAACGTCCGCCACGAGGGGGCGCCGCTGGCGACCGGGCAACCCCCGCGGGAGACGGCGACCGGGGTGCGGATCGTGGACGCGGCCACCGTGCCCTTCGGGCAACTCGCCGCCTACGACCGGAGGTTCTTCCCCGAGCCGCGCGACGCCTTCCTCGCCGCCTGGGTGGGCCTGCCCGGCCGCACCGCCCTCGCGGCGGTCCGGGACGGCCGGGTCGAGGGGCTCGGTGTCGTCCGGCCGGGCAGCGGCGCCTCGCGGATCGGCCCGCTCTACGCAGCCGACCCGGAAGTCGCCGCAGCCCTGCTGCTGCGGCTCGCGGAGCGGACCCCCGACGGTACGGTCGCCGTGGACGTACCGGACGCCCATCCGCGAGCCGCCGCCCTGCTGGGCGGACTGGGCCTGACCCCGACCTTCGAGACCGCCCGGATGTACACCGGCCAGGAGCCGGACCTCGACCTGACCGGCATGTACGGGGTCACGAGCCTGGAGCTGGGCTGATCCGCGGGCTCGGGTCTCGGATCTCGGATCTCTCGGGTCTGCGGCTCGGGCCCCGGCCCCGGCCCCGGCCCCGGCCCCGGCCCCGGCTCAGGCCCTGGCCCCGGCCCTGGCCCCGGCCCCGGCCCCGGCCCCGGCCCCGGCCCCGGCTCAGATGGTGAAGGCCGTGCCGGTGCTGTTCCACAGGGCGCAGGGGTTCGCGTAGGTGTAGGAGTAGTTCATCCGGCGGCCCTGCCACACGCCTTCGGCGGTGACGGTCAACGGGTTCCACTCCCTGGTACACGCCGCGTCGGGGCGCGGCTCGGCGAGTGCGTCGAGGTCGGCGGAGTGGGCCTGTAATTCGGCGCACGCCGCATCCGGGTCCGGGTGGGTGCCGCCGGGCCGGGGTGCGCAGACCAGGGTGACCGCGCGCAGCACCGTACCGCTCGCCGCGTCGTCGCCGTCGGTGACGCTCAGGACGAGCGCGGACGGGGCGTAGAGGCTTTCGCCGCCGGTGGGTGCGGCCCCTGCTATGCCCGAGCCCGTCAGGGCGGTGAGGGCCGTGAGCCCCATGGCGGCGGACGACAGTCCCAGGGTCCTGGTGACGGATCGCATGTCGAACACTCCTCGCGTCGTTGCGTCGGATAACGGACGCGAGTCTTGCCCATGCGGAACCGGAACGCCCGTTCGCACCTCTACTTCTCGTCACTCAGTGCGTACGCATGACCGCAGACCGCAGCGTTCTGCGGCGGCTGACCTGTGGGGGAGTGGTCGGCGGAATCGGCCCGAACCCGCCAGATCAGCTCGCGGCGAGGCGGGGGGCGTACGTGTCGAGGAGGCGGGTCCGGGTCTGGTGCAGCCGCAGCGCGAGCACCCGCCCGACCCAGTGGCCGAGGGCGGACCCGAAGGCCGGATCGGCGTCCATGAGCATCCGTACGGTCGTGGCGTCGAACTCGTACGCGCGGACCGGCGTCATGGCCTCGGCGGCCAGCTGCCACACGTACGGCGGGAACAGCCACGACCAGCCGACCAGTTCTCCGGGGCCCAGGCTCTCGATGGGGGTGGGCCGGCGGCCCGGTACCGGGATCTCCAGGGTCACCGTGCCGGAGCGCACGATCCAGAAGGAGTCTGCCCGGGTGCCCTCGTCGAAGATCCGCGCGCCCTCGTGGAAATTGACCTCGCGGGCGTGCGACATCAGCCGTCCCCTGTGTTCGGTCGACAGGACGGCAGCGATCCGGATGGGGGAAGGTGTGCTCACGACGGCCTCCGATCGGGACCCCCCGCTCCCCCCAGTGTCGCCGACGCCGGAACGAATCCGAGGCGTCCGTCTCCGGAGAATTGTCCGATTTTCGGCGACGTAAACCCCGCAGACCGTGAGAGCGGCCAGCTCGCGGCCTGCGGGTTCCCGACCGATCCCCGGCTACTCCTCTGCGCCGGCCTCCAGACAGGCCAGCTCCATGGCGTCGAGGACCGCCTCGTGGCTGCGCCCGCTCAGCTCGGAGACGTTCTCGATCTGGGCCGTCGCCCAGGCCGCCAGGGTCATCACCAGCACGCGGAGCCCGTCCGTTCCGTATTCCGCGAAGATCTCGTCGGCGGCGGCCATCGCCTCCTCGGGCACCTGCTCCGGTGGTTCGAGCCCGGCAAGGCCGCGCAGCAGGGTCAGGGTGCGGCGGGAGATCTCGGGGGTCATCCTCGCCAGCCGCGTGTCTTCTTCGTCGTTCATCCCGCTCCGCCCCTCCGGTCCCGCGCCCGCGCCCGCGTACGTCCCCGGGCGTGCGCTCCTGCCCGTGCCTGTGCCGTTCCCCCAGGGCACCGTAGAGGGGCGCGGGCCCGGGTGTGGCGGCAATGGCGAGAACGGGCCCGGCGTCCCATGTTCCGGACGGGTGGAGGGGAGGGGCGCGGGTGCGGCCGGGTCGGCCCTGCGGGGCGGTGTCCCCTACCCGCCCTTCGCCCGTTCCCCGGGCTCTGCCCGGACCCGGTCCTCAAACGCCGGACGGGCTGGGAATGCCGCTGCGCGGCATCATCCAGCCTCGCCGGCGTTTGGCATTGCCCCGCGCAGCGGCGTATCGGCGGGCCCGGCCCCGCCCCGCCCCGCGAGGCGCGGCCACGGCCCGCCCGGTGCGATTCGGCATCCGATGGGTCAAGTGCGGTGAACGGAGCCGGGATTCCGCCTAAGGTGCCGGTGGCCACGGGTGTGGAGGTCCGTACGATGGTTTCCGGCCATTGCGTGGGCCACAATCCGCACTCCGCACTCCGTTTTCCGTTTTCGTTTTTCCGAACTGGGGGGTTCATGCGTAGATCCAGAGGGCTGGCCGCCGCTCTCACCTTGGCGCTGGCCGGCACCTGCACGGCCATGGGCCTCGGCCTCGTAGAAGAGGCCGCGGCCATCACCCCGCCGGTGGCCTTCACCGCCGACGAGCTGCCCACCTGGCAGGCCAACGGTGTCGTCTGGGCCCTGGCCGAGGCGGGCGACCAGGTCTTCGTCGGCGGCACCTTCTCCGCGGTGCGCCCGCCGGACGGCGCCGCCGGAACCGAGCAGGAGGCGGTGAACTTCGCGACGCTCGACGCCGCGACGGGCGCCCCGACCTCCTGCAAGCTGTCCTTCACCGTGGGCTCCGGCACCGCCACCGTCCGCGCGCTCGTCCTCTCGCCGGACAAGGCGACCCTGTACGCGGGCGGCTACTTCGGCGCCGTGAACGGCACCGCGGTCTCCAGCCTCGCCGCCATCGACGTGGCGACCTGCACCGTGAAGACCGGCTTCCGGCCCGCCTTCGCGGCCACCGTCCGGGCCCTCGCCGTCACCGGCGACACCGTGTACGCGGGTGGAGACTTCCTCACCGTCGCGGGCCAATCGCGCGAGCGGTTCGCCGCCGTCGACGCGGCCGACGGCACGCTGAAGCCCTTCACCGCGAACGCCGACGAGCCGGGCCGGGCCATCGAGCTCACCCCGGACGGCGAACACGTGGTCCTGGGCGGCGACTTCTTCACCTTGGGCGGTACGAACAGCCATGCCCTGGCCGTCGTCGACGCGACGACCGGCGCCGTCACCAAGGCGTACCCCGGGTTCGTCGAGACCAACTCGGTGATCAAGGACATAGCCACCGACGCGACCGGCTTCTACACCGCCAACGAGGGAACGGGCGGCGGCGTCTTCGACGGCCGGATCGCGCTGAACCTGAGCGACTTCGGCCAGCGCTGGCGCGACACCTGCCTCGGCGCGACCCAGGCCGTGCTCCCGTACCAGGACGTGCTCTACAGCGCCTCGCACGCGCACGACTGCTCCAGCATCGGCGAGTTCCCGGACGGCCAGCGCCACCACCTGCTCGCGCAGCCGACCACCGCGACCGGCAAGCTGGGCTGGGCTCCCGACACCAACGACGGCATCGGCGAGGGCATCGGCCCGCGCGTGATGGCGGTCGGCGCCAAGGCCGGCGTCAAGTACCTCTGGGTGGGAGGCGAGTTCACCACCGTCAACGGTGCGGCGCAGCAGAGCCTGACGCGCTTCGCCTCCACCGGGGACACGGGTGCGCCCAGCGTCCCGGTGGCGAGCGCCGTGAGCTTCAAGCCCGGTGAGGTGCAGGTGCGCTGGCGCACCAGCCTCGACCTGGACGACGGCACGCTGACGTACAAGGTCTACCGCAACGGTGCGGCCACGCCGATCGCCACGGTCGCGGCCGACTCGCTGTTCTTCCGCCGCCCGCAGACCTCCTGGACCGACACCACCGTCACCGCCGGCCAGTCCTACACCTACCGGGTGACCGCCACCGACGCGGCCGGCAACGTCAGCGCCCTGTCGGCCACGGCGAGCGTGACGGTGCCGAACTCGCCCGACGCGTACCCCAACGCGGTCCGCACGGACGGAGCGCAGCTGTTCTGGCGCTACGACGAGTCGGCCCTGCCCTTCGTCGCCGACTCCTCGGACGGCGGCAACCAGAGCGGTGTGCACTTGAACGCCCCCGCGCTGCGCCAGACGCCCGGCGCGGTCACGGGCGCGAGCACGGCCATCGGCTTCGACGGCACCGACACCCAGGTGTACGGGGACCGCCGCCAGTCGGTCGGCTCGACGTACAGCATCGAGACCTGGTTCAAGACGAACACCACCAGGGGCGGCAAGCTCTTCGGCTTCGGCAACAACCAGGCCCGCGGCAGCAGTCAGTACGACAAGCACATCTACATGACCAATGCCGGCCGGCTCGTCTACGGCGTCTACAGCGGCGGGACCCACACCGTCACGACCGCCGCCGCGTACAACGACAACCAGTGGCACCACGTCGTCGCGACCCAGGGTCCGGGCGGCATGACCCTGTACGTGGACGGAGCCCAGAAGGGCACGCTGGGCTTCACCGCGCACGAGAACTTCGCGGGCTACTGGCACGCGGGCGGCGACAGCCTCGGCGGCTGGCCGGACCGTCCGATCAGCGAGTACTGGGCCGGTCAGCTCGACGAGACAGCCGTCTACCCGACGGTCCTGAGCGCGGCCCAGGTGCAGAACCACCACACCCTGGCCTCCGCCCCGGCCGACTCGGTCGTCGAGGTCCAGGCCGCTGAGGACACGTACGCCAACGCGGGCGCCCCGGGCACCAATTACGGGACGTCCGGCTCGCTCGCGGTGCGCGGAACCTCGTTCTACGCGAGCTACCTGCGGTTCAACCTGCCCGCCGCGCCCGCCGGCACGGTGCTCAAGTCGGCCACGCTGAGCGTGAAGACCAGCACCATGACCGGCGCCGGTACGACGGACACGGTGTCCGTGCTCCCGGTCACCGGCTCCTGGACGGAGGCCGGGACCACGTACGCCAACCGCCCGGCACTCGGCGGTCCGGCGCTCGGCAGCTTCGCGGGCGTCCCGGAGGGATCGGCCGTCCAGACGACCGGCCTGGACAAGACCGCTGTCGCGGGGGCGCTCGGCAGCGCCTACGGCCTGGCGCTGAGCAGCGCCGGGACGGACGCGCTGTGGCTGTGGTCCTCGGAGGCCGCGGCCAACGAGGGGAGCCCGAAGCTGACGCTCACCTTCGGCGCGCCGTAGCCGGAGCGGGTCCTACGTGCGGCGGCCGGAGCGGTTCCTACGCCCGGCCGCCGTGGCGTTGGGCGCGGTGGGCTCGGGCCGTGGCCCTGGGGACGGCGGGCATCGCCCTGATGTCCGACCGCCCGGGCCGGCGGCTGCGCTACGCCGACTGATCCGCGGCCGCGGGCTTGGCCGCATCCGCATCCACATCCGCATCCGTGAACGCGTAGTCGAAGGCGTACTCCACCGAGGTGTCGCCGTAGCGGTGGGCGAAGGAGCCCGAGCCGCCGAGACCGGTCAGGCCGCCGGTGCCGGAGCCGGGGACCACGGTGAAGCGGCACCGGGTACCGGTGGCGTCGAAGCTGCCGCGTTCCTCCAGGACGAAGGCGCCTTCGCGGCCGTCCACGGTGCCGGTGACCAGCTCCATGCCGCTGAAGGTGCCGGCGCTCTCCCCCGTGTAGGCCACGGTGTAGGCACAGGTCGTCTCGGGGGCGGTGAGGGCGCCGGTGAAGGCGTTGGTGACCGTGGCCTGGGCCAGGCGGGGGAAGACGCCTTGCGGGCCGACCGGGTGCTCCTCCCAGTCCTTGAAGGTGAAGCCGTTGGCGGTGGGTGCGGGCGTCGCCGTGGTGGTGTGCGTGGGCGTGGGCACGGGGGTCTCCTGGTGTGGGTTCGGCGTTCTGCGGGCCATCGGCCCGTCCGTGCACAGCCTGGGCGGCATACCTGCCATCTCCTGTCAGGTATGCCGGACAATGACCACATGCGCGCCGACCGGCTCCTTTCCCTCCTCCTGCTGCTCCAGAACCGCGGCCGGATGACCGCCCCCGAGCTCGCCGCCGAACTGGAGGTCTCCGTCCGTACGGTGTACCGGGACGTCGAGGCGCTCGGCGCCTCCGGGATCCCCGTCCACGCCGACCGCGGGCCGGCCGGCGGATTCCGCCTCGTCGACGGCTACCGGACCCGGCTCACCGGCCTGACGGACGCCCAGGCCGGCTCCCTGTTCCTCGCCGGCGCCCCCGGCCCCGCCCGCGACCTCGGCCTCGGCGCGGACCTCACCGCCGCCCAGCTGAAGCTCCAGGCCGCCCTCCCCGCCGAACTCGCCGGCCGGGCCCGCCGGATCCAGCAGCGCTTCCACCTCGACGCGCCCGCCTGGTTCCGCGACGCCGACCCCGTACCGCACCTCGCGCAGATCGCCGAGGCGGTCTGGGAGCAGCGGATCCTGAGCACCCACTACCGCCGCTGGAGCGGCGCCGTCCACCGTGCGCTGTGGCCGCTCGGACTGGTACTCAAGGGCGGTATCTGGTATTTGGTCGCCCGGGCGGCGGGGCCGGTGGCGGTGGAGCCCGGGGAGGCCGGGACCGCTCCCGTCCTCACTCCCGTCCTCGCGCCCGTTCCCGCTCCCGCTCCCGAGGAGACCGGGAGCTCCGTGCGGACCTACCGGGTGGGGCGGTTCCTCGCCGTGGAGAGCTCCGGGGAGCACTTCGAACGCCCCGACGGCTTCGAACTCGCCGCGTACTGGGAGGAGTCAGCCCGCCGCCTGGAGGCGGCCACGCGCCGCAGCACCGCCGTCGTACGGATCTCCCCGCGCGCCCGGCGCCTGCTGCCGATGTGGTTCGGGGCGGCGGGCGTCCGCGCCCTCGCCACCGCGGGTCCGCCCGACGCGGAGGACTGGGAGGTCGTGGAACTCGCCGTCGAGTCCGGCTCCGTGGCCGTCGGCGACCTGCTCCGCCTCGGCGCGGACGCCGAGGTGCTCGGCCCGCCGGAGCTCCGCCGGGCCCTCGCGGACGCGGTGGCCGAGCTGGCCGGGCGGTACCGATGAGAACCGCTTGCGCCCTGCCCGGCGGCCCGGCGAGGATCCACGGCATGACGATGCGAAAGGGCGTTCTGCACCCGGGCCCCTGAGCCCCCGACCGCCGGGTCGCCAGGGCCCGGCCGACTGTGTGGACGCCTGGCTGGAAGAGGTCGCGCAGGAGCGTACGGGCCAGGCTTACGGCGGACGAGGGGCCCTAACCGGGGCCCCGTGTGCCGGATGCTCCGGGCGCCCCCGCCGACCCGGCCGCGCGGACCTTGGCCGCCGCTCCGGGGCGGGGCACGTCGTCCACCGCGAGGCAGATGCCGAAGACGCGGTCGTGGCCGGTCCAGCCGTTGACTCGGCCGCGGTTGTTGGAGGTCTGGACCCGGCGGCGCGCGGTGTCCACGGCCGTGACGAGGTGCAGGTACACCGTGCCGGACACCCGGGCCAGCACGATGTCGCCCGGTTCGAGCAGGGCCGGTTGCGCCGGGGCGACCCGGACGCGTTGCCGGCTGCGGACGAGCGGGACCATGGACGTGCCGGTGGGCCGGAACTCCACCGTCGCGCCCGCGCGGACACGGTCTGCCTGGACGTCGAGCATTCCCATCGGGCGAGTGTGCCCCGGAGCCGTGCCCGGCCGGTACCGGATTTCGCCGGTGGCCTGCCTCAGGGCGCCGGCGGCGGCTCGACCTCCAGGAAGCGGCGGCGGCGGGGGCCGCGGTAGAGCAGGCAGACCCAGCCGAGCCGTTCGAGCGCGGCCGCGCAGGCCGTGAGGCGTTCCTGTTCCTCCTCGGCCGCGCCACCGCCCGGCGGGCCGAGCCAGGTCACCTCGACGCGGCCGTCCCCGGACGCGGCGGGGCCCACCCGGTACCCGGTCCGGGTGCGCGGCCCGTCCGGGTCCCGCGGATCCCGTGCCGACGGCGGGATGCCCGCCGCCTCCAGTACGAGGGCCACCGCGCGCGGCATCAGCCGGAGCTCCCACGGGGCGGGAACTCCGGCGCCCGACGGGCCGCCCACGAGCCGACGGATCTGCAGCAGGCCCTCGTAGGCGGTACGGAGCTCCGCCGCGCGTCCCGCTGCGGTGTGTGCGGGGCCGTCGCCGTCCGCCGGTTCGAAGCCCTGCCCGGGTGTGTTCACGTACGGCTGCCCCCTCGTCCCGTCCGCTTCTGAGTACCTCAGACCCAACGACCTGAGTATCCGGCCCGATTCCCGGGACGGCCTCCGCTGATCGAATGGGGGCATGACCTCCGAGACCGCCACCGGCACCGTGACCGCCACCGCGCCCAGCGCGAGCCGCCCGCGCATGCAGCAGCACGTGACCACCGCCGGCTCGGCGCTGGCCGTGGCCCTGGTCCCGCTCGTGGTCGGGGTCCTGGTGGCCAAGGGGCTCGCCGCGGACCCGCACGCACCGGTCAACGCCCTGATCACCGGCGGCGGCCAGCGCGCCGGTCTGCCGCGGGCGGAGTGGCGCCGCCGCGGGCACGCCACGATGCGCCGGCTGCGCACGGCCCGGCGCGGAACGGTCCGGGGCGCCGTACGGGGCCGTGCCTACGTGCTGGGCGGCCGCCCGGCCGGTCGCTGAGCCCGCAGCCAGGTTTCGGCGGCCTTCGGGGAGCGCAGCCGTACCACCCGCAGCGGAGCGAACCGCGGGTCGCCGGCCAGCCCGCCGATCTCCGCACGCCGGGCCCCGTACTGGGACCAGGCCCACCACGCGGGGTGGTCGGCGAGGACCCACTCCCGCCACCGCTCCCGGTTGCCGCCGAACAGCCGCTCCCGCAGCAGGCTCCGGCGCAGCGAGCGCAGCAGCACCCGGCGCATGACGGTACGGCGCGGCTGGTCCAGCCACACCACGGTGTCGGCCCGCCGCCACAGGACCTCGCGCGCGGCCTCGGGCCCGTGGGAGTCGAGGATCCACCGGTCGCCCTCCGCGATCCGCGCGAGGTCGGCGACGTAGGACGGGCTGACGGCCCACCCCGGCCCGGAGAAGTGGAGCTCGTCCATCTCGTGGTACGGCAGCGCGAGCAGCCGCCCCAACTCCCGGGCCAGGGTGGACTTGCCGGCTCCGCTGATGCCGACCACGAGAACGCGTTGCATCAGCGGATCCTAAACGGTGGGGCGCCCGGACTCAGGCGCCGAGCGGCTCCTGGAGTTCGGTGACCCACTGGTCCCGGTCCTCTGGGCAGGCCAGGGACACCTCACGGGCGTAGCCGGCGGAGCGCTCCCCGTTCGCGTCGATCCACTGGGCCAGGGCCTGCGAGGTCGGCAGGACGGAGTCCATCGAACCCCGGTGCACGACCGTCGCCGCCCGCTCGACGGCGGGCAGCACGACGATCCGCACCTCGCCCCCGAGGTCCTCCGCGCGCACGGAGGAGGCCACCGGCAGCCCGGCATGGACCAGGACGGAGCCCGGCCGCTCCGCGTCGCCGGCGTCCTCGTAGTACGCGATACCCGGGGCGGTCGGCGTGACACCGGCGGCCTCGACGAGGCGGCACAGCTCGTCGTAGAGCGGGCCGATGACCGGGCCGATGTCCTGCCCCTCGTAGCTGCCCGCGACCCCGCTCAACTCGGCGAGGCGGACGGGCGGAAGGCTCTTCACGACGATGTCGATGGAAGACATGGTTCCCTCGTTCTCGATGATCCGGAGCCTCGTCTCGACCTGGGTCAGCCGGGCCGCCGCGGCGGCCATGGCCGATTCCAGTTCCGCCTGCCGCAGCCGCAGCATGCCGCGCAGCTCCTCCGCGCTCACCAGCTCGTCGAGTATCGACCCCACCTGTTCCAGGCTGAAGCCGAGCTCTTTGAGCGCGATGACACGGTTGAGGCGGGCGAGCTGCCCGGCCTCGTAGTAGCGGTAGCCGCTGGCGGGGTCGACACGGGCCGGGTGCAGCAGTCCGAGGGCGTCGTAGTGACGCAGCATGCGGACCGATACCCGGCCGTGCTTGGCGAAGTCTCCGATGGTGAACATGACGCCTTCCAGTGCAGGCCCTGACACGGTGTGAGAGTCAAGCGCGCCCAGAATATGCGGCCATCGGGCCAGGTCAGAGGCTCAGGTCTGCCGCTCAGGTCTGCCGTTCAGGCCAGCGGATCGGGCCAGCGGATCGGGCCAGCGGATCAAGGCCGGCGGCTCAAGGCCGGCGGCTCAAGGCGGTGGATCGGCTCACCGGGCGGCCTGGCGGACGCAGAGGTCCACGATGGAAGGCGGCAGGGAACCCTCCGCTGCCGCGCACAGCTCGTCCGTGCGGGGCAGCGGCGGTACGGGGCTCCGTGCGGGGCGGACGGGCCGGGCGGCGGCCGTCTTGGGCGGGTGCGCGCGGCGCGGCGCGGCCGGCTTCGAGCGCCGCTCGGCCGCCGGGCGGGGTGCCTTGGCGGCGGGCCGGGAGCGTTCGTCCGCGCCGTCCCGGTCGGCGCCGTCCCCGTCGGCGCGGTCGGAGTCGGCGCGGTCGGAGCCGGCCCTCGCCGGGAGTTTGCCGAGGGGCAGCGCCTCGGCGGGGAGCCCGACCGGATCGGCTGCGGGGGACGCGTCGGCCGGCCGGCCGAGCTCTGGAGCGTCGGCGGGCGGTACGGGGCCGCGCGCGGGCACGTCGGAGACCCGCGGGCCGCCGACCGACACACAGCCGGCGCTCGCGAGGAGGGCGACGAGGGAGAGGGGCAGGACCCGGCGCAACTGCATCGGACCACCATGCCGCACGGGCGGGCGGGCCGGTTTCCGCGCTCGCGCGTGGGACCGCGCGCACCACGGGGAGGGGCGGAGGGGAAGGCGCCGCGGGCGCCGCCGAAACGGTCCTGTGGGCCCACTGCGATCGTTTCTGCCGCGACGGGAGGTTCACCGGTCCGGGAGAACGCGCACGTGGACGGGGGTGGACCTGGCGCGGAAATCCGGACAAGGTTCGGATGGGAACGACAGTGCGGATGCCGGGGGAGGCGCGACCCCCGGTGCTCCGCGTTGCCGTGCCGGTTCCCCGGACCGGCCCCGCCCGACCGGCGGGAACGCTCCGGTGGGCCGCCCGCTGCCCGCCCGCCTGCCTGCCTGCCTGCCCCGTACGGAGTCCCGCCCCATGACCGAAGCCCCCGCGCCCGGCAACGAACCCCAGTCCCCGGAGCCGAAGCACCCGCCGGGCCACGCACACCACCCCGGATCGGGTTCCGGTCCGGACCCGGCCTCGGCTCCGGCCCCCGTGCCGGCTCCGGCCCCCGTGCCGGACCCGGCCCCCGTGCCGGACCCGGGCTCGGGTCCCGACTCCGTCGCCGGGTGGCGCGGATGGGGAGCCGTCGGGGCGGTGGCGCTCGGGATCTTCTGCCTCATCACCTCCGAGTTGCTGCCCGTGGGCCTGCTCACCCCCGTGGGCGCCGACCTCGGTGTGTCCGACGGCACCGCCGGGCTCATGGTCACCGTGCCGGGGCTGGTCGCGGGGCTCTGCGCGCCCCTCGTCACCGTCGGCGCCGGCCGCCTCGACCGGCGGTGGGTGCTGGTCGTGCTGATCGCCCTGATGGCCGTCGCCAACCTGATCGCCGCCGTGGCGCAGGACTTCGGGGTGCTGCTGGCCGCCCGGCTGCTCGTAGGGGTCAGCGTCGGCGGCTTCTGGGCCATAGCCGGCGGCCTCGCCGTCCGCCTCGTCCCCGCCCACCACGTAGGCCGGGCCACCGCGCTCGTCTTCGGCGGAGTCCCCACCGCCTCGGTGCTCGGAGTCCCCGCCGGCACCCTGCTCGGCGAACTCGGCGGCTGGCGCTTCGCCTTCGCGGCCGTGGGCGGGCTCGGAGTCCTCACCCTGGCCGCACTGCTCCTGCTGCTCCCGCCGCTGCCCCCGACCCGGACCATCACCTTCGCCCAGCTCCCCGCCCTGCTGCGGCGCAACCGCGCGGTCCGGGCCGGGGTCGCCGTCACCTTCCTGGTGGTGACGGGGCAGTTCGCGGCCTACACGTTCGTACGGCCGATCCTGCAGGACGTGTCCGGGGTGAACGCCGCCTACGTGAGCACCCTCCTCCTCGGGTACGGAGTCGCGGGCGTGGCGGGCAACTTCCTGGCGGGAGCGCGCGACCCGTACCGCACGCTGTTCACCGTCAGTGCCTCCCTCACCGTGATCCTGGCGTTGATCGCCCTGGTGCCGGGAGCGGTCGCCGGGACGGTGCTCCTGCTGGCCTGGGGGCTGGTGTACGGCGGGGTCTCGGTCAGCCTCCAGAGCTGGATGATCAAGGCCGCACCGGACGACGCGGAGGCCGCTTCCTCGCTGATGGTGGCGATGTTCAACCTGGCGATCGCCGCGGGCGCGTTGTCCGGCGGTCTCGCGGTCGACGGCATCTCGGTTCCCGCGGCCCCGCTGGCCGGAGCCGCCCTGATGGCCCTGGCCGCCGTCACCGTCCGGGTCACCTCGACCTCCCGCACGGCCGCGCACGCGGTCATGGGCGCGGGCGCGCCGGCCGCCGCCGGTGTTCGCGACGCTTCACCTGCCGACCGGCGGTAAAGGCAGCAGCGGCGATGGGGTCGACGGGGTCGATGGGTCAGCGGTGCGACCTGGGGCCGGAGTTGACCGTCCGCAATCCGGACGGTCGACCACCCGGCCTGGCAGGGGAACCTTTCCCCACGGGATGATTCCGGTGAAGAGGTCATGCCCAGACGGGGCGGATGGGGTGGATCGGACATCCGGCTTGACCTGGGGCATCTCCTGGAGAAAGAGTGCGCCGGTCGAACACAGTCATCCGGACCGACCTGCCCGCGACGTCCGGACGGCCGGCACCACCGCACGAGCCGCACCTCGGAGACACCGCACATGCCCATACCCGCCCGCTCCGCCCGATCCGCCCGGCGGCGCCCGGACGGCTCGTACCTCCGGCTGACCGGTACGGACCCACGGTGCGGCAGCTTCGCCGTACCGGCAGTGCCGACCGTGGAGCCGGAGGGCGTGAAGGCGGACACGGGCCCGGTCGGGGGCGCTCCCGAAGGCCCCGGCCCCGGCCTTGAGCCCGGCCCCGGCCAAGGCGTGGGCGGTCCGCGCCGCGCGCCCTCCCCGACCCGCGCGGGCATGACCGCGCCCCCGGCGATCGGCGGTGCCCGTGTTCCGGCCGCCGGCGTCGGACCGGTCCTGGCCGCCCGGCGGCGCAGGGCCTGACCGGCCGGGTACGGGGGCCGACACCGCACCGCCGCGCCGGTCCCCGTACCCACCGGGAGACAACCGTGTTCCCTGACCTCGATGAGAGTGGGCTCGTGCCCGACGACGACCGCTTGCTCGTACGCCCCTACGTGGCCCCCTCGGGCCCGCTGCCCGGTTCCTCCGGGCCCGCCTGGCCCGAGGAGTCCGGGCGGATGACCGTACCGACGCGCTTCGGGCCGCCCGCCGAGGCGCCCGGGTCTCCTCGCGTACCCGTGTGGGAATCCGTTCCCTCACGGCAGGCCGTACCCTCGGCGGCCCCCGCCGGCGAACGGCGCGGCAGCCGCCTGCCGTTGCTCGGACTCGCCCTGCTCGCACTCGGGGCGGCGGGGGCCCTCGCGTTCCTCCTGCGCGGCCCCGACCGGGAGCCGCCGCGCGCCGTGGTCCCGCCGGGCCTGTCGGTGCCGGTCCTCCCCGCGCGCAGCCCGGGGGCGGGCGAGGAGTCCGCCCCGGCCGTGGAGTCCGTACGCCCGCCCGAGCCCGCAGCCCCGTCGGCGACGGCTCCGACCGGCGCCGTCCAGCCCCCTGCCGGCCCTTCGGCGGATCCGAGCCGGGACCCGAAGCCGACGGGCCCGGCGCGCAGGCGCCCGACGCCGGACGGGGACGGGACCCTGCGCCCGGGTGACCGCGGTGCCGAGGTGCTCGCCCTGCAGGAACGGCTCCACGCGCAGGGGTTCACGTACGTCTCCCTCACCGGGGTGTACGACGAGCAGACCCGGCGCGGAGTCCACCAGCTCCAGCAGAACAGGAGCATCAAGGGCGACCCGCCGGGCATCTACGGACCGGCCACCCGCGCGGCCTTCGACATCGAGGACTGACGGCCACCACATGGTCATGGCTCGTGACCGGATGCCCCCGGGCGCGGTGAGAGTGGCGACCGACGCACGTTCCGTCATCGGCGTGGCGCGCGAGGTGCCGGGCGCCACCGACTGGCTGCCCAGCACCTCCGCTCGAGTTCCTCGCCGCCGGAGCGGGTTCAGCGCCCGCCGGCGACGCGCATGACCGTACCGGTCGTGTACGCGGCGTCCGCGGACAGCAGCCAGGAGATCGCCGCGGCCACCTCCGCCGGCTGCCCGGCCCGGCCGAGCGGGATCTCGGCCGCCGCGAGCGCCGGGCGGTCGGGGTCACCCATGGCGGCGTGCATGTCGGTGTCGATGATGCCCGGGGCCACGGCGTTGACCCGGATGCCGTCCGGGCCCAACTCCTTGGCGAGGCCCAGGGTCAGGGTGTCGGTGGCGGCCTTCGTCGCGGCGTAGTGCACGTAGCGGCCGGGACTGCCGAGGGTGGCGGCCGCGGAGGAGACGTTGACGATCGCCCCGCCGCCCGACTCGGCCATGTCGCGGGCGGCCCGGCGGCAACAGAGCAGGTATCCGAGGAGATTCACGTCGAGCACGCGCCGCAGGTCCTCGACCCGGATGTCGGCGAGGCGGCCCGGGGTGCCGGTCACTCCGGCGTTGTTGACCAGTCCGGTCACCGCCCCGAGCTCGGCTCCGGCGATGTCGAAGAGCCGCTCCACGCCGCACTCCTCGGAGGTGTCACCGCGCACGGTCACACACCGGCCTCCGGCCTCCCGCACAAGCTCGGCGGTGGCCTCGGCCGCCGCCTCGTCGCGGAGGTAGCCGAGGACGAGATCGTGCCCATCCGCGGCGAGCCGGACGCACGTGGCGGCGCCGATACCGCGACTGCCTCCGGTGACGATGGTGACCGGACGACGTGACATATGAGCCTCCTGCGTGATGCATTACCCCGTGTCGTGCCCACACCTGGGATCGCCGCAGGCTAACACCGCGACCTGTCGGACCAGCGAAAACGAACTCCGGAGCCTGCTGTCGGGGCTCGTGCCGGATGCCCCGTTGCCCTGTCAACAAGGCCTCGGTGAATGGCTGTTGGCTTCACAACATCTCTTTTGAAACAACTCTTGTAGGTCTACGCTCAGCCCATGGTCGCTTCCCCTGCCGCATCCGACGAGTCATCGGGACAGGACATCGAGCTCGACACGGCTGCCCTGCGCGTACTCGCCCACCCGTTGCGTCTGAACGTCCTCACCCTCCTGCGCGAGCGCGGTCCCTCCACCGCCACCCGGATTGCCGACGAACTCGGCATCAACCCCGGCGCGGCCAGCTACCACCTGCGGCGCCTAGGGGCGGGCGGGCTCATCGTGGAGGAGCCAGGGCGCGGCACCGGACGCGAGCGGTGGTGGAAGTCCGCCCATCGCCAGTCGATCCACGATCCCGCGTCCGCGCCCGCCGAACAGCGCGAGGCCGGGCGTGCGTACGCGCAGGCGGTCGCCCTCGCCGCGGCGGATCGCTTGCGCAGGGCCGCGCACGAGGTACCGCTGCTGCCTAGGGAATGGCTCGACGTCGCCACGTACAGCGACTTCCTCCTGTACCTGACCCCGGGCGACGTGGACCGGATGCGGGCCGAGATCTTCCAGGTGATCTCGCGATATCGCCATGGAGCGGACGAGGCGCCCGAAGGGTCCTCTCCGGTGGCGCTCCAAGTGCAGGCGTTTCCGGTACCGGGTACGGCCCAGCCGTCGGCGTCCGGCGCGTGAACGCGCACGGCATGGCGGCGTCCGTGTCCGCGCGGCCCGCCCACCGGGACGCCAACGTCCTGCGCTGGCTCGGCGCGTACACCGCTTCGGTCGCGGGCGACGTCGTGTACTTCCTCGCGCTGTCCTGGGCCGCCGTACGCGTCGGGGGGCCGTCGCAGGTGGGCCTGGTGGTCGCTGCCGGGGCGCTTCCCCGTGCGGTGCTCATGCTCGGCGGTGGTGTGGTGGCCGACCGGTTCGGGCCGCGCCGGGTTGCCGTCATCAGTGACGCGGTCCGCTGTGCGGTGATCATCGCGGCTGCCGCGGCACTTGCGTCGGCATCGCCGAACCTGTGGTTGCTGGTCGCTGTCGCGTTGGTCTTCGGCGTGGTCGACGCGGTGTTCATGCCGGCGGTGGGCGCGCTCCCGCCGCTCATCACGGCACCCGCACAGCTCGCCAGGGTCCAGGGGATGCGCGGGCTGTCGATCCGGCTGAGCAACACGGTCGGGCCCCTTCTGGCAGCAGCCGTTCTGGTGATCGGCGGTGCGGCCGGTGGGTTCACGGCCGCAGGCATCCTCTTCGCCCTCTCGCTCGCGACCCTGCTCACCGTGCGGACCGCTCCTTCGGCGCAGGCATCTCAACGCGCCTCCGCCTGGCGCGAGCTGGGTGACGGACTGCGCTACGTCCGCCGCCACCGGATGCTCGTCCCGCTGGTCGCGCTGATCGGGCTGGGCGAGATGTGCTTCAGCGGACCGGTGGCCACCGGCTTGGTACTCCTGGCCGACGAGCGCGGCTGGGGCGCCTCGGGCATGGGCTGGATCGCGAGCGCGTTCAGCATCGGAGGCGCGGCCTCGGCCTTGCTGCTCACCGTCTCGACCCGGATACCGTGCGCCGGGCGGGCGATGTGCGCGGCGCTGCTCGTCACTGCCGCGGGAGCGGCCGCCTTGGGGCAGGTGTCCTCGCTGTCCGTCGCCGTCGCGCTCGGTTCCCTGATCGGGCTGACCAGCGGGTTCACGGCCACCGTCACCGGCGCGCTGCTCCAGACGGCGACGGAGCCCCGCTACCTCGGACGGGTCACTTCCGTGACGACCCTGTGCACGCTGGGCCTTGCCCCCGTGCTCTTCCCCGCGGTCGGCGTCACGGTGGAGCTGTGGGGAGCGGGCGTGCTCTTCCTCGGATGCGGCGCGATCTGCCTGCTCGCAGCAGCACTGGGCCTCGCCGTCCCCGTGACCCGACGAGCCGAACTCCTCGTGCCCAAGTCCGAGTAGCCCGAGGCCGTCGACCGTTGATCCGGTGCGCCGGCTCGCGGACGGGGCGGCGGCGGAGGCGGACCCGGGGGAGCGGGTGACGGCGTACGTACGGATCCCCGCGCGGGCCCTCCGGCACTGGTCCCCGCAGGCCGGGGGCTGGACGGCGGAGCCGGGGCGGTTCACCGTCCCGGCCGGTCGCAGCGCGGGCGACCTGCCGCTCCGGGGGGCGATCGAGGTCTGAGTGAGGTGTGAGCGCGGGCGGCTACAGTGCCGCCATGGACGCAGCGAGCACGGCCACCGGTACGGCCACGGGCACAGGCACGGCCACGGGCACCGGCACCGGCACGCCCCCGACCCTGGAGGACGTGGCCCGCGCCGCCGGGGTGTCCCGGGCCACGGTGTCCCGCGTGGTGAACGGGGTCCGCAATGTGGACCCCGCCATCCAGCAGGCGGTCCAGCAGGCCGTCACCGCGACCGGGTACGTGCCCAACCGCGCGGCCCGATCCCTGGTGACCCGGCGCTCGGGTGCGGTGGCGCTGGTGGTCTCGGGCGCGGGAGCGGACACCGGCCGGGTGTTCCAGGACCCCTTCTTCGGGCGGGTGGTCAGCGGGGTCGTACGGGCCCTGCGCCCGCGCGGTGTGCATCCCGTGCTGCTGTTCGCCGACGGCGAGGCGGACCGCGCGCAGGTGCTCGCGTACCTCACTCAGGGCGGCGGCGACGGGGCCCTGCTCGTCACCACCGACGGCCGCGACCCGCTGCCCGGCCTGCTCGCGCGCGCCGGGCTGCCCACGGTGCTCTTCGCCCGCCCGGCGCCCGGGATCCCGTTGGACTGGGTCGACCTGCGCCACCGCGAAGGCGGGGCGCTGGCCGCGCGGCACCTCCTCGCCCGGGGCTGCCGGCGGCTCGTCGCGATCGGCGGACCGGCGGACGTCCCGGCGAGCCGGGACCGGTTGGCGGGCTTCCGGGAGGCGCTGGCCGGAACGGCGGTACGGGTGGCCGAGGCGGACTTCACGCTGGACGGCGGCGAGCAGGCGATGCGGGCCCTCCTGGCCGAACGCCCGCACCTGGACGGGGTGTTCGCGGCGAACGACCTGATGGCCCAAGGGGCCTGCCTGGTGCTGCGCGAACACGGCCGGCGGATCCCGGAGGACGTGGCGGTGGTCGGCTTCGACGACTCCGGCGCGGCGGTGGCATCCAGGCCCCGCCTGACGACGGTCCGCCAGCCCGTGGAGGAAATGGCGGCGGAGATGGTCCGCCTCCTCCTCGACCGCGTGTCCGGCACGGCGGCGACCGATCCGGTGGAAGTGCTCTTCGACCCGGAACTGGTGGTCCGCGACTCGGCGTGATCGCCGACCGCCGACTCCCGACGTGCTGAGCGGGTTCCTCGGTGTGCTCGGTCGCGGCCGGCGGGCTGGGATCCGGCGCCCTTGGGCGTCCACGGTAAGGGGCTTCCCGGGTGGTGCGGGTGGTGCCCGGGCGGGCGGGCTCAGCAGTCGAAGGCCGACCAGCAGATGTCGTTGCGCAACCTCTGGTCGTCGAGCACGAGTTCGCGGATCGCCTCCGGGAGCTGGTCGCGCTGCCACCGGCACTCCTGGCGCCCGGCGGCCTCGCCCTCGGCTGGCGGTGCGGCAGCGCGTGCCGCCTTGATCGCATAGGCGGCCGCCCCGAGTTCGTGCGCGGCGACGTGGGCGACGGCCCCGGCCTGGCCGGCGGCGTAGGCGGCGTGCCGTGCCGCACCGCGCAGGTCCCTGGCCGCGCCCATCGCATGGCCGCCCGCCGCGCGTGACTGCGTCATCGTGACCTCGCCGCGCACCCACGCGCGGGCGTGCTCGATCGCCTGACGCGGTCGCGGATCCTCGGGCCGGGCAGCCTCGAACAGGCCGAGGACGTGCTCCGCGCAGGATGCCGCCCACAGGGCGAGGAGGTGGTGGTCCGGATCGGTGAGGGTCCCGCCCCGGCGGATCGTCACGAAGCGGGGGTCCCGGATCTTCGGGAGGATCATGGTGGGCGCTCCTTGGCCTGGCCGGCCGCCAGAGTACGCCGGGCAGGTCCGCGAGCGCCCGGCTTCGCCCGCCATCCGATGCCGCCCACCCTGCCCCGCACGGCACCCCACCGCACAGCCCCGCCCCGCCCCTAGCCCCGCCCCGCCGTCGGCGCTGAGCCCCCGCGGGTCTGCAAGGACGTCTGCCAGCCCGGGGCTTCCGCCGCGGGCTCCGGCGGGGTGCGGCGGCCGCCCGCGGCGAAGAAGGCCGCCAGGGGGAGGGTGGCCGCGCCCACGGTGACCGCGTCGGGGCCCAGTGAGCCCATGTCGATGGTGACCCGGGCCGCCGGATGGCGCAGCGAGTAGCGCTTCGCGTGTTCCCGTACCGCCGGGAGGATGTGCGGGCCCAGCAGCAGGCCGGCCCAGCCGCCGATGAGGATCCGCTCCGGCTGGAAGAGGTTGATGACGTCCGACAGGCCCGCGCCCAGGTACTCCGCGGTCTCGTCGAGCACGTCGAGTGCGATCGCGTCCCCGCCGCCGGCCGCCGCCAGCAGCGCTGCCAGGGCGTCCTCCTCGTCCCCGGCGACGGCCTCCCCGCCGCCGCCCCGCTCCGCCCACCGGGCCAGGAGCGATTCCGCTCCGGTGTAGGCCTCCAGGCAGCCCAGCGCCCCGCAGCGGCAGCGACGCCCGCGGACCTGCACCGTCAGGTGGCCCCACTCCAGGGGTGCGCCCCCGGTGGTGGCACCGTCCGGGGAGCCGTCGGTGATCAGGCTCGCTCCGACGCCGGAGCCGAAGAGGACGACCACCGCGTCCCGGGCCCCGCGCCCCGCGCCGAACCACATCTCCGCCTGGCCGAGCGTGCGCGCCCCGTTGTCGATGATGTACGGGACCTCGGGCGGCACGGCTCCCGTCGCGCGCAGCAGCGCCTCCAGCGGGACCGCGTCCCAGCCGATGGTCTGCCCGTGGACCACGGTTCCGCCCGGCGCGTCGCGGTCGACGATGCCGGGTACGCCGATGCCGACGCCCAGGAGCCGGTTCGTCCCGACCCCGGCCCGCTCCAGGACGGTGGCGATCCCGCTCCGTATGTGGTCGACGATCGGGCCGACGTCGTAGCAGCCGCGCGGCTGCAACGGGAGCTCGGCACGGGCCAGTTCGGTGAGGGTGAGGTCGAACAGCTCGACCCTGACCCGGGTTTCGCCCACGTCGATGCCGATCATGTGCGCGCTGCCGGGCGATACGCGCAGCAGCGTACGGGGTCGGCCGCCGTCGGAGTCGACGATGCCGGCCTCCTCCAGCAGTCCGTCCACGACGAGTTCACCGACCACGTTGCTGACGGATCCGGAGCTCAGCCCGGTCGCGGGGCCCAGTTCCTGCCGGCTCATGGGTCCGCCGAAGTACAACTGCTGCAGCACGGCGCTGCGGTTGCCCCTTCTCAGGTCCCGCACCGTACGTCCACTGCGCCCCGTCGTCATGTGGCTCCTTCCGCCCTGACACCGATCGCAACATACCGTCGCACAACCCTTTCCCGAGATTTAATTCACATTCTAAATTAAGATCTGGAAAGAGCGGAGTCGCCGAGCATCCGATTGGCGCCGCCCGAGCGTGCCACGCGCCTCACCGCCCGCCTGGCCGCCCGCGCCCGCTCCGCCGCGCCGCGCCCGCCCCTCCTCCCGGGGCGGGCGCGGCTCTTCGTGGTGGGATGGGGCCCGGGGGGCACGCGACCGGCTCACGGAGAGGCGAGAGGTATGTCCGAGGACCAAGAGGGCACCATGCGGGCGATGACGTACGACACGTACGGCGGAGTGGAGGTGCTCTCCGAGACCCGCATCCAGGTGCCCAAGGTCGGCCCCGGCGAGGTCCTCGTCCGGGTCCGCTGCGCCTCCGTCAATCCCGTCGACTGGAAGATCATGTCGGGCGGGCTCGACGGCCTGATGGACGTCGTGTACCCCGTCGTCCCCGGCTGGGACGTGGCCGGGACGGTCGAGTACGTGGGCATCGACACCCCCGAGTTCACCGCCGGCGACGAGGTCGTCGCCTACGCCCGCAAGGACTACGTGCACGGCGGCACCTTCGCCGAGTTCGTGACCGTGCCCGTACGGGCCCTCGCGCCCAAGCCCGCCTCCCTGACCTGGCAGCAGGCCGCGGGACTGCCGCTGGCCGGCCTCACCGCGTACCAGCTGCTGACGCGCCTGGACACCGGCAAGGAGGACACCGTCCTCGTGCACGGAGCAGCGGGCGGCGTCGGCTCCCTGGGCGTGCAGATCGCCCGCGCGCTCGGGGCCCGCGTCATCGGCACCGCCTCCGCCCGCAACCACGACCGGCTGCGCGAGCTGGGCTGCGAGCCGGTCGAGTACGGCGACGGCCTCGCGGACCGGGTCCGCGCCCTGGCGCCCGACGGGGTCACCGTCGTCGCCGACTTCGTCGGGGGAGTCCTCGACACCACCCTGGCGGTCCTGGCCGAGGGTGGCCGGCACGCCTCCATCGCCGACCACACCGTGCTCGGCTCCGGCGGCCAGTGGATGTGGGTACGGCCCGTCGGCGCCGACCTCGCCGAGCTGGGCCGGCTGGCCGACGCCGGACAGCTCACCGTCACGGTCGCCGAGACCTTCCCGCTCGCGGAACTGCCGGCCGCCTTCGCGCTCAGCCGGGAAGGACACACCGCCGGGAAGATCGTCCTGGAGGTCTGAGCCCCGCGGGGAGCCTGCGAAGAACGCAGAACCGCGCGCCACCCGGTTCAGGTTCGGGCGGCGCGCGGAGCGTGCGGGGCGTGCGGGGCGTCGGGCCAGGGATCAGGCGTAGACGCCGAAGTGGAACAGGGCGTAGCCGTAGCCGGTGCCCCGCCCCGTCAGTTCGAGCCGTACGTACCGGCCCGACGCGGAGATGTCGAAGTCGTCGATGCCGCCGTCACCGTTCGAAGTGGCGTAAGCCGTCCTCCAGTTCCGGCCGTCGTCCGACACCTTGATGGTGTACGCCTTGCCGTAAGCGGTCTCCCACACCAGCTGGGCGTGCTTGAGCTGCTTCACCGACCCCAGATCGACCTGGAGCCACTGGGCATCAGACCAAGTCGTGGCCCAGCGGGTGGTGTTGTTGCCGTCCGTGGCCAACTGCGGACCGCAGGGGCAACCGCCGTAGCCGTCGTTCTGGAAGGTCGAGGCGGTCGTGGGCCGTTTCAGCGCCACGTTCGTGCCCGGCACCGGCGGCGGGACCACCTTCACCGAGCGCTGCTCGACGCCCACGTTGCCGCGGCCGTCCTTGGCCTTGACGTAGAGCTTCCACGCGCCCGTCTTCGCGGGGGCCGTGACCTTGAGCGTCCCGTTGCCCAGGTGGGTCGACGGAACCGAGATCAGTCCGCCGCCCCCGTCCACGTACTTGCTGCCCCAGAGCACCTCGTACGCGAGCCGGTCGCCCTCGGCGTCGGTCGCCGGGGCCTGGATGGTGATCTCCTTGCCGGCCGGAACGGCGCCCGGGTCGGGGACGGAGGGGACGGACACGGTCGGCGGGAGGTTGTCGCCCGCCGTGCTGCCCGCGTAGGCGCGCTTGACCGCGTAGTACATCTTGCGGCGCTCCCCGGCCGGGGTCAGGTTGAACCAGTGCCCGCCGAAGTCGTATTCGGTGCCGTAGTGGAACACGGTGGCGCCCAGGGCCACGCCCCCGTGCCCGGTGACACAGTTCCAGGCGTGGGTGTAGCCGTCGGCCTTGGCCTGGTCGCGGGGCTCCAGCGGGACGCCGTTGGAGTCGTGGGGAACCTCCCACTCACCCGCCGGACCGGTCTCCGTGATGATGTAGGGCTTGGTGTAACCACCCTGCTGCCACGCCTCTTGACCCCGCAGGCCTCCTTGTAGGCGTTGACCGCATAGAGGTCCAGGTCCGGGGAGTTGCGCTTGTAGTACGTCCAGGCACCCACCCAGGCGTCGGTGGAGGTGACCGGGTGGTTGGCGTCGATGCGGTGGATGGCCTTCGCCACGTCGTTCACGTAGGTCGTGTACGCGTTGCGCTGGTTCTCCAGCTCGGTGCCGGAGTAGCAGTTCTGCAGGCCGAGCACCGACTCGTTGCCGACGTTCCACATCAGGACGGCCGGGTTGTCGCGGTAGGTCTGCACCCACTTGGTGAACTCGGCCAGCATGTTGTTCTTGTACGTCGTGTCCGTGACGTAGTTCGTGCAGCCGCCGCTGCCCGGACCGCCGCCGGGCTGGAGCCAGAAGCCGGCCACGACCTTGATGTTGTTCGCGTTGGCGGCGTCGAACAGCTGGGCGCTGCTGCCGTCGGTGCCCCAGGTGCGGATGGTGTTGGCGCCCAGCGACTTCACGTCGGGGAGCAGGCGCGCGGCATCGGCGGGGGAAGGGCCCCAGGTGACGCCCTTGACGAGGTACGGAGAACCGTTCACGGTCAGCCGCCAGTTGCCCTGGGAGCCGGTCACCTTGACCACGCCGGCGGCGGCCTGGGCCGGGCCGGCGGGGACGAGGGTGGCAGCGCCCGCGAGCAGGGCGGCGGTGGCCACCGTGCTGCGCATGCGGGTGAGCATGCAGGAACCTCCTTGGGAGAGGGTGGGGGGAAGCGCAGTGCCTACGGGAGGCGGCCGTCGGGGCCGAGCACGGTGCCGGCCTCCGGGTGGTACTGGTCGAAGCCGCGGTTGTTGCACTGCAGGCCGCCCTTGATGCACTGGTCGACCATGGCCTTCAGCGTGCGCTCGTCCCACGCGTTGAAGAAGTCGTAGTGGAAGGAGTGGCCGGACCCGCTGGCCAGCCTGACCTGCGACATGTCCCCGCTGACCGGGAAGGCCATCTTGAACTCGACCATCGGGACCGCGACCGGGTGGGAGGCCGGGCAGACGTTGTCGTTGTTGCCGGGCTTGGTGACCGGGTAGGCCATGTGGGCCTTGTGGTCCGGTGTGTCGAGGTTCTTGCCGTCCCAGCAACTGGGCGACTGCATGCGGATGTTGAGCTGGGTGCCGGCCGGGCAGTTGGCCGGGAACTCGGTGTTCTTGAAGCTGTTGCCGCACTCCCAGCCCTCGACCCAGCCCTTGTGCCCGCGGAACTCCGCCGCGGTCTGGGTCGGGCTGCCGACGAGGAACCGCAGACCCTTGGGGAAGGGGCGCACGCTCGTGTAGTCGGTGACCCCGGTCTTGTAGTAGATGACCTGGGGGCCGGTGGGCAGGACCTTCTGGCTGCCGTTGAAGAGCGTCGGCATCCAGTAGCCGGACAGGTCGCCGACCGCGGTGCAGGCCGTGCCTCCTGCGCTGAGCGAGGCGGTGGTGCTGTTGGCGTTCGTGCCGGTGTTGCCCATGAAGGTGTGGTCGTGGGAGGCGCCGGGCCGGCCCGCGTAGACGATCGGGTCGTCCGGTGCGGTCTTGGTGACCGAGCAGTTGGCCTGGAACTCGTGGAAGTACCGGTCCGGCGGGTTGTTCCAGGACGGGGTCACACCGGTGACCTGCGGAACGGCCGGGATGTAGCCGTCACCGTCGGGGTCGTCGCCGCCGGCGAGCGGGGCCGCGGCGGCATGGTTCATGTTCGTGTGGGCGGTGCCGGCGTCGGGTGTCGCCTGCGCGGTGAGCGCCGTGGCGCCGAGACCGGCGGCAGCGGTCACGGCGATGGCCGCCGAGACCAGGAATGCGGACAGGGTCCGCGGTCGGAGATTCATCGTCCAGCTCCTTCTGAGGGACGGAGGGCGAGGGAGGCCCGAGATGGGAGAGCGCTCTCTCGGATGGCCCGGAAAACGCGGGGCGGCCGGCAGCCGCCCCGCGAACCGGGGGTCAGGGGTGGATCAGGGGAAAGAGACCACGGTGGAGGGAACGGTCGAGGTGCCCGAGGTCGGCGCGCCCGTGTTGTTGATGACGTGCTCGTACTGGCCGTTGCCGCCGAGCGAGACCACGAGGATGTCGTGGAACTTCACGCCCGGCTTCACCGGGACCTGGAAACCGTGGTCCTGGCGGATCGTCGGGTCGACGTTGTAGTAGCAGTAGCTGCCCAGGCCCCAGCCCTCGTGGGTGTTGACCGAGTCGGCGACCTTGTAGGCGGCGAATCCCTTGACCGAACCGTTCTGGATCGCGGCCTGGTTGGGGGCGTCGTACGCCTTCTCGTTCTGGAAGAAGATCGTGCGGCCGCGCTCGCCGTTCCACTGCACGTCGTACTTGTTGAAGTGCTCGACGAACAGGCCGGTGGCCAGTACGTCGTCACCGTTGACGCGGAACCCGTAGTCGGAGCGGTTGGTCTCCCAGCCCACTCCGTCGCCGTGGTCGGCGCGCCAGATCCAGGTGTGGTCGACGATCGTGTCGTGGTTGTTGATCACCATGCCGACCGTGGCCTTGCCGGCGCCGGCGCCGCCGACGCGGATGAAGACGTCCTGGACCGTGGTCGGGTTCGCCGCGTGGTCCGTGGTGGTGCCGGCCGGGCCGACCTCCAGCAGGCTGGGGGAGTTGACCTGGCCCGCGTCGACCAGGAAGCCGGCGAGCTTCACGCCGTCGACGTCGGCGACCTTCATCGCCGTCACCCCGTTGTCCGGGATGATGGTGGCGAGGCCGAGGCCCAGGACGACCGTGTCCGCGCGGTTGACCTGGATGGTCTGGTCGACGTGGTAGACGCCCGGGGTGAAGAGCAGGTGCAGGCCCTGGGACAGCGCCTGGTTCATCGTCGCGGCGCTCGTGCCGGGCTTGACCACGTAGAACTGGCTCAGCGGGATGGAGGAGCCCTGCGGCGCCCCGGTGCCCCAGGAAGTGCCGCGCGCGTTGACGCGCTTGGCCGGGACGAACACCTTGTACTCGGAGCCGGCCAGGTACAGGAACGGCTTCTCGCGGGAGACCGGGGTGGTGTCGAGGGTGGTGTAGCGCGGCTCCGGGAAGCTCTGCGCGGGAGCGCCCTGGGTGCCGGAGAAGACCTGGTTCCAGACGCCGTTGGACCAGCTGCCGATGGAGCTGTCGCGGGTGTACCACTGCTGCTGGGAGTAGTTGCCGACCTGGCCGTCGATCTTCGAGTCGGCGATGTAGCCGCCCGAGGCCCAGCCGTAGCCGTTCGGGGCGAGGTTGAGGCCGCCCTTGATGTGCATCCGGCGGAACGGCGCGGCCTGCGAGACGGCCCAGCGGTTGGTGCCGCTGACCGGGTTGATGGCGAGGTTCTCGGCCGAACGCCAGAAGTTCTGGGTGGCGTTGCCGCCGAACCAGCCCGCGTCCACGGTCACGTCGCCGTTGATGGTGGTGTCGTCCGGGTTCAGCCCGAGGCCCGAGATCGAGGTGTAGAAGCCGATCTGGGCGTTGAGGCCGTTGTAGGTACCCGGCTTGAAGAGGAACTGGTAGCGCCCGGAGCCGAACTGCGCCGACTCCTGCTGGGCGAAGACCTCGTCCAGCTTGGCCTGGATGTTCGGCGTGGACGGGTCGAAGACGATCACGTTCGGGCCGAGGTCACCGCCGCCGGGGAGGGTTGGGCCGGTGCCACCGGTGGTTCCGTAGACCTGGAACTCCCAGAGCGAGTAGCCGTATCCGGTGGTGCGCTGGGTGCCGTACACGCGGACGTAGCGGGCGTTGCCGGTGATGTCGTGGGTCTGGACGCCGCCGGTGGAGTTGGCCGTGGAGTAGGCCGTGGACCAGTTCGTGCCGTCCGGGGACAGCTCGACGCGGTACGCCTTCGCTGCGGCGGTCTCCCAGCGCAGGACGACCTGGCTCAGCTGCGCACTGGCGCCGAGGTCGACCTGTATCCACTGCGGGTCGGAGAACTGGCTCGACCAGCGGGTGCCGTTGTTGCCGTCGACGGCGGCGGAGGCGGGGGTGCCGGCGCCCTCGGTGGAGGACGCGGTGGCGGGCTTGCCCTGGGAGAGGAGCGTCGGCGCGGCGGTCGCCGCGGTGCCCGGCAGGAGCACGAGGAGCGCCGCGACCAGGGCGGCCGCCAGGGAGGCGACGCTCAGCCGGGACGGCCGCGAGGGGCGACGCGATGGGTGGGGAGGGTGGGAGGAGAGGAGGGGCATGCGGGGCTACTCCTGACGTTGTGGATCCGGGGGGATCGAAGCGTGAGTGAACTGCCCGGCGCCGGGGCCGTCAAGGGTTTGCACGTTCATGAACTGAAGATCCAACGGTGTGTCAAACCCGCATCAGGCCTGTGAACTTGAGGTTTCTTCAATCCTTGTGAAAAGTGTTGACGAAAAAACTTCACAGGACTCTACTGAGGCTCTGACCGCTCCGTCTCGCCGTGCCCGCTACGGGGAGGCGGAGCTCAGGCCGAGAGTCTTCGCTGCGTTCGGAGAGTGGGGCCCGATGGCCGGCCCGGTGTTGCCGCGCGTTCGTTACTTGTCGTCAGGAGAGGTCGGGGACGCTGCCACAGTCGGCCCAGGCCACCTCGGTGCCGGGGAGCGTCGCCGACCAGGGTGCGGTGATCGCCGCGAGGGTGCTCGGGTCCGGCGGCGTGTGGCCGAGGCCGATCGCGTAGCGGGCCAGGGTCGGTGTCCGCTCGAAGGGCCTGGGCCAGGCGTGTACGTCCACGAGGCCCGTCTCCGCCAGGGCGCCGAGCAGGGCGCGCAGTCGGCCGCGCGTGCGGCCCAGGTCGTCCTCGAAGTCGCCGGGCCGGGAACCCGTCACGGTGACCACGGCCCAGGCGGCGTGCCGTCGGTGCGCGGGCGCAGGGGCGAGGGGAAGCTCCGCCGTGGGGCTCTCCTCCAGCGCCTCCCACGCGGCGAACAGCTCCCGCGTCAGCAAGTCGGCGGTTCCCGGGCCGACTTGGGTGGTGCAGCTGCGCACCGGGGCGGAGGGGGTCAGCACGGTGACGGCCTCCTCGCCGCCCGCGCCGGCAGTCGGCCCGTTGGCCGGGGCCAGGCCCACCGGGGTGCGCCAGTCCCAGGCGGCCCAGGTGGCGAAGAAGGTGCGCAGCAGGGGACCGGGGGACAGGCCCGGGGCGGAGCGGACCGTGTGGGCGGCCAGCACGGACCAGGCGAGTCCCGGCAGGCCGCCGAAGGGCGCCGAGTCCAGACCCCGGGACCGGGCCCAGGCCTTGACCTCCCGCGCCAGGCGGGCGAACGCCGCGTGCTCCGGGCCCACGAAGGCCCGTACCGCATCGGCGTCGCTCACCGCACTCAGCGCCACCGCCGCGGCCTCGCCGAGCCGCGACCTCAGGGCGACCGCCCGGCCCGGCGGCACCGGACCGGTGGCCACCACCACCAGGTCCACGTCCAGCCCGGCCGCGCGCAGCCGCAGCCCCGGCACCCGGGCGCCCGTCACCTCGCGGAGCCGCTCCGCCTCGGGGAGGGCCGAGGCCACCCGAGCCCGTACCTCCGCCAGGGCGACGGTGCCGGGCAGGGCCACGACGAGGTCCAGATCCGCGTCCGGCAGCGCACACCCCATCCGGCGCGAGCCGGCCACGTGCACGACCCCCTCGGGGAGGGCCGCCGAGATCCGCGCCGCGAGGGCCTCGGCGTTGGCCTCGGCCCAGGCCCCGGCCTTGATGGAGCCGGAGCCGGAGCCGGAGCCGGAGCCGGAGCCGGAGCCGGAGCCTGCGCCGGAGCCCCCGCCCCCCGCCGATTCCCCGCCGCCCGGGCGGCCCGTCCGGGCGCGTGGGGGTTCGGGTGCCCAGGTGACCTTGCCGGTGCCGAGTTCCACCGTTGCCCGGACCTGCATCGGGCCGTCGCCGCGGCGGGACAGGACGGCGAGCGAGGCAACGCGGGCCGACCGGGCACCGCCGAGGCGTGCCGCGAACTCCCGCTCCGCACGCCGGGGATCGGGGCTGTGTCCGAGCGTCAGGTGGGGAGTGAACCCCTCGGCGCGGCCCCGGCAGCCCGGGAAGCGCGCCGCCAGGGTCCGCCGGAGCTCCTGCCACGGGGCGTCGCCGGCCGCCGCCGGGTCCAGCCACAGGGTCGGGCCGAAGCCGTACACGCCCTCCAGCCGGGCCGTGAACGCGGCCGATCGCGCGGCCACTTCGGCCAGCAGGGGCAGTGCCTCCTCGAAGGAGGACTCCGGTACGAAGCCGAAGAGCAGGTTCACGTGCGCCGGCCAGCGCTCCGCCTGCGGGTCGTGTGCGCGACGGACCGCCTCCACCGCCTCGTCCTGCGGCGCCAGCCACGCCACCGCCGTCCGCGCGGTGGCACGGACGTCGAGCACCGCGTGCCCGTACCCTTCGCCGACCTCGTCTCCGTCGGCCGACGGCTCGAAGTCCAGGGTGGCCTCGACACCGTAGTGGTCCGAGACGAACAGCCCGTCCGCTGCCGGGGAGTCGCCGCGCAGGGCGGCATGAGTCACGCGAACCGCGGCCGAGTGCAGCAGGATCCGGTCCAAGCGGCCGGCCCGACCCGACAACGACCCCACCGCGGCCAGCGGGTTGGCGACCGGATCGAAGGTGGGGGTCCCGTCCCCGACCCCGTGCACCTCGGTCCACACGTCCCGCAGACCCAGCGCCGCCGCCGGACCCTCGGCCCCCGACCGGCCGTCGTTGAAGTCGCCGAGCAGGGCCACGTCGGCCGCCTCGATTCCCGACAACCCTTCGGAAATCCTGACCAGTTCGGCCGCCCGGCGGTCCTCGCCCCGCTCGGTGTGATCGCTCGTCAGATGTGTGGCCGCGACCACCAACGGCCCGCCCGCCGTGTCCACGGTCACGGCGACGACCGCCTTGTGCGGACCCAGTACGTGAACTCCCGCCTCCCGCACCGGAAGGCGGCTCAGTACCAGCAGTCCGCTCTCCGCCACGTCCCGGCCGCGCGGGTCCGCCGCGACCGTGTACCCGGCGCGGACCCACGGCTCGGCGAGCAGCATGCCGAGCAGCTCGGGCTCCACCTCCTGGAGCGCGATCACATCGGCGTCGGCCACCGCGAGGTCGGCGAGCAGCAGCGGCCTGCGCCGTGCGGTGGCGATGCGCGGGGCGTCGTAGCGGTCCCAGAGCGTGTTCCAGGTCAACAGGCGTACGCGCGAAGGCTTCGGTGCGCGGGTGTCCCCCTCGGGGGCTGCCCGCCACGCGCCGTCGCCGGACGCGTCCCAGGCGTACCGGGTGCGTGCGGTGAAGAACGGCGCCCGCAGCAGCCTGGGGTCGCGGACCCGCCCGGCCGCGGTGCGGTCGATGATGTCGACGCCCGTCGCCCGGTCCCACACCAGCTCGCCGTCGGCTTCCACGAACAGCACCCGGTGCCAGGGGATGTCGCCCCCGGGCACGAAGGCGGGCAGCGGGATCCGCTTCGGCGCCGCACCGCGCTGCAGCAGTCCCAGAGTGAACCGGGCGGGATCGAAGCGGGGATCCCAGCGGACCTGGTGGTAGAGCTCCTCGCTGGTACGCATCAGCCCTCCTCTCGGGTCGCCGTACGAGACGTCGTGAGGGCCGCCGTACGGGTCGGCGTACGGGCCGCCGTACGGGCCGGCGCACCGATCGTGCCCGCCGTGTCCTCGACGGCTCCGCCCGGCCCGATGTACCACGTGCGGTGCGCCTCACCGGGATACGGCGGAGCGAACCGCCGCAGCTGCGAGGCCAGCACCTGTTCCGGTACGGGGTGCGCGCGCGTGGAGTTGCGGCGCATCAGCTCCGCCTCCTCGACCAGCAGCACGGCGTGGGTGACGAGCGCGTCGCGCCGCCGGGCGACCGTGCCGGCCAGACCGCGCTGCTGGGCCGTGAGGGAGGTCGCGTCCCACACCACCGTGCCGCCCCGTCGCGCGGCCGAGGCGAGTGCGGAGTCCAGCCGGTCCAGGCCCTCGCGGAGCACGTCCGCGTTGTCCCGCTGGTCCGCCCGGGCGCCCCTGGCGCCGCGCAGGTCGTCGAGACTGATGTAGGCCTCCACCCCCGGGAGGTTCCGGGCGTAGGTGCTCTTGCCGCTGCCCGAGGGTCCGCAGAGCTGTACGAGCCGGGGGAAGGAGGCGCCGTCGCGCCACCGCCAGGTCGCCGCGACCGCCTCCTCGGCGCCGGTCAGCTTGCCCTGGCCGTAGGCGAGGCGGGCTTCGGCCCAGCAGCGGTCGGCGGCGTCGGCGTCGCCGTCACCACCGCCCGCGCCTATGCCGGCCGCGGCGAGGGCCTCGTGGAGCCCGGCCCGCAGGGGCTCCAGCGGCGCGGGCCCGAGCAGCCCCGCCTCCTCGGCGTGCAGCGCGGACCACTCCACGCACTCCGCGGGCCCGTCGCCCCGCTCGCCGCCTTCGCCGGATCCAGGCGGCCCGACACGACCCCCGGACCCGGAGACCGCCCCCGCCAGCGCGTGCAGCACCCCCAGATCGGCCGCCTCCGCCATCCGTACGAGCCCCGCCCGCCGTTCCGCGTCCGGGTAGGGGAAGGGCTTGCGCAGCGCCGGGCAGAGCCCGACCAGGTCCGCGACCCGCCGTGCGGTGGCCATGGCGAGCGGCCCCGCCGCCAGCCGGGATGCGAGCGCGGCGCGCGGTACGCCGTGCAGGGCCGCCGCCAGGATCCCGGCCAGCCGCTCCTCGCCGGACCTGCGCACGCCCAACCCGTCGATGCGGTCCGCGACTTCGGCGACCAGCTGCTCGACTCGGGCCGCCTCGACCGCGGTCTCGGCCCCCAGCGCCGTGTCCGCCCCCACCGCGCGCAGCAGCCCGGCCGCGTCCGGATCCGCGCCCGACCGGGCGTCCCAGAGGGCGGCCGCCGGACCGAGCCCGTTCGCCACCACCTGGGCGTACATCCAGTGCGTGTCCGTCTGCACGTGCCCGCCCCGCACCCATTTGGCCACGCGGTGCCCGAACTCGGCGCGTTCGAAGCCCTCCGTCGTGCGGACGACGTACCCCTCCTGCCGCGTCGTGTCGAGCCGCAGGCGGCGCAGCGCGCGCTCGTCGAAGACACCGCGCCACAGGACGCGCGGTCCCGGGACCCCGAGACCGCGCAGGAAGAGCACCGTCCGGTCCCAGTCCAGGCAATGGTCGCCGTCCCACACCGAGAACCCGTAGAACCACGCGTCGAGTTCCTCGTACGCGAGCGAGTGCCGGGCGTAGACGTTCTCCCCGCACACCCGCCAGCCGGCGGGGATCCCCGGGCCGATACGACTCTGCAGGCCCTTCACCCAGGCCCGCGAGGGATGGTGGCCCGAGTCGAGCGAGCGCGCGTGCAGGCCGTCGGCGTAGAGGGTGGTGTTCTCGCCGTCGAGCTTCTCGGTGACCACGACCTCGCGCCCGGCGAACCCGGCCAGCAGGCCGGGTCCCGTGGTCCGCACGTCGTCGGACGTCGCACCGGGGGACCAGGGCAGGTGCGGAGTCCGGGGGTAGTGCGTGCGCATGATCCGCTCCCTGCGGCCGAGGCTGGTGCACGGTCACTCTAGGGAGGCGGAACCGGCCCGGACCAGCGAATATCTCAGGACCCGACGGTGATCAGTACCCGACGGTGAAGCGCTTGCCCGGGTGCGCGTCGCGCTCGATCTCGTCCAGCAGGGCGACCGCGAAGTCCTCCGTGGAGATCAGGCTGTTTCCGTGGTCGTCCACGACCAGGTCGTCGAGCCCCAGCCGGTACGCGCCCGTCCGGGTGCCCGGCTCGATCGTGGCGGCGGGGCTGAGGCTGGTCCAGTGGACCTCCTCCACCGGAACGGTCCGCAGGAAGTCGAGGGCGTCCCCGTGGGCGTGCATGACGGCGACGATCGGCGCCGGAATCCCGGCCTGGTCCCAGACCTTCGGTCCGCCGGGGGTGCGCAGGGAGCCGGCCCCGCCGACGGTGACCACGCGCGGCCGGGGCCCGTCCGCACCGAGGGCCTGCACACCGCCGATCAGCGCCTTCGCCGCGCCGACCAGCGTGCCGGGGTCCCCGGAGCCCGGACCGTAGGCGCTGACCACCACGTCCTGCCCTGCCGCGGCCTGGGTCACGGACGCGGGGTCGAGGACGTTGCCGCGGACGACGGTGACGTCCGCGGAGCTGGCGTCGGACTCGGCGAAGTGTGCGGGATCGCGCACGACGGCCGTGACCTCGTGCCCGCGCCCGAGGGCTTCGTGCAGCACGCGGGATCCGACGGTGCCGGTCGCGCCGAAGAGAGCGATCTTCGCCATGGCCACTCCTGGAGGTGGGGGCTGGAGGGCCCCGGTCGGGGTCCGCCGGGCCCATCCAAGCGAATCCCGCCTCCCGGACCCGGCAGCGCCACGCGGTCTGTGACACGTGGGCAGTGACAGGCGGTCAGTGACACGAGGTCCGCGACAGGCGGTCAGCGAAACGCGCTCAGTGGAACGCACTCAGTGAAACGCGCTCAGTGGCACAGCGCCACGATCGCCGGATCCACCGTCCCCCGGGCCGCCGCGCACAGCGGCGCCATGTCGTACGACCGGATCGGCGCGGGCTTGGAGCGACGGGCCTTCGCGGCGGGAGCCGCGGGCTTCTTCGGCGCGGCCCGCCGGGGCCGCTCCGGCCGGTGTCGCGGCGCGGCGGGCTTCACCCGGCTGCGCGCCCGGGCGGCCGGCGCCGCGGGCGCGGCGGGCCGTGGAGCAACAGCGGCCCCGGGCAAGGCAATCGGGGGCTCCTCGGGCACCGGATCCGTATCCTGCACGACCTGCGGCAGCGACCCCAGCGGCCAGGCCTCGGTCGCCGGTCCCGGCAGGCCCGTCCGCAGCCCGGTCGGTGCGGGCCGCGCTCCGGTCACGGGAACGGTCCCCGGACCGGTGGCCGGGGCCACGGTCACACATCCGGTCACACACCCGGCCGCCACGGCCAGCGCGACGATGATCAGGGGCACCCTCGGTCCCCGGCGCGACTCCATCCGCCCACCCTGCCCGACGAACGCCCGCTCACCCGCACGCACTCACCCGCACGGGTGGTCCGGACTCCCCGACAGGAGGACTCAGCCGCAGGTCACGCTGTCCCTCGGGGTGTAACGGGTCTTCATCGTCTCCCGCTTGACCTCTTGCCCGCCCTTCACGAACACCCGGTCGACGGCGACGTCGAAGCCCTCCAGCGGGGACTGCGGTTCGCACTTCGGGCCGTTGTCCGTGCGGGTGGCGGGCGGCTTGACGTTCGTCCGCGGACCCTTGGCCGCGCGGATCTCGTCGTACCGCTTCGTGCCCAGGAAGGTGATGGTGATCGAGGTGTCGGTCGCCTCGGCCCGGATGTACAGGGCCTTGCCCGAGTCGTTGGCGAAGCGCAGGTCCAGGCTGCCCCACGCCACGGTGGCCTCGCGGCCCTCCGGATAGCGCTCGATGTAGAAGGAGTGCGCTCCGTACTCGACGGGCTTGACCCCGGAGAAGAACATCGCGTTGAAGACCGTGGTGGCCACCGCCGAAACGCCGCCGCCCGCGGCCTTCTCGTACTGGCCGTTGTTGATGATCAGGCCGTCGACGAAACCGTTCTCCTTCGTGCGCTCGCCGACCCGGCGGTTGAAGCTCCAGGTCTCGTCGGGCAGCACGAGCGAACCGTTGATGAGCTCCGCGGCCCGACCGATGTTCGTCGTGCGGTACGGGGCCTTCTCGAAGCCGACGGTGAAGGAGGACACCTCCTCCTTGATGCCCAGCTGTCCGACCGTGTTCGCGGTCAGCTTCGGCTGGACCTCCTCCGTGGCGACCTCGCCCGTACGCTCCGCCGCGCCCGTCCGCGTCAGCAGCGTCAGCACGGCGGCGGACAGGCCCTCTACGGCGACCCGGCGTCCGGCCCGGCCCTCCTCGGCGACGGAGACCGCGCCGGCGGAGTCCGTACGAAGCTTCGCCTCCACGGGTCCGGGCGTGGCCCGGCGCAGCGGACCGGCCAGCTGCGGGTCGGCGAGCAGCGCCTTGGAGTCGAGGCGGGGCGCGAGGCGGCCCTGCCCGTCGTCCTTGAGGGTGAGGTGCTTGGCGAGGACGGCCGGGCCGACGGGTATGCGCTTGCCCTCCACGGTCAGGGTGACGGGCGCGGACACCGCGGGTTCGGCGAACTCCTTCAGGGCCCGCTGCGTCTCCTGCTGCCCGACGCGGGGCTCCGTGGTCCGTACGGGCAGCACGACGGGCTGCCCGTCCGCCGGCCGGGTGTAGGACGAGCGGAGCACGCCGAGGGAGCCGTCGACGTCGAGGTCGGTACCGGTGACCGGGGCCACCGCCTTGGCCTTGCCCTTCTCGAAGGAGACCGAGCCCTCCCGGGCCTCCTGCCGGGTCTTCGCGCCGAGTTCGTCCAAGGCGGCGCGGGCCGCCCTCTCGTCGAGCCGGACCGCGGGCTCAACGTCGGGATCACCGGAGGAGAACAGCCGGCCGATCACGCTGACGGGGTCGGCGCCGGACCGGGCGGCCCGGTCGACGGTGGCGCCGGTGTCCAGGGACAGACCGAGGCTTGCCGGCTGCGCCTGCTCGGTCCGCTCTCCTATCCGCAGTGCCAGCGGGGCCGCGGCGGACGGGCCGAGCTCACGGTTCAGGGTCTGCCGGGCCTCGGCGCGGCTCATCCCGCCTATGTCGATGCCGCGCACCTTCGTACCGGAGGCCACGTCGTCGCCCGCCAGCAGCAGACCCGCGGCGTACAGCCCACCGAAGCCGAGGACCGCGACGCCGCCGGCCACGCCGGCCACGCCCGGGACGGTCCACCGTTTGCCGGTGGCCGCCGGGGTGCCCGTACGGGGTGCGCGTCGCATGTCTGGGTCTCTCCTCGCTCCGGTGACGTGGTCGGACCGGCGGTTTTCATGCCGCCAGTCCGCCCGGGGAACGTAGCAAGATCCGTGTAACCAGGTAATAAGGAGGTATAGGGGTGGCAAAGGGGAATGTGTCGATCTCCGTAACCCGGGGGCCGTCCGCGCTGTTGCACAGCCCGCGGGACCACCCGTGCGGAACGCCCCCGCGAGGCCCGCCCGATGACCGCGCGTCGCCCGCGCGACGGCGCCGCACGACGCCCCCGCGGTGCCCCTACGGTGAATGGAGTCCGATGCCGCAGCTGACCGACGAGGACGTGACGCAGGACACGGGCGCATCCCCGGCCACACCGGAGGCCCGGTCCCACACCCAGTCCGGGGCCGAGGCCGGGGCCCGGTCCGAGGCTTCGGACCAAGCCGGGGCCCAGTCCGAGGCCCAGGCTCAACCCCCGGCCCAGGCCCAACCCCCGGCCCAGGCCACCCGTCCGGGCACCTGGATGACCCCGGAGGAGTACGGCGCCTCCCGCGCCACGCTCTGGACCGGCGCGGTCGTCCTCGTCACCGATGCCGACGGCCGCGTCCTCGTCCAGAGCGTCGACTACCGCCCCGACCGGCTGCTGCCCGGCGGCGCGGTGGACGCCGGCGAGGCACCGGCCGCGGCGGCCGCCCGCGAGATGTACGAGGAGCTCGGCGTCGAAGGCCGCTACCCGCGCGGCCTCGCCGTCGACTGGATCCCGGCCGACGCACCCGGCATGCCGCCCGGGATGGGCTTCCCCGGCGAGATCCTGCACGTCTTCGACGGCGGCACCTGGACCCGGGACCGCATCGACTCCGTCCGCCTCCCCGCACAGGAGATCACCGGCATCCACTTCGCCGAGCCGGCCGAGCTGCCCGCCCTGATGGACGCGGGAGACGCCCGCCGCGCCCTGTCCGCGCTGCGGGCCCGGATCAACGGAGGCGGCGCCGCCCTGCTGGAAGACGGCCGCCCCACCGCCCCCACCGCGCTCGACCGGCTCGGCGTCCTGCGCAGCCGCCGCGTCCCGCTGCACGGCACCTGGCACCCGGGTCCCGTCCCCGGGCACCTGACGCCACGGGACCCCGCAGGCTGGCTCTTCGCCCCCGACGGGCGCGTCCTGCTGCTCGTCGCCCGCGCCACCGGCGCCGCCCACCTCCCCTCCCCGACGGCGGGCCGCACCGCGGCCGCGCTCCCGCTCGGGTACCGGTACGCCGACCAGGGCGCCCACCCGCGCACCGCGGCCCGGCTCACGGCGCTGCCCCCGGGCCCGGACCCGGCGTACGCCCGGCTGCTGGCCACCCCCGAACAGGTCCGCGAACTCAGCGACTGGGGCCCGGCGGGCCACGAGGAACTCGCCGCCGTGTACGCCGCCCGCGCCCACCTGTCCCTCCCGCAGCCGCCCCGCACCCCGCCGACGGAACTCCCCGCGGAGGGCTGCCACTGGTGAGCGCAGAGCGGCTCAATCCCCGGTCCGCGGGCCCCGGTCCCGCAGCATGAGGGAATGAGCGAGACTGCGATCACCTACACCGTGTACGTCCAGGCCGACCCCGCGCGGGTGTGGCAGGCCCTGACCGAGCCCGCGTTCACCCGCCGCTACTGGGGACTCGACTTCGAGACCGACTGGCGGGTGGGCTCGACGATGGACTGGGTGGAGCGCGGGGCGCGGACGAGCGATCCGGAGCAGGTGGTGCTGGAGTGCGTACCGGAGCGGCTGCTCTCCTACACCTGGCACACCTTCACCCCGCAGTGGGCCGCCTCCGTGGGCATCGGCGAGGAGCTGCGCGCCGAACTGGCCCGCGAGCGGCGCACGAAGGTGACGTACGAGATCGAGCCGGTCGGCGACACGCTGGCTCGGCTCACCATCCTCCACGAGGGCTTCGAACCGGGCGGCACCCTCATCGGCATGTGCGGGCGCGCCTGGCCGATGCTCGCGTCCAGCCTCAAGACCCTCCTGGAGACCGGAGCCCCCCTCCCGGAGCAGGGCCACGCGAACGACCAGGGCTCCGGCGGCTACGAGAGCCACGGGGGCTGAGCGCCGGCTCAGGTCCGTGACGGAACGGTGCAGCTCGGGCGTCCGTCGGGGATGTCCTTGCTGTCGTCGTACGGGTCGACCACCGGCCACGGCAGCTCGGCGGCGGCCGCCTCCTTGGAGAAGTAGGGGTGGACGTAGCCGTCGACCGTGCCGCAGTCGTGGTTGCCGAGCTGGCGCCGGTACCCGGCCGGGACCAGCTTCCCGGCCGTCACGCCGGGGGAGTCGGACACGCCGTAGAGCAGCACCAGCTGCCTGCGTACGACGACCCGCGCCACCTCCTCCGTGCCCGGCGCGGGCCCCGGCTCCGCGCGCGGGGCCACGCGCCGCAGGGCGTAGACGAAGGTGTAGTCGGCGTGGATCCTGAGCTGCCCCGGATTCCCGCCGGCTTCGAAGGACATCCGGCCGCGCACCCTGATGCCGCCACGGGCCGGCGTGAGCACGGCGGGGTCGAAGCGGGTGAACAGCTCGGTGGGGTCGGCGTCGGGGAGCCCCGGTTCGCGCAGGTGCGCCGACAGCTCGGCGCGGGAGGACTGCTGGGGATCGAGCAGCTCCAAGGCCTCGGCGGGCCATGCGCCCCGCAGCACCTCCGGATCCAGATTGGCCGCGACCACGAACTCCCGGGCCCGGCGCAGTCCGTCGGAGACCTGCTCCTGCGGGATCGAACCGACCGCCGTGGCCGCGGGCAGCGGGAGCTCCTCCTGTTCGGTCGCCCAGGTGCGGGCGGGCGAACCGCGCAGCGGCAGGCTCGTGGTGGCCGGCCACTCATCGGGCCAGGCCTGCTCGTCGAGCGCGGCGGCGTAGGACTCGCTCGCGGTCCGTTCGTCCGGAGCGAGCACCAGCCACGCGGTGACACCGGCGAGCGCCAGGGCGGCGGCGGCTCCGACGGCCAGGCGTCTGACGCGCCCCCGGTGCCGGCCGGCGTGGAAGGCCGCTTCGTGATCGTCGCGGTACCTGCGGTCCTCGCGGTACCTGCGCTCCTCGTGCTCCTCGCGGTACCTGCGCTCCTCGCGGTCCTGATCCTGGTTCTCGCCCTGGATGTCCGCGCGCAGTCGTGTGAAGAATTCCGCCGGTTCCGTCATGTCAGGCCCCCGCCCATGCTCTTGACTCCGGTCCATCTCACAGGGCGTCACCGATGCGGCACAAGCCGGATCGAGATCGTGATGGTCCTGTGACCTGCGCAGATGTGGGCCGACTGCCCCCGGTGGAGGCGCCGTTGCCGTCCCGCACGGGCTCGATGCCACCCTGACAACGTGTCGTTCACCCGCGTCGTGTGGAATGGCAGCATGGGGAGAAGCGAGTACCAGATACGCCAAGGCGGCCCGGAAAGCCGGACCGAGGGGACGACGGGCACGGTGGCGGTGAACACGCCGCCCGAGCACTGGCGCTACGCCCGGCACTTGGAGTCCCTGGCCGCCGTTTCCGGTCAGCCCGCCGAAGCCGAGGCCGTGGCCGCCGTCCTGCGCGACCCGGACCTCGTGATGGCCGAGAGCGCGGTGGTCACGCACCTCGACCGGCGGGCGGCCGGACTGCTGGCCGACGAGGCCTTTCCGGCCTGGGCGCAGGCCGTCGGAGCCGCCCTCGACGGCCGCACCTTCGCCGCCCGCCGACTGCGCGAGTGGACCCTGCTGAAGGCCGTCACCCGGGGCGAGCCCTGGTCCGCGGCGGAACTCCTCGCCGCCTCCGACTGGTGTCAGCGCACGGCGGCCCAGTCCCTGCACGCCGACGAGGCCCTACGCCTGCTCGCCGCGGGCGCCCGCACCCGCCGGGTCCGCAACGCGGCGGCCCAGCGGCTGCTGCGGCGGGCCGCCTGAGCCCGTGACCTTCCGGGATGCGCGGAGGGCCGGAACCGCATCCACGGTCCCGGCCCTCCCGTCGTACGGGTGCGTGCCCCGTCGTACTCCGCCTACTTCGTGCCGCCTACTTCGTGCCGCGCCGCACCCGCGCCGCCGCACGGGCCTCGGCGGCCTGCCGGGCCTCGATGGTCTTGCGGGACTCCTTGCCCTTGCCGGGCCGCCCGGGCCGCGTGCCGATCCCGCGGAAGCCGAGGTCCGAGCCCGAGGGCCGGCCCTTGGCGTCGGTGGCCGCGGCGCCGGCCAGCGGCACGCCGGAGGGGGCCTTCGCGCCGGTGATCCGGCTCAGCGCGGCCTCGCCGGAGCGGACCTGGGTGATGGTCGGCCGGATCTTGGCGTCGGCCATCAGCCGGACGATGTCGCGCCGCTGGTTCGGGGTGACCAGGGTGACGACCTTGCCGGACTCGCCGGCCCGCGCGGTGCGGCCGCCCCGGTGCAGGTAGTCCTTGCTGTCGGCCGGCGGGTCCACGTTGACCACGAGGTCGAGGTCCTCGATGTGGATGCCGCGCGCGGCGACGTTGGTGGCGACCAGGACGTTCAGCAGGCCGTCCTTGAACTGCCCGAGCGTCCGGGTGCGCTGCGGCTGCGACTTGCCGCTGTGCAGGCCCTCCGCGCGCACGCCCATGGCCCGCAGGTGCTTCACGAACTGGTCGACGCCGTGCTTGGTGTCCAGGAACATCAGCACCCGGCCCTCGCGCGCCGCGATCTCGGTCGCGGCCGAGACCTTGTCGGCCGCGTGGATGTGCAGCACGTGGTGGTCCATCGTGGACACCGAGGCCGACTGCGGGTCCACGGAGTGGCCGACCGGGTCCTTCAGGTACCGCTGCACCAGCTGGTCCACGTTGCGGTCCAGGGTGGCCGAGAACAGCATGCGCTGGCCGGCGTGGTGGCACTGGTCGAGGATCTCGGTGACCTGCGGCATGAAGCCCATGTCGCACATCTGGTCGGCCTCGTCGAGGACGACGACCTTCACGCGCTCCAGGTGCACGTCGCGCCGGCCGATGAGGTCGCTGAGCCGCCCCGGGGTGGCCACCACGATCTCGGCTCCGGTGCGCAGCGCGCCCGTCTGCTTGCCGATGGACAGTCCGCCGACGACCGTGGCCAGGCGCAGCTTCAGGGCCTGCGCGTACGGGGCCAGGGCCTCGGTCACCTGCTGCGCCAGCTCGCGGGTCGGTACGAGGACCAGCGCGAGCGGCCGCTTCGGATCGGCCTGCTGCCCCGCCGTACGGGCCAGCATGGCCAGCCCGAAGGCGAGCGTCTTGCCCGAGCCGGTCCGCCCGCGGCCGAGGATGTCGCGGCCCGCCAGGGAGTTGGGGAGGGTCGCCGCCTGGATGGGGAACGGCTCCGACACCCCCTGGTCGGCCATCGTCGTCACCAGCTCAGGGGGCAGGCCGAGCTCCGAGAAGGACTCCACCGGCGGCAGCGCCGGCGTGGTCGTCCGGGGCATTGAGTACTCGCCCTGGGGGCCGAGGGTCCGGGGGGTCTTCCCGCCGCCCTTCGCACCGCCCTTCGGGCCTGCCTTCGCTCCGGGCTTGATGCCGAAGCGCCCATGAGGTGACGGGTTCTTCATGCAGAACCTTCCGTGAGACGCACAAGATGATCGGGAGTGCGACGCGAACGTCGCCAAAAGGCAAATTTTACCATCGGGGCTACGGGGTCACCGGCCCGAGTTCCCCGGCCCGTACCCGGTCCAGATGGGCGGTGACCTCGGCCGTCGCCCGCCCGAACCAGTCGGCGATGACGGCGATCTCGTCAGGGGTGTATTCGGCGAAGACCGCGCCGAGCCGGGCGTAGAAGGGCTCGTAGACGGCGAAGATCCGCGCGGCGGCGGCCGGCTCCGCGACCACCCGTACCCGGCGGCGGTCGGCGGGATCGGGCTGCCGGCTCGCGTACCCGGCGCGCTCCAGACGGTTGAGCACCCCGGTCACCGCGCCGGTGGTGAGGTTGGTCAGCTCGGCGAGGTCGCCCGCACCGAGCGGGTCCTTTCCGGCGCCCAGGATGTGGCCGAGGCAGGTCAGGTCGGTGACGTTCAGCCCCAGGAGCTGCGCCACCTCCTGCTGGCCGACGATGCCGAGGGCGACGTACCGGTCCATGCGCGACAGCGCCTCCTGGACCGTGGCCGCGGGGCGGGGCTTGCCCTGCACGCGGTTACTCCTTAGCATCTAAGTTACTTAGCTCGTGAGGTAAATGGCTTTCTCCGTAAGAGAACGCCTTGCGAGCCTACTGAACCGACGAAGCAGGGGAGAACGATGAGCGCTCACGGCCACGTGGACCTCGGCCACACGGTGGCGGGCTGGACCGGCACCGCGATCGCCCTGGTGGGAAGCACGGTCGCGGGCGCGGCCCTGTGCGCCTCTTGGGCGCCCGGCATCTGGATCGGCCTGGGGGTCGTCGTGGCGGCGGGGGTCACCACCTGGCTCCTGCACCTCGCCGGCTGGGGCAAGCCGAGCGGTCCCCGGCCGGAGGGTCAATGGGACTGGCGGGTCCGCGACACCGTCGCGCGCACGGGCCACGCCGACTGCCTCGGCTGCCGGGTCAGCGGGCCGCGGCGAGGTGCCGCAGCAGCCCTCGGCTCTCGATCCGCCGCGTCGTTGCCCGCTGTGGATGGCAGCGCATGAACATCCGGGTGAAGTGCTCCCCGTAGTGGATCACCTCGGCCTCCCCGGCGCCGCCCCCGCCCCGCTGTGACCGCGTCGGGTCGAGGGGGCGGATCCGGGCGCCGAAGCGCGGCTCGTGGAAGTAGGCGAGGGCGTACCGCTCCCGGTCCGCGAGCCGCACCCGGTGCGGCGTGGACAGCAGCGCGCCGCCGGTCATGAACTGGAGGATGTCCCCGGGGAAGACCGTCAGCACCCGCGCCACTGGCCGTACGGGGGTCCAGCCGGGCCGGTCCTCGGCGAAGCCCGCCGTGCTCTCGCCCGGCAGCCAGTTGCGCGGGCGGTGTTCGCCCGGCACCGGGGGTCGTACCCAGAGCCCGCCCACCTCGTCCTGGGCGGCGATCACCAGGAGTCCGTAGTCGGTGTGGGCGCCGATCCCGCGCTCCGCGGTCCGCTCCGCGGCGGGGAAGCGCAGCACCCGCATGTGGTGCCAGCCGTCGCGGGTCGGCCCGGCGAGCCGGTCGATGCCGGCCGGTCCGAGGCCGAGCCCGAGGGCCACGAGCCGCAGGAGCCGTTGGCCGAGCCCGCCGACACCCGCCAGGTAGGCCTCCATGGCCGCGCGGTAGCCGGGGGAGGGCCAGGGGACCGGACCGTGGCAGGGCAGGCCGGCGGCCGATGTTGGAGCGATGTCGGGGGTGATGGTGAAGATCTCCGAGGCGTCCGGCCGGCCTGCCGTCACCTCCTTGCCCGAGGCGGTGTACCCGCTGTAGGAGGTGTCGTTGACGCACGCGGCCTTCTCCGCCGCCGGCCGGGCGAAGAACCGCCGGCTCGCCGCCAGCGCGGCCCGCGTGCGGGCCTCCTGTCTCCCGTCGGCGGACACTTGGAAGATCCCGTCGCGCTGCCAGGCGCGGACCATCGCCCCGCCGAGCATGATGTCCGCCGTCGTTCCCGTGATCCGAGCCGGCACCCGGAACGTCGCGAGCTCGCCCATGTCCGTCCCCTCTCGAAGACTCCTTCGGAGCGCCCCGCCGAGAGCCCTTCCAAGGGCCCGTGCGAAGGCCTGCTCCCCCGTTTCACGGACGCGACGGAGAAAGGTTCGAATATCCGCAAGCACCCCGGTTGGCCGCGCTTGGCGTGTGTTCGACCCGATCAATGGGCAGGATCGGGTCCGGCCGCGTGTGCGGCCGGTGGAACGTTGTGAAGGATCAGTACAGATGGCAACTGGCATCGTGAAGTGGTTCAACTCGGAGAAGGGCTTCGGCTTCATCCAGCAGGACGACGGCGGTCCCGACGTGTTCGTGCACTTCTCCGCCATCCAGTCCAGCGGCTTCAAGGCGCTGGAGGAGGGGCAGAAGGTCGAGTACGACGTCACGCAGGGGCCGAAGGGTCCCCAGGCGGAGCGGGTGGTCACCCTCTAGCGCCGCTTCACGAGCCCGGCCCGTGACGTGGGCCCCGCCGGACTTTCCGGCGGGGCCCACGCACGTGACCGGATCTTCCGGCGGGGCCCACGCACGTGAAGGGCGTACGGGTAGCGTGAGCCGGATGATGACCGGCACGCCGGACACCCGGCTGATCGTGCTGCGCGGCAACTCCGCCGCGGGCAAGTCCTCCGTGGCGGAGGGCATTCGCGACCGCCACGGGCGGGGCCTCGCGCTCGTGGGCCAGGACAACCTGCGCCGCGTCGTCCTGCGCGAGCGGGACACCCCCGGCGCCGCGAACATCGGACTCATCGGCAGCGTGGCGCGCTACGCGCTGGACCACGGCTTCCACGTGATCGTCGAGGGGATCCTCTACGCGGACCGCTACGGCCCGATGCTCGACGCCCTGCGCCGGGCCCACCGCGGGCCGACGCACTTCTACTACCTCGACGTGCCGTTCGAGGAGACCCTGCGACGGCACGCGCACAAGCCGCAGGCCGCGGAGTTCGGCGAGGCGCAGATGCGCGAGTGGTACCGGCCCCTCGACCTGCTGCCCGGCGACTGGGAGAGCGTCATCGGGGCGGAGCACTCGCTGGAGGACACCGTCACCCGGGTCATGTCCGAGACCGGGCTGGGTGTGGAGGCGTGAACCCTTTGACCACTGCGCGTTCCCCGTGGCGCGGGCGGCTTTGGGGCCTGGCCGCCGTGATCGGCTCTCTGGTCGGCCTCGCCCTGCTCTCGCAGTCGGTGTACTCGCTCTTCTACGGGTCGGAGGGCTCGTGCGAGGAGAACAAGGCGGCCGCGCGCATGGCCCAGGTCTCGACCGCGGCGCCCGCCGCCGCGGCCGGGACCACGCCCGTGCCGGAGCGGACCCGTCTCGAGTGCATGGACGACAGCGGCGAACCCTGGATCGCGGCGGACAGCGCCTACGCGTACGACGCGGACGCCCGGTCGTTGGCCACCCGCTACTGGGAGACCGCGAGTGAAGAAGGGTGGAAGCCGACGGGTACCCGGGCGAAAGCCCCGGACGAGTTCCGGAGCGGTCTCGGAATGTGCTTCCGGAAGGAGGTGGCCGGCGAGCCGGCCCTGCTGCGGGTGGGGGCCGACGGGCCGTCGCGATTCGTCGCGACCGTCGAATCCGCACTGGACGGATCCGCGATGTCCTGCTGAACCACCGACGGAGTGCGGGGCGCCGAGGCTCGTCGGCTTCCGCGGATCACCCCGCCCGGTGCAGGGCTACGAGGAGCAGCCAGATCCGGTCCGCCAGCTCGGCCGGGTCCGCCGGGCCGGCGGGGAGGGCGCCGTGCAGCCAGTCCGCGAGCACGGCGGTGAAGGTGGCCGCCACGGCCGAAGCGACCAGCTCGGGGCGCGGGGCGCCCACCGCGGCTCGCTCGGCCCGGCTGCGCTCGCGCAGCTCCCGGTACAGGCGTTCGCCGAGCGGGCCGCCGCCGCCCGGCAGGAGCAGGGCGCGGTAGAGCGGGGCCCGGTCGGCCGCGCCCCCGAGGAAAGACGCCAGCGCGGCCGGGGGCCGGGCCGGGGGGAGCGCCGACGGATCGGTCTGCCAGGCGTGCAGGGCGTCGACCGCCGCGTGCACGACGTCGGCGCACGCGTCCACCGCGAGCGCGGTGAGGTCCTCGTAGTGCAGGTAGAACGTGGCCCGGCCGACGCCCGCCCGGCGCACCACCATGGAGACGCCGACCTCGGCGAGCGGCCGGTCCGCGCACTCGGCGAGGAGGCTCTCGCGCAGCCGGGCCTTGGTGCGGGCGGTGCGGGGGTCGGTGCGGGGGGCGGTATCGGCATCCGCGGCGGCGTGCCCGCCGGCGGCCGCGCCCGGTCCGGCGGGCGGCCGCCCGTCCTGCTCGCCGGAGGTCATCGGGCGAGCAGCGCCGCGCCCAGGGCGAGGGCGCCGGGCAGGGCCTGGGCGAAGAGGATGCGGCGGTTGGCGGTCGCGGCCCCGTACACCCCGGCGACGATCACGCAGACGAGGAAGAAGATCTGCGTGGCGAGCGAATCGATGACGAGGGACCAGACCAGGCCGGCGGCCAGGAATCCGTTGTAGAGGCCCTGGTTGGCGGCGAGCGGGGCGGTCAGGCGGGCCGTGTCGGCGTCGAAGCCGTGCAGGGCGCGGCCGGGCGGTCGCTGCCACAGGAACATCTCCAGGACCAGGATGTACGCGTGCAGTGCGGCGACGAGGCCGATGAGGATCGTTGCGACCGTGTGCACGGCCACCTCCCTGGGGGCGGGGTGAGCGGAGAGCGGCCCCTCCGACTTCCTGGACAACTGTACAGGAAGTCGCGTCGCAGCCTGCGGTCCGCGGCGCGGCTACGCTGACCGCATGACTGCGCACGTATATGAAGACTTCGCCCCCGGAAGCCACCGCGAGGCCACGCTGATCCGGCACGCGCTCGGCAGCGTGCACGAAGAGGCCCTGGTCGCGGGCCTGGCGGGCGGTATCGGCTTCATGTACTTCGTGTTCGAGTACGCCGGCCGGCCGCCGATGCCGACGATCGTCGCCCAGGCCCACCCCGACCCCTGGGTCCAGGTCGCCCTCGGCCGCCTGCGCATCCCCTACGAGGCCACGCGCAGCGCCAAGCCCCGCTGGCACCGGGTCGAGGCCGCGCTCGACGCCGGGGCCCCGGTGCTCTGCACCGTCGACCGGTCCGCCCTGCCCTGGCACGGCCCCGCCCCGATGGCCGAGCTGGCCGCCGCCGATCCGTATGTGGTGGCCCTGGTCGGCTACGGCGGGGACACCTTCCACGTCGACGACCCGGCGGCCGCCCTGGACGGGGCCGGGGGTCCGTACGCGATCGGCCGCGAGGAGTTCGGCGCCGCCTGGTCCGGACACAAGAAGGGCCGCCATCAGATGGTGGTGACCACCGGGAAGCCCGCCGGCGAGCCCGACCTGGACGCGGCGATCGCCGCCACCGTCTCCCGCCTCACCGGGCCGGTGCTCGGCAACCACTTCGACGTCAACTTCGGCTTCTCCGGCATGGAGAAGTTCGCCGCGCAGTTGCGCGACACCAGCACCAAGACCGGCTGGGAACGCCGCTTCGCCACGCCCGAGGCCTTCGCGCTGGGCACGCAGCGGCTCTCCGCCTGCCTGGAGGAGGAGTGGACCGCCCCGGGCGCCACCCGGCCGCTCTACGCGGACTTCCTCGACCTCGCCGGACACGGGGAGGCGGCCGGGCTCTTCCGTGACTCCGGGAGGCAGTGGTCGCGGCTCGCGGAGCTGGCCCGCGCGGCGGACCCCGAGGCGGACGCCGCGGGACGGCGGGAGCTCTTCGACGCCTGCGCCGAGCTCGTGGACGGCGCCCTGGTGCTGGAGCGGCAGGCGGTGGCGCTGCTGCCGCAGGCGGCGCCCGCCGAGTAAGGGCCGCGCGGGGCGGCGTGGGGCCGCGTGGGGCCGCGTCAAAAGTTGAGTCGCTCAATTTTTGACGCGGTGAAACCTCTGGGCGTACGGTGGACAAATCGTCCCCGAGCACCCCTAAGGCCCTGTACCGCGCATGGAAATGACCCTCGTCTCGATCGTCGGCGTCAGCAGCATCGTCGCCGTCGCCGCCTTCTCGAAGCGGCTCGGCCTCGCCGCCCCCCTGAGCCTGGTGGTCGTCGGCATCGCCCTCAGCTTCGTACCGGGCGTGCCGGCGCTCGCTGTCGAACCGGAGTGGGTCCTCGCGGGCGTGCTGCCACCCCTGCTCTATTCGACGGCCGTGAACATGCCCGCGTCTGACTTCCGCCGCAACATCAAGGCCATCAGCGGTCTCGCGGTCCTGCTCGTGGCCGTCACCACCCTCGGGGCGGGCTGGCTCTTCCACTGGCTCATGCCCGGCCTCGGCTGGCCCGCCGCCTTCGCCCTCGGCGCCGTCGTCAGCCCCACCGACGCGGTCGCCGCGACCTCCATGGGCAAGCAGCTCGGCCTCCCGTCACGGCTGCTGACCATGCTGGAGGGCGAGGGACTCGTCAACGACGCCTCCGCCCTGGTGCTGCTGCGCTCCGCGATCGCGGCCATGGCCGGAACCGTCTCCCTGGCCGGGGTCGCCGGGAACTTCCTCTTCTCCGTGGCCCTGGCCACCGCCGTCGGCCTCCTCGTGGGCCTCGTCAACGTCCGGGTCCGGGCGCTGCTCAAAGACAGCCTGCTGAACACGGCGATCTCCTTCGTCGTGCCCTTCGTCGCCTTCCTGCCGGCCGAGGAGTTCCATGCGTCCGGAGTCCTCGCCGTGGTCGTCGCGGGCCTGGTCACCGGCCATCAGGCCCCGCGCTTCCTCAGCGCCCAGGACCGGCTGGCCGAGGCCATGAACTGGCGCACGCTCGCCTTCCTGCTCGAAAGCGCGATCTTCCTGCTGATGGGGCTCGGCCTCAAGGGCCTCCTCGACCAGGTCGCCGCGGACGGGCTCAGCGCCTGGCGCGCCCTGTTCATCGGCCTCGCGGCCGCCGCCCTGGTGATCGTGGCGCGCATGGTGTTCGTCGCCCCGCTCATCGCCTCGCTGCGCAAGGACGCGCAGCGGGCCGCCGAGAAGAAGCCCCGGCTCGACTGGCTGATGGACCGGCTCGGCGCCCCGGAGTCCGAGCAGCAGGTCAATCCGCTGCGCCCCCGCAGGGAGCTGACGCCCCGCCGCAGGGAGCAGATGAAGGACCGCGTCACCCGGGCTTCGGCCGACGCCGACTTCAAGGTCAACGAGAGCCTCGGCTGGCGCAGCGGCGTGGCCCTGGCCTGGGCCGGGATGCGCGGGGCGATCACCGTCGCCGCGGCCCAGACCCTGCCCGAGGACACCCCGTACCGCCCCCAGTTGCTGCTCATCGCCTTCGTGGTCGCCACCACCACGCTGCTGCTCCAGGGCCTGACCCTGCCCGCCGTCATCCGGAAGGTGAAGGTCTCCGGCGACGATCCGGTCCGCTTCCGGGAGGAGTACGGGCGGCTGCTCGACGAGGTCGCCGCCGCGGGCCGCGCCGCGCTGGACGAGCCGGGCCTCGTCCGGGGCGACGGCAGCCCGTACGCGCCGGAGGTCCTCGCCAAGGTCCGCGAGGACGCCCGGCTGGAGCGGGGGGACGGGCACGCGAAGGGCCCCGCGTTCGACGGCGCGCGCGAACAGTACGTGGACCTGCGGCTCGGTGTGATCGCCGCCTCGCGGGACGCCGTCCTGGCCGCCCGCTCGACCGGGATCTACAGCTCGCAGGCCATCAACCAGGCCCAGCAGGGGCTGGACCTGGACGAGGCCCTGTTCCAGCGCCTGGGCGCGGCCACCCGGCACTGACGCCCACGCTTCCTCGATCAGAGACGGGCGTCGAGGAACACCCGGAACTCCTCGGCCGTCATCGGCCCGGCCTGGGTGGCCACCGGCTCGCCGGCCGTGATGAGCACGGCCGTCGGGGCCCCCGTCACCCCGTACCGCTTGGTCTGCGCGGGGCAGCGGGTGATGTCCACGCGGACCGCCGTCAGCCGGGTTCCGTACTCCTGCGCCAGTGCGGCGACGACCGTGTCCATCGCGCGGCAGGGCTCCAGGGCCTTCGGCCAGCTGCCGCAGAAGTAGGCGAGCACCGGCCCGTCCGTCATGCCCAGGATGAAGTCGAACTCCTGGTCCTCCAGTGGCTGGTGTACCCGACGTGCCATGGATGGTGCTCCGCTTCGTGTGCCGTGCGATCCGAACGGCTCCCATCATCGCCGCTCGGCCCGCCGGGGCGTTGTCAGTGCCGTCTGTGAAGCTGACCGGTATGGACGACAGGATGCTCCGGCGCCGGGTCTACGGCGCCGACCACGACGACCCCGACCCGGGTCCGCTCCCGGGGCACGCCTACGGAGAGCTTGTGGGCGGTCCCCTCGACGGGCTGCTCCTCGACATCACGGGCTGGAGCGGTCCGCAGCTCGCCGAAGAGGCCCGGCTCCCCACGGAGATAGGGCGTTACGGGCCCGGCGGCCGGGCCCACTACCGGCGCCGCCCCGCCGATCCCGGTCACTGGGACTGGACGGGCGACAGCCGCTGACTCCGCGGGCGGCGGAAGGCAAGCGGCCGGCGGTGGGCATGCGGCGGGCGGTGGGGTGCCCGCCCGGGCGGCCCGGCGGCCTCAGCCCGTCGCGTTCCGGCTGACCTTGCGGGCCCACAGCACCAGCGGGACCTGGAGCGGCAGCCGGCCCAGGGTCACGGCCCGCAGGGCGGGGGAGCGGTGGCGGGCGTCGGCGGCCATCTTGACGTTCGCGGGGAACACGCCGACGAAGAACGCCGCCGTCGCCAGGGCCGCGACCTTGCGGGTGCGCGGGTGGGCGACACCGGCCGCGAGCGCGAGCTCCGCCACGCCGCTCGCGTACGTCCACTGGCGCGGGGTGCCGGGCAGCGAGCGCGGCACGGTCGCGTCGAACTGCTTGGGAGCGACGGCGTGCGCCACCGCCGCGCCGGCCAGGAGACCGGCGAGGAGGAGCGGTGAGGAGGGTACGCGCGGCATCGGGGATCCTCTCGGAGGGGCCTGGGCCCGGCGATCCTACTCGCCGGTAGCTCCGGGTGGGGCGGCGACCGGAATCTCCGTCACCGTGCGCGCCCCGAAAGTCGCTGAAGATTTTTCCGGGAAGCTGTCGATCCCGGCGTCTCCCGTTCGACGCAGGGGTGAGAGGCGGGGAAGGGCCCCGTCCTCCACCACCGAGGAGTCACCATGCCGCGCTTCCTTTCGCTGATCCGCATCGACGAGCAGAACCTGACCCCCGACACCCCCTTCCCGGCCGACTTCAACGACCGCATGGGCGCCCTGATGGAGGAGATCACCAAGGCCGGGGTCATGCTCGACACCGCCGGTCTGCTCCCCACCTCCGAGGGAACCAGGGTCACCTGGTCCGGCGGGAAGCTCAGCTACACCGACGGGCCCTTCACCGAGACCAAGGAGGTCGTCGGCGGGTACGCCCTCATGCAGTGCAAGGACAAGGACGAGGCGCTGGAGTGGACCAAGCGCTTCCTGGAGATCCACCCCGAGAACTGGACGGTCGGCGCCGAGCTCCGTCAGCTCGACGGAAGCTGACGGCCGCCGCCGCGCGCCGTTTGCCCTGCCTCGTCACGGCTGCTCTGATGGGTAGCCGTGACGGCAGTGAGTACGACCCGAGCGGTCGAAGCGGTGTTCAGGATCGAGTCCGCGCGGATCATCGCGGGCGTCGCCCGGATCGTGCGCGACGTCGGCATCGCCGAGGAGATCACCCAGGACGCACTGGTCGCGGCGCTGGAGCAGTGGCCGGCCTCCGGGGTGCCCGACAAGCCGGGGGCCTGGCTGATGGCCACCGCCAAACACCGGGCCATCGACCTCGTCCGCCGCAAGGAGACCTACGCGCGCAAGCTCGCCGAGGTGGGCCGCACCCTGGAGGACGTCCCGCCGCCGGAGGAGGAGGGCGCGCTCGCGGACCCCGAGTCCATCGACGACGACCTGCTCCGGCTCATCTTCACCGCCTGCCATCCCGTCCTCGCCACCGAGGCCCGGATCGCGCTGACCCTGCGGCTGATGGGCGGACTGACGACCCAGGAGATCGCCCGCGCCTTCCTCTGCCCCGAACCGACGGTCGCCCAGCGGATCGTCCGGGCGAAGCGGGCGCTCGCGAAGGCGGGGGTGCCCTTCGAGGTCCCGTACGGAGCCGACCGCGAAGAGCGCCTCGCCTCCGTCCTGGAGGTCATCTACCTCGTCTTCAACGAGGGCTACTCGGCCACGGCCGGCGACGACCTCGTCCGGCCCGCCCTGTGCGAGGACGCCCTGCGCCTCGCCCGCGTCCTGACGGGCCTGATGCCCAAGGAACCCGAGGTGCACGGCCTGGCGGCGCTGCTGGAGTTCCAGGCCTCGCGGATCGCCACCCGCACCGGCCCCGACGGGGAGCCGGTGCTGCTCGCCGACCAGAACCGGTCCAAGTGGAACCGCCTGCTGATCCGCCGCGGCGTCGAGGCCCTGCACCGGGCGGGCGCCGGCCCCTACTCCCTCCAGGCCGCCATCGCCGGCTGTCACGCCGACGCCGTCCGCTACGAGGACACCGACTGGCGGACGATCGCCGCCCTCTACGGACGGCTCGTCCGGCTGATCCCGTCACCGGTGATCGAGCTCAACCGGGCCGTCGCCGTCTCGATGGCGGAGGGCCCGGCGGCGGCGCTCCCCCTGGTCGACGCCCTGACGGCGGAACCGGCCCTGCGCTCCTACCATTTGCTGCCGAGCGTACGGGGAGACCTGCTGGAGCGCCTCGGCCGCCCGGCGGAGGCCCGGGCGGAGTTCGAACGCGCGGCCTCGCTCACGCGCAACGCCCGGGAACAGACCCTGCTGCGCGCCCGCGCGGCCCGCCTCTGAGGCCCGCCGCCGTCGGACGCGACCCGGGTCAGCCGCGGCGGGCGAACGCCGCCACGTCGAGCGGCGTCCGCGCGGGCCGGCGCGGCGGGGTCAGCGCGATGGGACGGCGCAGCGAGCCGTGGCGGGCGATCTCCCGGACCGTCTCGCGCAGGGCCTCAAGGAATCCGTCCATGGTGCGGCGGGCGGCGGGAGTGTCCGAGTAGATCGAGTTCATGTGCAGCCCGTCCGCGTCCCGCTGGAACCAGGAGCAGGCCCCGTTGGCCTGGGCCGACCACACGTGGGAGGTGGGCCGCCAGTCCTCGTGGCGCTCGGCACCCGGGCACTTGCGCATGTCGATGTACGAGAAGAAGTTCACCGGGTACGGCCAGGAGCGGGCGGCGAACTCACGGGGAGCGAGCAACTCCCAGGCCCGCACGAACGGCACGTCGATATGGCCGATCATCTCGTTGAAGCCGGCCCGCACCGAGGACATGACCTGCTCGAAGTCCCGGCCCGGCGAGGCGTCGAACTCGATCGGCATGGTGTTGACGAACCAGCCCACCGAGTTGCCCCACCCGGCCCGGCCCCGCTCGCTCACCGGCATGAACCCCCGGTAGACCCCCGGCCCGCCCGCCTCGCGCAGACACACCGCGACGGCGGCCAGCACCCCCATGAACGGCTTGCCGTCCACCGCCAGGCAGGCCTTCTCGAAGACCTCCGCCTCGGCGGCGTCCAGCAGCGGGGAGGCCTCGTTCACGATCGAGTACATCCGGCCCGGCTCCACACCCAGTTCGAGCGGGAAGCGCGGGAAGAACTCACCGCCGCCGCTCGCCATGAACTCCTTCCAGTAGCCGAGCCGTTCGTCGTCCGCGTCGATGGAGAGATAGCGGGCGCGCTGCTCCTCGGCGAAGTCGAGATAGCTCGGCGCGGGCGCCGGGTCGGGCAACTCGCCCCGGCACAGGGCCTCGTAGCCGTGCTCGACCTCCTGGACCACGATCGGCATCGACATGCCGTCGCAGACGATGTGGTCGAAGGCCAGGTAGACGGTCGCCGAGTCCTCGCGCAGGACGGCGCCCATCGTGAACAGCGGCCAGGACAGCGTGTCGATGCTCCGCTTGAACCGCTCCACCAGGAAGCCGGTCACCTCTTCGGTGCGTTCGAAGTCGGCGACCTGGACGGTGTCCAGGGCCAGTTCGGCGGCGGGGATAGGAGCGCACGCCAACTCGCCTGCCAGGCGGCGGAATTCGCAGCGCAGCACCTCGTGGCGGCGTACGAACGCCAGCAGCGAGCCGGTCAGGGCCTCCTCGTCCAGCGGGCCCTCGACCTCGAAGGTGACGGCGATCCACGACGCGGTCGGGTCGTCGGCCGCGCGGCTCTCCTCGGCGACGGTGAAGTGCTTGTCCTGGTTGAAGGAGGCCCTCCTGTCCGCCGCGCCGTCCGGGCCGGGGGACTGCACCCCGGCCGTGGACCGCAACCGCCACTCGACGACCCGGCCGGGTGCCATGTGGTTCATCTCCAGAGGAAACTGCCGCATTCCGTCATCCCTTCGACCCCCGAGTCAACCCCGAGCGCCTAACGACACCCGGGCCACGGAAGTGACGCGCGCCGGGAGGTTCACCGGCAGGCGCGCCGTGCGGACCGGGCGTACGTGCGGGCGAACGGCTGCGGCCCGGGGCCCCGCCGGGTTCACCGCAAGCGGTGCGGGAGCGCCCGCAGACCCTTCGGACGCGGGGCTTCCCGTGCGACGGGCAGCCCGGTCACCCACGGCTCGACCGACCTCACAAAACCCTTCTCTCGCCCGGCCCGCACTCTGGCAGACTCGGCCCATGACCAGCGATCCCGTCGTCTGCGAGGTCCCCGACGGCCTCGGTCTCATAGAAGTCACCGGGTACGACGACGTCAGCGTGCTCCTCCTCGGGGGCCGGCCCGTCGTGCTGGAGGGCAGCGACTTCTGCGGCAGCGTCGGCTGGCTGGCCTCGCGCGCCACCGGCCCGGGCGCTCCCATCACCGCGGAGACCAAGGCGCTCACCGCATGGCTGGCCGCGCCGGAGCTCGCCGTCGACCCGCTCACCGGGAACTTCCTGCCGCCGGACCCGGAACGGCTGCGGCCCCTGCTGCGCCTCCTCGCCCCCGGCCGGTACACGATGACCGCCGCCGCGGCCCCGCAGCCGCTGCGCGTGGTCCACCCGCGCGCCGAGCAGGTCGAGAGATGGTACGCGGACGAGGAGCTCACCCACGGGCCGAACGGGGCTCCGAAGAGACTGATCCGGGAGCGCTCCCCGGGGTGTCTCAGCCCGCGGCCGGTTCCTGCACGCCGCCGCCGTCCGCCGCCGCGGCGGCCGCGTCGTCCGGGCGCAGTTCGATGTGGTCCGAGGCCAGGTCCACCGCCACCCGGTGTTCCATGCCCAGGGCCTCCAGGAACTTGTGCGGGAGCTGTACGCGTCCCGTGCGGTCGAGCATCACGTACTCGCGCTCGCTCACCGACTCGGCGCCGTGCTCGTCGGTGACCGTACGGCGCAGCACCTCGCTGCTGGTGCGGCCGTCGCGCATCGCCACCGTGCGCCGGACCTCGCCCGCGACGAGCGGGTCGTGGGTCACGATGACCACGGTCGCGCCCAGTTCGCGGTTGACGGTGCGGAAGGCCTCGAAGATCGCCCCGCCCGTCTCGGAGTCCAGCTCGCCGGTCGGCTCGTCGGCGAGCAGCACCGCCGGATCGTTGGCCATCGCCACCGCGATGGCCACGCGCTGCTGCTGGCCGCCGGAGAGCTCGGCGGGGCGGTGGTTCGCCAGCTCGCCGATCTCCAGCGCTTCGAGGAGCTCGCCGGTCCGGACCGCGTGGCGCTTGGCGGCCGCGCGCCGGCTGCCCTTCAACTGCATCGGCAGGGCGATGTTCTGCGCCGTCGTCAGGAAGGGCAGCAGGTTGCGGGCCGTCTGCTGCCAGACGAAGCCGACCGCCTCGCGCCGGTAGCGCAGCCGGTCGCGCGCCGACATCTCCAGCAGGTCGTAGCCGCCGACGCTGGCGGTGCCGGCCGTGGGCACGTCCAGTCCCGCGAGGATGTTCAGGAGCGTGGACTTCCCGCTGCCGGACGCTCCGACCAGGGCCATCAGATCGCCCTGCGCCACGGTCAGTTCCAGTCCCTGCAGGGCCTGCACCTCGACCCCGTCCGTGCTGAAGATCCGCACCAGGCGGTCGCAGGCGATGGCCGTGTCCGCGCCGTGGCGGCGGGGCTCGGCGGCGGCCAGGGCCTGCCGCTGCAGCTCCTCGTAGGTGGGCTGATCGCTGTTCACCGCTGGTCTCCCGCTCTCAACTCGGTCGTGATCTGTCGCCTGCCGGAGATCGCCGCCTCCGCGAGCACGGCCCCCGCGACGAGGGCGGCCAGGCCCAGTGCCTGGGTCAGTACGGGCGTGATGAGGACCTGCAGACCGGCCGGCACCCGGGTGCCGACCAGCGTGGACAGATCCACGGCCGGGCCCAGCAGCGCGACGGCGCCCGCCGCGAGCAGTGCGCCGCCCAGCGCGGCGGCCAGGGCCAGGGGCACCGACTCCACCAGGATCAGCAGGACCCCCTGCCGGGGCCGCAGCCCCATGGTGCGCAGCCGCGCGAGCAGCGCGGCGCGGTCGGGGGCGGCCCGGACCAGGGTCAGCAGGACCGCCAGCAGCGCGAAGCCCGCGGCTGCGACCAGCGAGGCCCAGAACAGCCGCTCGGCGGAGCGCTGGAGCGGGTCGGAGCCCAGTTCGGCGGCCGTGGCGGAACTGGTGCGGACGCGGTAGCGCTCCGCGGCGGCCGCCGGGTCCGCGGTGCGGACCACCCGCTCCAGCCGGTGCTGGTCGACCGCGCCGAGCGCGAGCCAGGTGTTGGGCAGCCCCATCTGCGGTATCGCCGCCAGTACTTGGGCGGCGGGCAGCACCACGGTGGTGGACTTCGCGCCGGGCCGGGCGGGGGTGCCGTCGACCACTCCGACGGTCGTGAGCTTCAGCTCCCCGCCGTTTTCCAGCCGCAGCCGGTAGTCGGAGGTGTCGTCGTCGGCGAGGTCCCGGCTGATCAGCGCGGGCACCGTCGCGCCCGAGGTGCCGGCGGCGCCCTTCGCCAGGAGCGCGGGATCGAACCCGCCGCTGCCGGCCGCCGCGGACAGCTTCGCGTACTCCACCGGGTCCGCGACGACCACGGAGATCTGCGAGCTGCCGTTCTTGGTGCCGTAGAGGAACACGTTGTCGTCGCTCCACACCTTCACCGAGGACCGTACGCCGGGCAGCGCGGCGGCCGCCGCCGTCAGGGACTCCGGGAGCGTGCCCCCCAGCGCCGAGACCTGTGCGTCGCCGCCGACGGCCGTACGGGCCGCCTCGAAGCGCGCCTCGGCCATCGCGGTCAGCACCGTGGCACCGAAGCCGCCGGTGGTGACCGCCAGCAGCAGCGCGATCAGCGGCAGTACGGACGGACGGGTCCGGCCTCCGGTGCCCCGGGCGGCGCGCGCCAGCCCGAGGAAACCGATCAGCCCCGGGCCCCGCCCGGACGCCCGGGCCAGCGCCCCGACCAGGGCGGGCTGGACCCGGGCCAGCAGCAGGCCGCCGCAGAGGGCGAGCAGCAGCGGGGCGGTGACCAGCAGCGGATCCACACCGGCGCCGGCCGGGGCGACCCCGCGGGAACGGACCTCGAACACGGCGGCCGCGGTCGCAGCCAGGGCCAGCAGCTCGGCGACCAGCCGCCGCCGGGGGCCCGGCCGGCGCTTCGGCGACAGCAGCACGAAGGCCCGTACGGGAACGGCCAGCAGCGCCAGGAGCGTTGCGGCCGAAGCGGCCAGCAGGGTGCCCGCCGAGCGGGGCGTCGGCAGCAGGATCACGGCGAGCGCCGTCGCGAGCGCGGCGGCGGGCAGCACGGTGACGGCGCTCTCCGCGAGCAGCCGGCGCACGATGCCCGCGCGGGAACCGCCGCGGGCCAGCAGGAGCCGCAGTTCGGCCTCCCGCCGGTCACCGGTCAGTCCGGCGGCCAGGCAGAACACCACGAACGCCACTCCGGCCACCCCGGCCGGGCCCATCGCGGCGAGCGGCGCGGCGGCCTGGCGCCGGGCCTCGGCCTGGGTGAACAGCTCCGGGAGGCGGGAGTTGATGCGCAGATCGCTCCGGTGGGTCTCCCGGCTCAGGCGGGCCGCGGTGGGGCCGGTCACGTAGGAGGCGACGGCCTTGGCGGTGGCGGGGAGCCGGTCGGCCCGCAGGGTCGCGGTGTCCACCGGGATCCGCCAGAAGTCCTGGGTGTGCCCCTCGCTCCATAGGACGAGCCGGTCGAGCACCTCCGGGCCGACGAGGGCCCCGGTGAGCCAGAACGACTGCGGCGGACGGCTCGGGGTCTGGGTGAGGCAGGCGCGGGTGAGGCAGGCGAGGTCGTCGATCCAGTAGTCCTCGGCTTCGTCGTTCGCGGCGTACAGGCCGACGACCTCCGCCTTCATCGTGGTCAGGGCCTGGCCGGTGGTGGTCTCCAGCACCATGCCGAGCCGGACGCCGAGCGTCTTCGCCGCGCTCTGCGACAGCGCGACGGGCACGGGACTCCCGGGCGCGCCGCCGGCGGCGCCCGGCCAGCGCCCTTCCACCAGCCGTACGTGCTCGGAGGCCTCGCGCAGGTGGTACAGGGCCAGTTGGGGCGGGATCCCGTCGGGGGCGGCCAGGCGGGGGGTCGCCAGGGAACGGCCACCCGCGACGACCCCGTGGACGGGACCGGCGGCGGCGACCCCGATGCTCGGGGCGGTACGGGAGACCAGGGTGGCCAGTACCTCGTCCAGGTCCTGCGGGCTCTGCTCCCCGTAGCGGGGTCGCGCGCTGACGTAGAGGCTGGTCTGACTCGGCCCGCGCGACTCCAGGAAGGAGCGCAGCGCCTGGTCGGTGCCCCGGTCCATGGCCCGCGGCAGGGCCGCGGAGAGCAGGACGGCGACGAAGGCCAGGGCCGCACCGAGCAGGGCGCTCAGCGGGGTGGCGCGCAGCCGGGTCCGCACCCAGGGCGCGGGCGGGGGCACGGCGTGCGGGGCGGACCCCTGCGGTGCCCGCGCGCCGGTCCCGTCCGGGGCGCGCCGGTCGGCGTTGGTCGCGGCCGGCCCGGTCATATGTCCTCCACGTGCCGCAGCCGGTCGGCCGGCTTCGAGCGGTTCTGATTGCGCCGGCCGCCGAAGACCGCCGACAGCAGCGGTACGGCGGCGATCGCGGCGGCGAGCAGCAGGGTCCGCGCCGCGGGCAGGTCCACGAGGACCTCGGGCACCGGGCGGCCGGCGGCCGGGGTGAGCACGGTCAGCGGTACGACGAGGTGGACGATGACCACGCCCAGCCCCAGCCCGACCGCGGTGCCGAGCCCCACCAGCACGCAGCTCTCGGCGGTGGCCGACCGGGCCAGGTCCCGGCGCCGGGCGCCCAGCGCCATCAGCACCGAGAACTCCCGGGCCCGCTCACGGGCGGCGGCCGCGGCGGAGGCGGCGAATCCGATCGCCGCGAGCACCGCGCAGGCCACCGCGAGTGCGGCCAGCGCCCCCTGCGGGCCCGCGCTGAGCGGATCGTCCAGCAGGGTCGCGGCCACCTCCTCGCGCAGGTGCACCTGCTGGGAGCCGGCGCCCGCGCGCAGTTCCGCGGCGGCGCGGGCCGGTGCGGGGTCGTCGGCGGAGGCGGCCGGCAGCCACCACTCACCGGGCGTCGGAAGCTCCCGGCCGGCCGCCGCGAGCAGCCTGCCGGCGGTGGCCAGGTCGACGGCGATCGCGGTGTCGCCGGCCACGGGCAGCGAGTCGATCGCGGCGGTGACCCGTACCGGGAGGGTGACCTCGTCCAGCTTGACCGGCACCAGATCGCCTACGGCCCCGCCGATCGCGGACAGGTAGGCCCGGGTGGCGATCCCCGGAATCTCGGCGGCCGGCGCGGGCCCCGGGGTCAGGCCGGCCTGGACGCCGCCGCGTTCGCCGGAACCGTCCCGGTAGCGCAGCTTGAGCAGGGTCGGGGCGCCCGGCGCGGGCTCGGAGCCGGTGGGCAGTTCGGCGGCCGGGGAGCCGTCGGCGAGCTTGGGGGCAGACAGTTTCCAGTCGGGTGCGGGCCCGGCCACCGGCGCGGCCGCGCCGTCCCGGGTCTGCGCGACCGCGAGGCCGCGTACGGTCAGCTCGTCGAAGACCTTGACCGCGGTACCGGCCTCGGCGGGGCCCGGATCGGCGTTCGGGTCGGTACCGGGGAGCGGTCCCTCCCGGTCGTACGAGAACACGAGCCCGGCCAGCCTGAGCGGGGTGGCGGCCGACCCGATGGGGGCTCCGAGCATCGTGCCGATGTGCACCGACACGGTGGTGTCACCGCTCTCCGGGAGCTGCACCATCGCGGCCCGGTAGGTGATGCCGAACCGGTCGCGCAGCAGCAGCCCGAGCCCGGGTCGGCCGCCCGCGCCGCTGGAGCGCACGGAGACCGAGAGGTCGATGCGCTGCGGATCGCCGGGGAGGGGGACGCCGGTGGCGATCGGGGAAGCGGCGGCGCCGGGGGAGGCGGCGGGGACCAGCGGGGTGAACAGCTCCCGCATGCCGCGCCCGTCGCGCAGGTCGGCCCGCAGGGCGAGCCGGTCGGCGGCGGCCGCCGCGTCCAGCGCCATCAGCTGGCCGGTGCGCCCGCCAGGCAGGGCCTGCTGGGTACGGAGTACCGGCAGGACGCGCTCGCCGCCCGGCAGCGCCGCGTACCGGCCGCCCCGGCCCAGCGGGGGCAGGCCGCTGTCGGATATCAGCAGGCCCCCGGCGGTGGTGAAATCGGCCTGGTCGCGCTGGGACTCGGACCACGCGGTGTGCTGGCCCAGGGCCAGGACCCCGCTGGAGACGGCGAGTACGAGCAGCAGCACCGGCCCCGTGGCCCGTCCGGGCCGGCGGGCCAGCTGCCAGCCGACGAGCGCCGGACCAAGACCCCGGCCCCGGGCGGCGATCCGCGCGCCGAGCCGCGCCGCGAAGGGCAGCAGCCGCAGCACCAGCAGGGTGCCCGCGCACAGCGCCAGCGTCGGGGCGGCGACCAGGACCGGGTCCACGCCGAACAGCCCGCCGGAGTGCGCGGCCGGGCCCGCACCGCCGGCGCCGTAGCGGGAGAGCTGCTGGTAGGCGAGCGCGGCCAGGGCCACCAGCGCCAGGTCCGCGCCGGAGCGGGCGGCGCCGGCGACGAGTGCCTGTCGGCGGCCGGTCCGGTGCAGGGCGGCCGCGGCGGCGCCCCGCAGGACGACCGGGAGGGTGGTGAGCACGACGCACCCGAGGGCGCAGGCCGCGGCGACGGGCCACAGGAGCCAGCTCCGGGTGACCGTGAAGGGGACGTGCGCCAGCGAGCCGTAGCCGCCGAGCAGGCGCAGCAGCGGCGGGGTCAGCAGGGGCGCGAGGAGGGCGGCGGGCAGCGCCAGCAGCAGCGACTGCGCCGCGGTGAGGACACCGAGCCGGCCGCGGGAGGCGCCGCGCGCGGCGAGCAGGGCGCGCTCGCCCTCCTGCCGCTCCGTCAGCAGGTGCGAGACGAGCAGCAGCGCCGCACCGGCGAGCACGGCCAGCTGCAGCGCGCCGACCAACAGGGTGGAGCGGGCGACGGTCAGGCCCGAGCCCAACTCACCGAGCAGCGCCGGCAGCTCGGTGGAGTGCCGGAGCCCGGAATCCCGCTGGAGCGCTTCCAGGGCCTTCGCGGACCGGCCGCGGACCGCTTCGGCCGTCGCGGCGTCCACGGAGGAGAAGTCCGCGGTGAGGAGCACGGCGCGGTTGTCCTGGGCCAGCCCGCCCGCGGTGAAGGCGGAATCGTCCACCAGCAGCGGCCCGTAGGTGGCGAATCCGGCGACCTGGAGGCCGCGCGCACCGAGCGGGTCGAGCCGCCAGTACGGGGAGTCCGGTTCGGCCGCCCGGTAGACGCCGGTCACCAGCACGGTCAGCGGGGAGCCGCCGTACCGGTCGTCGAGCCGCACCTGTGCGGGGAGCGCTCCCTCGGCCAGCCCGAGCCGGTCCAGCGCCGTCTTCGGCACGGCCACGGGAACCGGGGCGCTCCGGTCGGAGACCGGCCCCGCGACGGGCTGGGGCCAGGTGCCCGCGAGGAGTCGTACGCGCTCCTTGGCGAAGGTCGCCAACAGCGTCAGGTCGGCGTCCTTGCCGGGGGTGTGCGGGCCGGGCAGCCCGTACGACCGGCTGCGCGCCACGCTCTCGGTGCCGGTGGGGAGGGGACCGAACAGCTCGCGCGCGAAGCCCCGTACGGCCTCGTCGTCCTTGGCGCGGTCGGCCGTCGGGTGGGAACCGGTGACCAGGACGGTGCCGCGCGTGAGACCGGGCCCCTGGAGGGCCTGGCGCAGGCCGGCGTCGCCGACTCCACGGGTGAAGGCGAAGAGCGCGGTGAGCACAGTCGTGGTGATCAAAACGGTGAGCAGTACGGCGGCTGCGAGCGGCAATCGCCCGCGCAGCCGGCGCACGACGAAGCCGAGCATGTGCCTGTTCCTCCCCCGCACCGGACTGGTGTCCCCGGATACCGGACGATGCTGCCAGATTCGAACAAGCAGTGGAAGGGGCTTGCGTGAATAGTGCAACGGATGAACAAATCGTGGGGGCGGGACCGCAAGAAGGCTGTTCTCGGCCTTCATCCGCTCATCCGCTTGGAGGGGGAACCGCAGCATGACGCAGGACCAGGAACGGCGACAGGAACCGGAGCAGGGGTCGGGAGCGGGTGCGGGACGGGCGTCGGAACTGGTGTCGGAGCTGGTGCCGGGACGGGCGTCGGGACGGGCGTCGGGACAGGCGTCGGGAAGCGAACCGGGGCCGGGTGCCGGGGCGCCGCCGATGGTGGTCGTGGACGACGTGCGGCGCAGTTTCGGGACGGGGCAGCAGGCGGTGCACGCCCTGCGCGGAGTGTCCTTCGAGGTCCGCCGCGGCGAACTCACCGCGCTCAAGGGGAGGTCCGGTTCCGGCAAGACCACCCTGCTGAACCTGGTCGGCGGCCTCGACACCCCGACCGGCGGCAGCGTCGCCCTCGACGGCACCGATCTGGCCGGCCTCGACGAGGACGGCCGCCTCGCGCTGCGCCGCGACCGGATCGGTTTCGTGTTCCAGTCCTTCGGCCTGATCCCCGCCCTGACCGCCGCCGAGAACGTCGGGGTCCCGATGCGGCTGCGCAAGATACCGGCGAAGCAGCGCGAGGAGCGGGCCCGTACCCTGCTCGCCCTCGTCGGCCTCTCCGAGCACACCCAGCAGCGCCCCGGCGAACTCTCCGGCGGCCAGCAGCAGCGGGTCGCCGTCGCGCGGGCCCTCGCGAACGAGCCCGACCTGATCATCGCCGACGAGCCGACGGGCCAGCTCGACTCGGACACCGGCCGGCAGATCATGCGGCTGCTGCGCGCGGTGGTGCGCAGCGAGGGGGTCACGGCGCTGGTCGCCACGCACGACCCGGCGCTGATGGAACTGGCGGACCGGGTGGTGGAACTGCGCGACGGGCGCATCGTGGAGGCTTCGGCGCAGGACGCCGCGGCTGCCGGGGAGCCGGCTGAGGCACCGTAGGCCAGGTAGCCAGGTAGCCAGGTAGCCAGGTAGCCGGGTAGGCCCGGTCGGCTCGCAGGCGCCGTTAGCCCCGCAGGCCCCGCGGGGCTGGGCCCGGCGGGGCGGGGCGGTCGGCGGGTCCTACTCGGTGTGCAGGGCCGCGGCGATGGTCATCCGGGCCGCCGAGCGGGCCGGGATCAGCGCGCCCAGGACGGCGATCGCGACCCCCGCGCAGAGCATTCCGGCGAGCTGTGGCGCGTGCCAGACGTCCTTCATCGACTCGGGGAAGGCGACGATGCCCACGTTGTCCACGACGAGCCGGTGCGCGACGATCCCGAGGGGAATGCCGAGCAGTCCGCCGGCCAGCCCGAGTCCGGTCACCGAGGTCACCGTCATCGTGACCACCTGGCGCGGGGTCATGCCGATCGACTTGAGCATGCCCAGGTCGCGGCGGCGGTCCCGGGTGTTCAGCAGCACGGTGTTGAAGACGCCGAGCGAGGCGACGAGGGCCAGCATGACCGAGAACACCGAGGAGAAGCCGACGACGGTGGTGGTGGCGGCGTTCACCTTGGCGGAGTCCACCACCTCGGCGCGCAGTCCGGGGTCGGCCGCGTCGACGGTGTCCGCGTAGGCACGGGCGTCCGCCCCGGGGGCGAGCCGGACGGTGTACTCGACCGGGCGGCTGTCCGGGGCGAGCTGACCGAGGGTCTCCCACGTGGATTCCAGGGAGCGCGCGTCGCTGTCGATCAGCTGGCCGACGACGGTCGCGGCCGCCCGCTTTCCGTTGGCCTCCAGGGTGACCCGGTCGCCCACCGCGAGCCCGCGTTCGGTGAGGAAGCCCGGGCCCGCCGCGATCTCGCCGGGTCCGCTGGGCGGCCGGCCCTCCACGAACGCGGCACCGGCGGGGGACAGGCTCCCCCGGTAGAAGGTCCCGAACGCGGGCTGCGTGTGGCCGACCAGGCCGACTTGGATCAGCGCCCGGGCCTGCAGCTCCTGTGCCCCCAGTGACCGCAGCCGCTCCTCGATCTGCGCGTCGCTCAGCAGCGGCTCGACGGGGTTGTTGCCGTGGCCCCCGACCTGGACGTGGACCACCGTTCCGCCGGGGCCGCGGCCGGTCTGCGCGTACGAGACCATCGTGCTGGTCAGACCGGTCGCGAGGGTCACCGTGGTGACCCCGAGGACGATGGCCGCCATGGTCATGAAGGCGCGGCCGGGGCGGGCGAACGGGTGCCCGAGGCCCATGCTGACGGAGCGCGGCAGTCGCGAGGCGGCCAGGAGGCGCTGGACGCGCAGCCCGCGCCCGGTGCGGGGCGCACCGCCCGCGCTGATGGCCTGCGCGGCCGACAACCGGTGCGCGCGCAGGGCCGGTACGAGCGCGGTCAGCGCGACCAGGGCGGGCATCCCGGTCAGGCACGCGACGCTGAGCCAGGGCGAGACGGTGCCCACGCCCGCCATCCCCGTCTCGATGCCGGAGAAGGCGATCTGCAGGATGGGCGCGGCCAGCGCGTTGCCCAGGAGGGTGCCCAGGACGCAGCCGGCCACGGCGGGGACCGAGACCATCGTGAGGTAGACGGCGACGACCTGGTTCGGCGTGAAGCCGATGGCTTTGAGCACGCCGATGTGCCGGTTTCCGGAGACCACGGCGCCGCTGACCACGTTCGCGACGATCAGGGCGGAGACGAGCAGGCCGAGGACGCCGAAGAGGGCGATGAAGGGCAGATAGGCGTCCGCGCGGGCGGAGAAGGCCTTCTTGAGGGTGAGGTAGGTCTGCGCGGCCGTCAGCGAGTCCGCGGGGAGTCCGTCCGTGGCCCGGGCGAGCGAGTCGCGCAGGTGCGCACCGGTGGACGGGTCGGTGAAGCGGTACAGCATCTGCGTGGACGTGGGATGGAGGGCCGCGGCCTGCTCGGGCGTCACCCAGGCGGCGGCCGATCTGCTCATGCTCGTCGCGAAGCCGACGACGGTGAGCGTCGGGCGCCCGGGCACCTCCAGCTTCGTGCCGAGGAGGTCCGCGTACGGGGTTCCGTCGACCGCCCAGTTGACGACGATCTCGCCGGGGCCCTGCGCCCAGTGCCCCATCAGGACGTCGACCCGGTCCACCGGTCCCGCCGGATCGGCGCGGCCCACCACGGTGAGGGGGCCGGCCGGCATCCAGAGCCAGCTGTCGGGCACGTCGACGACGGCCTGAGGGAACGGGCCCGCAGCGGCGGCCACACCGGGGCGGTGCGCCGTCTGCGCGAGCTGGGTGTCGGAGACCTTCGCCGGGTCGTACGTGGCCACGGTGTGCGCGCCGCGCTGCGCGGTGTACGCCTTGTCGAAGGGGCCCGAGGCGGCGGCGAGCAGACCGAGCGCGAGCAGGACGGTCGTGGTGGAGCAGAGGACGACGAGTCCGATGACGAAGGTCTGGACCCTGCGGCGCTTCACGGCTGCGCGGGAGGCGCGCCACACGGCGCTCATGCGGAACGCTCCACGGTCTCGCGGTCCATGGCCTGGCCGTCCACGGTCTCGCGGTTCACGGCCTGGTGGTCCTCGGTCTGGCCGTCCGCGGTTTGGTGGTTCACGGTCTCGCCGTCCACGGTCTGGTGGTTCACGGTCTCGCCGTCCAGGGCGCGTTCGCGGGCTATGCGGCCGTCGGCCATCTCGACGAGCCGGCCGGCGCAGCGGGTCGCCAGGTGCGGGTCGTGGGTGACGATCAGCAGGGTCTGGCCTATCTGGTTGAGGTCGATCAGCAGGTCCATCACCTGCTCGCCGGAGCGGCTGTCGAGGGCGCCCGTCGGCTCGTCGGCCAGGAGCAGGGCCGGACGGTTCATCAGGGCGCGCGCCACACCGACGCGTTGGCGTTCGCCGCCGCTGAGCGTCGTCGGGTAGTTGTTGCGGCGGTCGGCGACCCCGAGCTCGTCGAGGAGCTCCAGGGCGCGGCGGCGGGCCTGGCGCGCCGAGGTGCCGGTGAGCTGGGCGGCCAGTGCGACGTTGTCGAGGGCCGGCAGGTCGTCGATGAGGTTGAAGAACTGGAAGATCATGCCGACGTCGCGGCGCCGGTAGAGTGCGAGGCCGGTCTCGGTCAGGCTGCCGAGGTCCTGGCCGTTCACGCTGATCGTTCCGGCGGTCGGCCGGTCCAGGCCGGCCACCATGTTGAGCAGCGTGGACTTCCCGCAGCCGGAGGGGCCCATCACGGCGACGGCTTCGCCCCGGCGGATCTCCAGGGACAGGGCGTCGAGCGCCAGGGTGTCGCCGTACTCCTTCGATACGCGGTCCAGTCGGACGACGCTCCGGTCGGCGCTGTCGTGATGAGGTGTCATGGCACGAACCTAGAAGGCCGGTCGGAGGCGCTGCGTCACCCCCCGGATGTAAACGGCGAGCGGGGTCATCCTGGGGATGTACGCGGGACCGAACCGGGAGAGGGATGTGGACTACACGGGGTGCCTGCGAAGGTCGGGTGGAAGAATCTTGGAAAGAGGATCATGGTCGGGGGAGGGGGAGTTGCTGTGACGACGGGATGGGGCGTCGCTGCCGTGGTGTGCGCGGTGTGCGCGGTGTGCGTGGTGTCGGCCGGGTTCGGGCTGACCGTGGCGCTCCTGCGGGCCCGCGCGGCGCACCGGGCGGCGATCGAGGAGCGCGGCTGGCTGCTGGAGCGGGAGCGGGAGACCGCGGCCCGCACCGCGGTGGACGCGGAGCGGGCCCGGATAGCGGCGGAGCTCCACGACATAGTCAGCCACAACGTCAGCCTGATGATCGTCCAAGCCGGTGCCGCCCGCGAGGTGTTGGCGACGATGCCGGTGGAGGCGGCGGCTGCCATGGCCGCCGTGGAGAAGGCCGGGCGCACGACCATGACCGAACTGCGGCACCTGCTGGGCCTGCTCGCGCCCGCCCAGGACGGAAATGACGAACCGTATGGGGCCAGGGCCGCTGAAAGACGAGATCCTGTGGCGGAGTTGGCGCCGCAGCCCAGTCTGAGCAGACTCAGCCCGCTCATCGACCGGATAGCCTTCGCCGGGCTGCCGGTGGAGGTCCGGATATCCGGCGACCCGCGGCCGCTGCCCGCCGGGATCGACGTCACCGCCTACCGGATCATCCAGGAGGCGCTGACCAACGCACTCAAACACGGGGACGGGGTGAAAGCCGAGGTGACGGTGAGGTACGCGGACCAGGCGCTGAGGGTCGAGGTGCTCAACAGCGGACCGAGCGTCCTGTCCGGGGACCGAACGGCCGGGCAGGCGGGGGAGCACGCCCCGGCTGCGTCCACAGGGCTCACCGCGTCGCGCCCGAAGGCGGACGGCGCCGGGCACGGGCTGGTCGGGCTGCGCGAGCGGGTCGCCGTGTACGGCGGGGACTTCGACGCACGCCGCCGCCTCGGTGGCGGCTACCGGGTCCGAGCCCGCCTCCCGCTGGAGCGGCCGTGACCACGCACGCCCCGGCCGCCGAGCCGGACCCGAGGGCCGCCTCGGCCACCTCGCCCCGGGTGGTCATCGCCGACGACCAGGAACTCGTCCGCACCGGATTCCGCATGATCCTCACCGCCCGCGGGATCGACGTGGTGGGGGTGGCCGCCGACGGGGTGGAAGCCGTCTCGGAAGTGCGCCGTCTGCGCCCCGACGTCGTCCTGCTCGACATACGCATGCCCCGGCTGGACGGACTGGAGGCCGCCCGCCAGATCCTCGCCGCGGCCCCGGAATGCCGGGTGATCATGCTGACCACCTTCGACCTCGACCAGTACGTCTATGCCGCCCTCGCCGCCGGAGCCAGCGGGTTCCTGCTGAAGGACGTCACCCCCGAGTACCTGGCCAACGCCGTACGGCTCGTCGACACCGGCGACGCGCTGCTCTCCCCGTCGATCACCCGCCGACTGGTGGAGCGCTGTGCCTCGGCATCGGCCGCGCGCGGCGGCGGGGCTCCGGCGTCGCACCCCGACCTGGACGCCCTCACCCCGCGCGAGAGGGAGGTGCTGACCCTCATGGGTCACGGCCTCTCCAATGCCGAACTGGCCCGGGAGTTCACGCTCAGCGAGGCCACCGTGAAGACCCATGTGGCCCGGATCTTCGCCAAGCTGAGCCTGCGCGACCGCGCCCAGGCGGTGGTCCTGGCCTACGAGACGGGCCTGGTCACCCCGGGGGCGGTGGCCTAGGGAAGTCCAGCACGGTTCCGCGCGAACTTACCCGGCCCCACTCGGGTCACGGCAACTCGCGTGTGAGCCAGACATGCTCACCGCGGTCGTCGGTGGCGACGTGATGCCGCTCGAAGCCGATCTTCTCCAGGACACGGAAGGACGGTGTGTTCCATGTGCCGACGGTCGACCAGAGCCGCTTCCGCCCGGTCGCGATGGCGGCATCGACCACGGCCCGGGCGGCCTCGGTGGCGTAGCCGTGGCCGTGCGAGCTCTGGAACAGCTCGTACGCGATTTCCGGCTCCTCCAGGGTGGAGCGGCCGATGATCAGTCCGCAGTAGCCGATGAAGTCGCCTTCTTCACGGCGTTGGACGGGCAGCAGAGCGATCCCCGTGGTCTCCGTCGCGGCGAGCAGCTCCGTGATGGCCGTCTGGGTCTGTTCAACCGTGCCCACCCCCTTGCCGCGTTCAGCCACCAGGTCGCGGAGCTGGGCGGCGTCCGACTCGGCCCACGGCCGCAGTATCAGCCGTTCGGTCTCCAGGTGGTACGCCATCGTCTCGTACGTAGTCATGCTCCTCACTCTGCCCCACGGATCACCGCGCACCACGGGCGGAGTACAGGGGGCGAGTCTTTCGGATCAGGCCGTGGGCGGGACGGAGTTCGCCAGGAGGTGCAGGCGCAGAGCGAGTTGGAGCTCCAGAGCGCGGGCGGGGCTGTTCCAGTCCTCGCCCAGGAGTCGGCCGATCCGGTCGAGGCGCTGCACGACGGTGTTCACGTGGATGTGCAGCGCGTCCTTCGCCTTGGAGAGGCTCGCCCCGTGGACGTAGTAGGCCTGCAGGGTGCGGACCAGCTCGGTGCCCCGCTGGGCGTCGTAGTCGATGACGGGGCCGAGCACCCGCTCGACGTACCCGCCGACGTCACCGTGGTCCCCGAGCAGCAGGCCGACGAAGCCCAGATCGGGCAGGGCGGCCCCGTGGCCGGTGTGGCCCAGCGCGTGCAGGGCCCGCAGGCAGCGCACGGCCTCGGCGTACACGCCCGGCAGGCCGCCCGGGTCGCCCGCCGGCCCGGCGGAGCCCACGGTGACGGGCGTGCCCACCGCCTGCCCCAACTCCGCCGCCAGGGAACGCGCGAGGTCCCCGGGCCGCTCGGCCGGGGTGAGCAGGACGACGTGGCCCTCGTGCAGCCCGGCCAGGCCGCCCCGGTCGCGGGCGCGGCGCGCCGCCTCCGCGGACAGCCGGGGCCGCAGCGCCGCGTCGCAGTGCAGCACCAGCAGGGAGTGCGGGCGCGCGAGGTCGACGCCGAGTTTGCGGGCCCTGATCGTCCGGCTGCCGGTGTGGGGGGTGTGCCCCGCGCTCCGCGGGGTCAGCAGGTCGCTGAGGAGCTCACCGCGCACCCGGTCCTCGGCGTGGGCCACCGAGCGGCGCAGCAGCAGGAGGAGCGCGGTGACCAGGCCGGTGCGTTCGAACAGCCTCCGGTCGCTGTCCGACAGCTCCGCCCGGCCCGTCAGCGCGATGCTGCCGAGGAGTTCGGGCCCGGCCAGGACCGCGCAGACCCACACGCCGTCCACCGGCACGGCCCGGCCGCCGGCACGGGAGGCCGCCACCCCCTGGGCGGGCGCGCCGATCGGTTCGGTGGCGACCCGGGCCAGCTCGGTGCCGTCGGCGTCGTGCACCACCAGTCCGCCCCGCAGCAGCGCGGCCACCTCCCGCGCCACATCGGTGACGTCCCCGCCGCGCAGGACCAGATCGGTGAGCCGGTCGTGGGTCTCGGTGGCCAGCCGCGCAGCTTCGCTGTGGGCCCGGGCGGTCTCGGTGGCCGCGTTCAGTTCGACCAGCGCCGTACGCGTCTCCTCCAGCAGCCGCGCCCCGTCGATGGCGACGGCCGCGTGGTCGGCCAGCGAGGAGAGCAGTGCCACCGCGTCGGGGGCGAAATCGCGGACCGACCGGTCGGCGGCGTAGAGCACCCCGATGACCCGCGAGGCGACGCGCAGCGGCACACCGAGAATGCCCCGCAGCCCCTCCTCGCGCACCCCCGCGTCGATGGTGCTGGTGTGCCGGAAGCGGTCGTCGGCGCGGTAGTCGGCGCTGGCGTAGGGCCGGGCCGTCTGCGCGACCAGCCCGCCGAGCCCCTCGCCCATGCCCAGGCGCAGCTGCTGGAAGGCGGCGGAGACGGAGCCGTCGGTGACCCGCATGAACGTATCGCCCACGACGGGGTCGTTGAGCGTGAGGTAGGCGCAGTCCGTACCGAGCAGGGTCCGGGCCCGCCGCACGATGGCCCGTAGCACCGCGTCGAGATCGCGCAGCGCCGCGAGGTCGCCGGCCGTGTCGAAGAGGGCGGTGAGCTCCGCCTCGCGCCTGCGGTGCTGGTCGAGGGTGCGCCGGATGTCGAGGGCCACCCGGGTCGCCTCCTCCACGAGGGCCTGCTCGACGGCTCCAACGCCGGCGGTACGGGCCTGCGCGCCGGGCCGCGCGAAGTGCTCGGCGGGCGCGCCCTGGGCGAGCAGGTCCAGGAGCTGCCGCAACGCGGGCGCGGTGGGATCGTTCACGGGGGCCATGCTGACAGCCCTTCGGTACGGGAGGGCGAGCGGGTCCGCCCGCCCGACCGGACGTACCGGTCACGGCGGGCGGCCCGTGGCGCGGGCGGGCTCAGGCGGGATCGGACACCTTGGCGGCGTACCCGCTTCCCGCGGACACCCCTGCCGGCGCCGCTGCCCCCGCCTTGGGAACGGACAGGTCGCGGCCCCGGGTCTCGCGGGCGAACAGGACCGTGAGGGTGGTGACGAGGGCGGCCGCGGACAGGTAGACGGAGACCGGCACGGAGGAGCCGTAGTCCTTCAGGAGCTCGACGGCGATGATCGGGGCCAGCGCCCCCGCGATGATCGAGGCGAGCTGGGAGCCCATCGAGGCGCCCGAGTAGCGGACCTTGGTGTCGAACATCTCCGAGATGAAGGCGGCCTGCGGCCCGTACATGGCCCCGTGCAGCAGCAGTCCGGCGGTGACGGCGAGGGTGATGACGGTGAACGACTCGGAGTCCACCAGCACGAAGAACGCGAACGCCCACAGAGCCATGCCGACCGAACCGATCAGCGTCACCGGCCGGCGCCCGATCCGGTCCGACAGGGCGCCCCAGGCCGGGATGGTCAGGAAGTGCACGGCCGAGCCGATGAGCAGCGCATTGAGCGCGGTGGTCTTCGGGAGCCCGAGATGGGTGGTGACGTAGACGAGGAGGAAGGAAGTGAGGACGTAGTACGAGATGTTCTCGCCGAACCGGGTGCCGATGGCGACCAGCACCTGCCGCCAGTCCTTGCGGAACACCTGGACGACGGGTGCCTTCTCCTCCTCACCCCGGCCTGAGGCGGCTGCCTCGGCCTGCGCCGCGAGGAAGACGGGCGACTCGGACACGGATATGCGGATCCACAGCCCCACCATCACGAGGACCCCGGAGAGCAGGAAGGGGATCCGCCAGCCCCAGGCGAGGAACGCCGCGTCCGACTGCACGCCGGCGAGCAGCGCCAGCACCCCGGTGGCCAGCAGGTTCCCCCCGGGCGCCCCGGACTGCGGCCAGGAGGCCCAGAACCCGCGGTGCTCGGCCCCGCCGTGCTCGGACACGATCAGCACGGCCCCGCCCCACTCGCCGCCCAGCGCGAACCCCTGCACCAGCCGCAGCGCGGTCAGCAGGATCGGCGCCCCGACCCCGATGCTCGCGTGGGTGGGCAGCAGCCCCATCGCGAAGGTCGCCCCGCCCATCATCAGCAGACTCAGCACCAGCAGCTTCTTGCGCCCGACCTTGTCCCCGAAATGCCCGAAGACCACGCCGCCCAGCGGCCGGGCGAGAAACCCGATGGCGTAGGTGAGGAAGGCGATCAGGGTGCCCGTGAGCGGATCGGCGGTGGGGAAGAACAGCTTGTTGAAGACCAGGGCGGCGGCGGTCCCGTAGAGGAAGAAGTCGTACCACTCGATGGTGGTCCCGATGAGACTGGCGGCGACGATCCGCCGTATTCCGGATGGAGCCTTCGGATCGGCTGCGGTGGAGGCCATGTGAACCACTTCCAGGATGTCTGCGGGGACGTCGGGTGTGGCCACAACGTAGAAGTCCGCAGGTCAGCGGTATATGTGGCGCGCCATCACAATCAACCCCACCTGAGTGTGCAGCGCCACCATACGGCCCGAACCGATCCCCTTGGCCCCCTCCGGAAGCGGGCGGGAAGTCCCTGTCGGAATTGCAGAGTTGCGCCTGATCTATCCGAGAGGGGGGTACCAGGCCCATGGGCTGCTGCTCCGGGGGTCGAGACGTTCTCGTCCTGGTTGATGTGGTCAAGATCGAAGGACAACGTCCAGGTGTTGCTGGACCGGCGTGAAGAGTCCGTACGGGATGTACTGCGGGATCTCCGACAGGGTCACCCACGCAACCTCAGCGATTTCGTCATGGTCCGCCACGTGCGCGGCTCCGCCGGCCACCTTGCAGGCTGTGTAGGACACTTGCCGATTGGTGAGGGGATGGATCCGCTCGCCCAGCCGAACAATGGGGACCACGTCCAGGCCGGCTTCCTCCTTTGTCTCGCGGACGGCGGCTTCGTCGCACGACTCACCCGGTTCGACTTTGCCCGCTGGGAATTGCCACAAGAGTTGACCCTCTGCAACTCGTCGCCGTACGAGCAGTACTCGACCCTCATGAACCACAACGGCCCCGGCAACCCGATGCTGAGGTGGAGCATTGCCCTTCAGTGACGTCTCTCGATCACTCACGGCAGCCGCCGTCGCCCGGGGCGGGAGGCTTTGAGCGTCGGCGGGATGCCAGGGCTTGGTGACCTTCGCGAGCTGACGTGGACCACACTGCCCGGGCACAGCACCAGTGCCCGGGGTTCGAGCTTGTGGTCCTTGACCGAGCCGTATCCGATCCGTTTGGTGGGCAGCAAGGCGTGCGGAACGGAGCAGGAGGGGCAAGGAGCCTTGGGGAGGGTCGCCATGTCACCAGGATGGCCCCATTGGTCCCGGCGCGGCAGGGAGCGCACGAGCGCGTACCGTGGCACGTGGGTGAGCAGCTTCCTGCCGCCCATCTTGATTATTGAGGCCGCGCCCAGATGATCCCAGGCTGATGGCGCCGGTGCCCGGCCTGCCGGGACCCACGCTGGCTGTGGTGACAGTTCGGCAGGTCCGCCGGGTGTCGCGATATGAGGCCCTAGCCGGCATTCGAGTGCGATGTTGAAGCCGGCGCGGATGTGCCGATACCTACCTGAAACACAGCCGTGCGGTGCTCGAAGCGGGGCCCTGATCGGCTGGAAGTGTGACGGCGCGAATCTGTGGCGGTACCCGATCCCCGGTGTACGTGATGCCGGGAGGCCGTTGTCGTGCTGAGCACTTCGAACCGTACCGGGCCCACTGTCGAGGTGGGGTCCGGCGCCGGGCCACGGGGCGCCGAAGGGGCTCGTGGGCGCCGTAGCGCCAGGGGCCGACGAGGGTGGCTGGTCGCCGCCGCCGCGCTGTGCGGGGCCCTGGTCATGGCGCTGCACGCCCACGTCCCGAACGGGTTCGGGAACCTGGGTAGTTTGTTCCAGACGTTCCTGCCCTGGGCCGGGCTGAGCGTCCCCGCGCTGCTGGCGCTGGCGGCGGTGAGACGTTCACGGCTCGCGGCGGTCGCCGTACTGGCGCCCGCGGTCGTCTGGGTCTCCCTCTTCGGCGGGATGCTCACCGACAAGCGCGCCGCGGGCGGGGACCTCACCGTGGTCAGCCACAACGTCGACGAGGAGAATCCCGACCCCCTGCGCACCGCGCAGGCCCTCGCCGGGTCGGGCGCGGACGTGCTCGCGCTGGAGGAGCTGTCCACGAAGGCGACGCCCGTGTACGAGCGTGAGCTGGCCGCCCGCTACCCGTACCACTCGGTGCACCTGGGCGTCGGGTTGTGGAGCAAGTACCCGCTGCACGGCGTGGAGCCGGTGCCGATCATGCCCTGGACACGCGCCGTACGGGCCACGGTCGACACCCCGAGCGGGCCCGTCGCCGTGTTCGCCGCCCACCTCGCCTCGGTACGGGTGACCCCGAGCGCCGGTTTCACCACCGCGCGCCGCAACGAGTCGGCCGGGAAGCTGGCCGAGGCCGTACGGGCCGAGGTGCTGCCCCGGGTCGTCGTGATGGGCGACTTCAACGGGACGGCCGAGGACTCGGCACTGGGGCCGGTGACCGCACCGCTCCGCTCGGCGCAGCGGGAGGCCGGGGCCGGCTTCGGATTCACCTGGCCCGCCTCGTTCCCGATGGTCCGCATCGACCAGATCCTGGTGAAGGGGGTGAGCCCGGTCTCCTCGTGGACCCTGCCGGCCACCGGCAGCGACCACCTGCCCGTCGCTGCCTCCGTCCGGCTGTGACCGGGGCCGCACGGTCCACGCACTGACTACGATGGCCGGAATGTATGTCCATGTATGAGCGAGTAGGTGGCGTGTTGGAAACCCGGGTCCCCGACCCCGTACCCGTCCCAGTCAACGTACTCGTCGTCGAGGACGACGCCACCATCCGCCGCGCTGTCCAGCTGTCCCTGGAGCGCTACGGCTACCAGGTCGCGGTGGCCGCGGACGGACTCGGCGGCCTGGAGGCGTTCCGGGCCGGCGGGCACGATCTGCTGATCCTGGATGTGATGCTGCCGGAACTGGACGGCATCGGGCTGTGCCGCCGGATCCGCGAGGAGAGCCTGGTCCCGGTCCTGATGATGTCCGCGCGCGGTGACGCCCTGGACGTGGTCGCAGGGCTGGAGGCGGGCGCCGACGACTACGTCGTCAAACCCGTCGACACCTCCGTCCTCGTCGCCCGCATCCGTACGCTGCTGCGCCGCGCGACCTTCCGGCCGGCCGAGCCCGAGGCGGGTTCGGCGGAGTCGGAGGCCCCCTCCGCTGACGCCCAATCTCCCGCGAAGGCCGCCCGGGTACTGGCCTTCGGCGACCTGACCGTTGACACGCTCGGCCTGGAGGTGCGCCGGGGCGGGCGGGCCGTCCCGCTGACCCCCACCGAGCTGCGCCTGCTGTTGGAGTTCGCCGCGGCTCCCGGCGCCGTGCTGGACCGCCGCAGGCTGCTGCGCGACGTCTGGGACTACGGCTGGGAGGGCGACACCCGGGTCGTGGACCTGTGCGTGCTGCGGCTGCGCAAGAAGATCGGCGCCGACCGGATCGAGACCGTCCGCGGCTTCGGCTACAAGCTCGTCCGCACCTGAGGGGCCGGTCGGCACATGGCATTCCTCAACCCGCGCGCCCTGCGCTGGAAGATCGCCGCGCTGACCGCGGCCGCCTGCTGCGCGGTGGCCGCGGTGATCGGCGTACTCGTCCACCAGGCGATGGCCGAACGCGGCGAGCGCACCGGCCACGACCGCATCGCAGCCCGGATGGCCGCCGCGGAACGCGAGTACACCCGCACGGGCACGGCGCCGCTCGACGTCGAGGTCCTGACACCGGGGCAACTCGCCGAGCCGCTCGCGAGGGCGCTGGCCGGCAAGGACAAGAACGGCCTGTACGCGACCTGGTACGACCGCAAACCCCCCAACTGGTACTGGCTGTGGGCGGCCATGCCCGTCGAGGGTGATCGGGTGCTGGTCGCCCGGACGGACATGAGTGCCGAGGTGCGCGGCCTCCAGCTCCTGGACCGCAGCATCATCAAGGCCGTGCTGGCCGCCCTCCTGGTCGTCGTGCCGCTCGCCGCCCTGGCCACCGAGCCGATGAACCGCAGGCTGCGCCGTGGCTCTCGTACCGCCAGGGCCATCGCCGCCGGCGACCTCGACGCCCGGATCGGCCCCGGCGGCCGGGCCCGGGACGAGATCACCGAGATGTCGGCCGCCATGGACGAGATGGCCGCGGCCCTGCAGCTGAAACTGGAGGGCGAGCGGCGTTTCACGGCGGACGTCGCGCACGAACTGCGCACCCCGCTGATGGGCCTCTCCACCGCCGCCGGGCTGCTTCCGGAGGACGACGAGGTGGCCGGACTCGTACGCGACCGGGCCCGGGCCCTGAACGGGCTGGTCGAGGACCTCCTGGAGATCTCCCGGCTCGACGCCGGGGGCGAACAGGCCCGGACCGATGCGGTGCCGCTGGGCGAGCTGGTCGCCGATGTCGTCCGCCGGACGCAGACGCCGACCGTCGTCACGGTCGGGGCCGCCCACGTCGTCGAGACCGACCCGCGCAGGGTGGAACGGATCGTGGTCAACCTCGTGACCAACGCGCACCGCCACGGAGCGGCCCCCGTCGAGGTCACCGTGACCGGCGCACGGATGGTCGTAAGGGACCACGGCCCGGGGTTCCCCGCCGCGCTGCTCGACGAGGGCCCGCAGCGTTTCCGTACGGGATCGGCCGAGCGGGGTCGCGGGCACGGTCTCGGGCTCACCATCGCGCTCGGGCAGGCCGGCGTCCTCGGGGCCCGGCTGACGTTCGCGAACGCCCCGGACGGGGGCGCGGTCGCCACCCTCGACCTGCCTCTCGGACCGGACTGAAACAGAACCGCAACAGGACCTCATGGCGGCGGAAGCAGGGGCGCACCGGTCCGGAAGCACGTCTCCTCGAAGGTGAATTCGGGTGCGGGAACCGCACTCGTTTCCTTCTGGAGGTGCCCCTCATGTCCGCCACCCGCCGCCGCTCCGGCTTGCGCAGGTCGCTCGTCCTCTCGCTGTCCGCCGCCGTCCTGGTGACCGGTGCGGGCACCTGGTACGCCTTCGGCGGCAACGAGTACCCCAGCCCGAAGGCTGCCCTCGTGACCTCCCTGGCCAGGTCGATGGACCTGCCGTGGCCGACGGAAGGCCAGGCGAGCGCGGAGGTCGAGGGGATCGGCAGCCTCGGCACCAAGGGCGAGCAGACGCCGGTACCGATCGCCAGCGTCACCAAGGTCATGACCGCTTACGTGATCCTCGCCGGCCACCCGATGCCCGGCGACGCACCCGGCGCGAAAGTGATCGCCGACCAGCAAGCCGCCGACGAATCGTTCTCCGCGACCGAGTCGACCGCTCCCGTCGTGGCCGGGCACGAATACACCCAACGCCAGCTCCTGGAACTCCTGATGCTGCCCTCCGGCAACAACGTCGCCAGGCTCCTGGCCCGCTGGGACGCGGGCGGCCAGGAAGAGTTCGCCAGGAAGATGAACAAGGCCGCCGCGGAACTCGGTATGGACCGCACCACCTACACCGGGGCCTCCGGTATCGAGTCCAGCACGAAGAGCACAGCGGCCGATCAGCTGAAGCTGGCCCGCGCCGTCATGAAGAACGAGGCCTTCCGTCAGATCGTGGCCACGCCCGCCGTCACGGCCCCCGGCGTCGGCGTGCAGATACACAACAGCAACAAGCTTCTCGGGCAGGACGGGGTCATCGGGTTGAAGACCGGCTCCTCCACCCCGGCCGGCGGCAACCTCATGTGGGCCGCCACCCAGGAGGTGGCGGGCGTCCCCCGCCTCATCCTCGGAGTCGTCCTCCACCAGCGGGCCGACACCAACCCCACCGCCGGCATGGCCGCCGCCTTCGACTCCAGCCGCACCCTGATCACCGCCATCCGCGCCGCCCTCCCGCAGGCCCTCGCGGCACAGACGCCGTAGACCTGACCTGACCTGACCTGACCTGACCTGACCTGACCTGACCTGACCTGACCTGACCTGGCGCAGCCGCAGCCGCCCGCGCTGGACCGGCCGCGCTGCGGGCGTCGAACAGCGGTATATGCCCGTTTTGGCTCGTCGACTGGATTGCCGACCGTACGGAGATCCGACCCTGTGGCGGGCGGCAAGACGATCACGGTGTTCATTCCGCTCCCTGTTGCCGCCTGAACCCAGTGCTTCCTCGCTGGCGGATGACTCGAACGGACATCCGTCGACCGGGTGCCATGGCGCCCGGTACGGAGCCGGTGCGCGAGGTGGTGGCCGACTTGAGGCGGCGTGAGCCGCCCCGCCGAGGCGGGGCGGGCCTCAGCCTCGGGACCCCCAGCCGAGGCGGAGTACAGCGAGGTCGTCGGTGTGTCTTCCGGCGTTGAGCGCTCTGGTCTGGCGGATGAGGCTGTCCAGGTGCGCCGCGGGGTCCGCGGACGGTGTGGTGTTGATCAGGGGCAGGAGCCCCTCGATGCCGAGCCGGCCGTCGGCGTCGCCGTTGTGCCCTTCGGTGAGGCCGTCGGTGTAGAGGGTGAGCGCTCCGCTCTCCGGGAGTGGAATGAGCGTGGCGGGCCAATCGCGGTGGCCGGGCATGATGCCGAGCGCGATTCCGTGCGCGGCGGTCACCTCCCGGGTCCCCTCCGCGGTGGTGAGGAGCGGTTCGTGGTGCCCGGCCAGGTGGAGGGTGGCGGTGGCGGCCTTCTGGTCGAGAGTGAGGAGCGTGCAGGTGGCGAACAGCGGCTGGTCGCCGCGCTCCGCCACCAGCAGGCGCTCCATCAGGTGCAGCAGATCGGTGCCGCGGTGGCCGGCCAGGACGAGCGAGCGCCAGGCGATGCGCAGGCAGACGCCGAGGGCCGCGGCATCGGGACCGTGGCCGCTGACGTCGCCGACCACGGCGTGCAGCAGCCCTCCGTCGCCCTCGACGACGTCAAGGAAGTCGCCGCCGAGCAGAGCCTGTTCGACGCCGGGCAGGTAGCGGGTGGTCACCACGACGGCCGAGGTCTCGAGGAGGGGCCGGGGCAGCAGGCCCCGTTCCAGACGGGCGTTCTCCTCGGCGCGCAGTCGGGCCGACTGGGCTTCGGCTGACGCGCGTTCGGTGTGGCTGCGGTAGACGGCGTAGCGGACGGTGCGGCGCAGCAGGTCGGCTTCGACCTTGCCCTTGACGAGGTAGTCCTGGGCACCGGCGGCCATCGCCTCGGAGCCCGCCTGTTTCTCGGACAGGCCGGTCAGCACGATCACCGCGGTGTGCGGGGCCATGGCGCGGACGGTGGTGACGGCGTCGGTGCCGGACACGTCGGGCAGGTGCAGGTCGAGGAGGATGCAGTCGACGGTGCGGGCCGCGAGAGCCGAGTGGGCGTCGGCCAGCGAGGTGCTCGTGGTGAGCTCGAAGCGCAGCTCGGTGTCGTGGAGGAGCTCCTCGACGAGCAGGGCGTCGGCCTCGTCGTCCTCTATGAGGAGGATGCGGTAGACCGGTTCGGTCACGGCCAGGCCGCCGGTGTGGGGGAGGGGCGCGGTCACGGCGCCGGCTCCACGCCGGCCCGGGTCGCTTCCGCGATGGCCGACGGGGCCGGGGGCGGTTCGGGCGCGAGGGTGAAGGTGATGCGCGTCCCGTCCCGGTACTCCGGGTCGACGGCGATGGTACCGCCGTGGAACTCGACGATCTTCTTGCACATCGCCAGGCCGATTCCGCTGCCGGGATAGACGTCCTTGGTGTGGAGCCGCTGGAAGATCACGAACACCTTGTCGGCATACTCGGGTTCGATCCCGATGCCGTTGTCGGTCACCGTGAACCGCCACAGCTCCCCTTCCCGGACCGCGCCGACACGGATCTCCGGTGCCAGGTCCGGGCGGCGGAACTTCACCGCGTTGCCGATCAGGTTCTGCCAGAGCATGCCCATCTGGGTGGGATCGGCGACCAGGGAAGGCAGCGGATCGTGCGTGATCGATGCGCCCGACTCCTCGACGCCGAGGCTCAGGGCGGACAGGGCCCGTTCCATGACCGCTTCGAGGTCGACCTTCTCGGGATTGTGGTGGACGCGGCCCACCCGGGAGAAGTCGAGGAGGTCGTTGATCAGGGTCTGCATCCGGTTGGCGCCGTCGACGGCTATGGCGATGTACTGGTCCGCCTTGGCGTCGAGCTGCCCTCCGTAGCGCCGCTGGAGCAGCTGCGTGAAGCTGGAGACCTTGCGCAGCGGCTCTTGCAGGTCGTGGGAGGCCACGTACGCGAACTGCTCCAGCTCGGCGTTGGAACGCTGGAGGTCGGCGGTCTGGGTGTCCAGGCGCCGCCGGGCCTCCTCGCTGAAGGCCAGCTCGCGCACGAGCTGACGGCGCATGAAGTCGATCTCGCCGCTCAGTCGCCGCAGGTCCGCCGGACCGGCCGAGCTGATGGGGTGGTCGAAGTCACCTCCGGCGACGGTGCGGGCGTCCGCCCCCAGCTGCTCCAGCGGCCGGTTGATCCCGCGGCGCAGGCCTTCGAAGACGAGGACGGCCATGAGGGCGACCACGGCCGCGATCGTCGCGAACAGCCAGTTCCGCAGCCTCATGGTGGCGGCGAGATCGGCTCGGGTCCGGTCCCGCTCCGCGAGCAACTGTTCCTGCTGGCCGGCCATGGCCTGACGCAGGGCGTCGAACGACGTCTTGGCCTCCGCGGCGCGTGCGGTGGCCAGGGGTGAGGGTGCCCCGGACGGCGAGGCGGCGATCGGACGGGCGATCCTCTCCTGCCATGTGGAGACCGCGTCCTGGAGCGCCTTCAGGTCCGCGAGCGCGCGGCCGTCGCCGTCCAGGAGCCGCGCGAGTTCCACGGCGTACACGTCCTGATCGGTGAGCCCCTGCTGATAGGGCTGGAGGAACTCCGGGGTCCCGGTGAGGCCGTAGCCGCGGATGCCGGTCTCCTGGTTGAGGAGGGCCGATTCCAGGCGGAAGGAAGTGGTCAGCGCGGGCACCCGCACGTCCACGAGTTCCTCGCTGATCGATGCCGTCCGCCCCAGCACCCACGCCCCGGTCACACCGAGCAGGGCCAGCACCGTCAGCGAAGCGGCGACCCCGACGCGGAGCCACCGCCGGGTCGTCCACGCGGAGGACCTCCGCGCACCCGACGGTGTCAACATGCCGGTCATCCTCTGATTCCCCTCCCGAGACAGCCGCCTTGAACAGGGCGCAGCGCACACTGTAGAGGGCCTTGACAACAATTGTTGTCGCACGCCGGATCAGGGCCTAGGGTTCGGGGTATGCCCGGCACCAACTTCCACCTGCGGACCACCCCGAAGGAGACGGCCGCCGTCGCCGACGCGGCCGTGGCCGACCTCACCCGTCGCCTGGCGCTCGGTCTGCAGAAGGACCTCTCGGATCCTGCGGCGGACGACCGCGCGCAGGCCCTGGTACGCCTGCATGTACTCGACCACCTTCAGCGGGCCGTGGAACGACTGCAGCGCGGAGCGGCCACGGACGCCGCGCGTGCGGGAGCCGGATACCCCCAAATCGGCCGCGCATGCGGCGTGACCCGTCAGGGAGCCCGCCGCCGCTGGCCCGGGCTCTTCAACCACACCGACGATGCACCCACGGAGCAGATGACGATGAACGACCCCGCCCGACCGTTCGATGTGCTGCTGGTGGAAGACGACATCGCGGACGCCATGCTCATCGAGGAGGCGCTCTCCGAGCGCGGGGCCCGCAATCTCGTCCAGGCCACAGACGGTGTCGCGGCCCTGGAGCACCTGCGCGACCCCGACAGTCCGCGCCCCGACCTCATCGTGCTCGACCTGAACATGCCCCGCATGAACGGCCGCGACCTGCTGCGCATCCTGAAGAACGACGCCGACCTCCGGACCATCCCCGTCGTCGTCCTCACCACCTCCTCCGCACCCGACGACGTCGTCGGCGCCTACACCAGCCACGCCAACGCGTACGTGACCAAGCCGGTCAACCTGGAGGAGTTCGAGCAGGCCGTCCAGAGCATCGATGCCTTCTATCTGGACACCGCCACGCGCCCGCACCGCGCCTGACCGGCCGCATCGCCTGATGTCGCGCCGTCCAGGAACCGCAGGAGCTCGGTGGTATCGGCTCTGGCGCTGGATCGCCGCGAAGGTGTACCCGGTCGACGGCCGGGTCGCCCCGCCGGCCGCCGGCCGCCGTACGCGGTCAGTCGACAGCGATGGCCCGGCTGGCCTGGGGATCCCGGCCGCCTTCATGCCGGGGATGACGGCGCTGCCAGTACGGATTGTCGTGGGGGAGCTTGCTGGAGACGCGGCCGTACATCCCGAAGGTCATGACGATCAAGCCCATGACGAAGCTGAACATCACGTTCGTCATGCCGAATCCCAGGATGTTGGCGCCTTTGTCGAGGATGAAGATGTGCGCGAACCCACTGAGCAGGAACAGCGCTCCCACCGTGATGTTGAGGGTGGAGGCGAAGTTGCCGCCGATGACGGCGCCTGCGGCGAGCGCGAGCCCGACGACGACGGAGATGACGCTCAGGGTGGTGTTGGTGGTCAGGCCCGCGATCGTCTCGCCTTGCGTGTCGAAGGGGCGGAGGGCATCGGCGAAGCCGAGCACGCCGAACGCGATCAGGGTCAGCCCGCAGAGAAGGGCGCCATAGCGGTAGACGGTTGCCAGCCTGTGATCGACTGAGAGTTCGTCGCTCAGCTTCATCCGGGCTCCTCAGCTGGTGTGGACGGGATGCTTCACTTCTCGAAGGCTCCTTCGGATCGTTTCGGGTGAGCGACACCTCCGGCGAGGTGGCCGGTCCAGCCGAACGTATCCGCAGCCCGAGTCGACGGGCGACTTGCACCGTTTATGCACAATTTCGGGGTCGCGCCTTCCCCGCCTTCTGGTGTGGCGGAGCCGATGTGCAGAGCCGCCCACCACGGGCTCGGGCAGGCGGCGGATGCCGGAACCGGAGAGGGAAGGCTCCGGCACCCGCCATGTCTCAGCTCTTCGTCAGGGTGCAGGTGTACGGAGAGCTGCCCGAGCTTTGGTATGCGTCGAGCTCGAGGTAGTAGGTGCCGCTTCCGGCGGCGGTTCGGGTGAAGGTGAGGGACTCGTCCATGCCCACTCCATCGTTCACGGACCGGTCGATGGTGCTCCCGCCCGAGTCGAGCAGGTAGAGGTCGGCGTCATAGGCTCCGTCCGGAATGGTGCACTGGATGGCGACCCGCTCGCCGGCCGAGAAGGAGACGCGGAAGTAGTCGCGATCGGTGGTCGACTTCATGCTGCCGGTGAGTGAGGCGGGGTAGGTCAGGGCGCCGGCGTCGTCAGCGGTGGCGCGGGTGTCGTTCGTTTCGGTTTCCGCCAGGGTGTTCGCGCCTCCGGGTGGGGTGCAGCCGGTCTGCGGTGTGCCGGTGTACAGGTTGGGGTCGGCGACTCCGTTCGTGACGCTGCGGAGGTAGTAGCCGCAGGTGGGGCGGTTCCTGAAGTCGTAGGTCTGCCCGGGTCCCAGGCGCCAGATCTTGTAGTTCGAGAAGGTCAGGGGCTTGCCGGACGCAGCCTGCTCCGGCTGGTGGTCGCCCAGGACGACGTAGGCCTCCTTGCCGTAGAGGGTGGCTGTTCCGTTCTTGTCGAGGAGCAGTGAGCTGCCTTCTTCGACTCCTACGCCCCAGGCTTTGCCTCCGGAGGTCCGGCCGTCCTTGATGGCGCGGGCGACGAAGGCCATGGTGCGGCCCATCCGGTCGCGGGTGGTGAAGTGGGAGTCGTTGATGACGCCGCCGTAGTTCGCCCAGTCGAACATGCCGGTGGTGAAGGTGATGTAGCTGTCGTACGGGTTGGCGAGGGCTTCCGCGCTGGTGACGCTGCCCTTGCAGGCGTCGTAGACGACGGGGCTGTTGATGTGGTGGCCGGCGCTGCCGCCGCCCGAGCCGCCGCCCTTGGCCACGACGGACTCGACGGACGCCTCCAGCGCGCTGCCCTTCCAGGCGGCGTAGCGGCACTGGTCGCCGCCGGCGAAGTAGACGAACTCGGCGTTGCGGATATCGGTGTTGACCTGGCTGTTGTTGCCGTCCGCGGCGGCGGTCAGGGTCCAGGTCGTACAGGAGTTGACGCCGGGTAGCGCCATCGCGGCATCGCATTCGGGGGTGGTGCTGCCCGAGGTGGGGGCGGAGCCGGCCAGGACGACGACGTCCAGGCTTCCGGTGCCGCCGCGGACGGCGTCGATGGCAGCGGACATGGAGCCAGGGATGATCTTGCCGTCGCCGTTCATGGTGAAGGCAGGGCCCTGCCATGACGTGCGGCTGACGTCCGAGCCGCTGCCCAAGCGGACCCGTGTGGCGGCAGCCTGCGCGCTGGAGGTCGAAGTGAGCGTGGCGGCAAGTGTGAGCAGTGCTACGGCAGTCGAGGCCGGCGAGGCGTGCCTGAACCGTGTGCCCATGGCTTCTCCAAGGGGTGGGGGAGGGGTTGGTGAATCTGCAGGGGGCAGGGCGTGGCGACGCCCTGAGCGGCGCTTGTGGGAGGTGCGCCGTCCTGTAGGGGGATGCAGTAGCGGAACTTACAAGCCGAGCCGAATGAACGGTAGATGTAGAGCGTGAATCACCCTTCCCTTCGGAGGAGTGGGTGATTTGGTCAGTTCAACGGCCCGCGCTGCGTGGTCTCGTGGCAGAAGGGGTGCCCGTTACCGCAATGTAAGGAGCGATACATCTAGCCATCAGGCGAGCGATTCTGTAATTTCCGTGTTGTAGTCGACGGCGAACACCCCGTCGGCCCCGAAGACCGGAGAGGCATACGCCTGATGAACACCCGTCTGTCCCGAAACCTGATCACGGCGCTGACGGCCGCGACCGCGCTGGCCACGCTCACTTCTTGTTCGGACCCCGCTGCCGACACCGCCGAGGCCACCGGCGGACAGCCGGCCACCATCGCCGGGGTAGCGGTCACGAAGGACACTGCGCTGCACGAGGCACTGCCCGACGCGATCAAGAAGGCGGGCACCGTCCGCGTGGCCACGGACGTGCCGTACGCGCCGTTCGAGATGTTCGTGGCCGAGGGCAAGCCGGAGCTCACCGGCCTCGACTACGACCTGGGGCAGGCGCTGGGGGCCAAGCTGGGTGTGACGTTCGCCTTCGCGCCCCAGAAGTTCGACGGGATCGTGCCGGCCATCCAGGCCGGAAAGTTCGACGCGGCGATGTCGGCGATGACGGACAACAAGGAGCGCCAGGCGGTCGTCGACTTCGTCGACTACTCGGTCTCCGGTTCCGGGATCATGGTGGTCAAGGGCAACCCCGAGAAGATCACCACCCTCGACGACCTGTGCGGCAAGAAGGTTGCGGTGCAGGCGGCGACCAATCAGCTCGACCTCCTCAAGGAACACCAGGCCAAGTGCAAGGCCGACGGTAAGAGCGAGATCGACATCCAGACCTTCCCCAAGGACTCCGACGCGCAGCTCGCCCTGCGCTCCGGCAAGGTCGTCGCCCAGGTGCAGACCAAGCCCGCCGCGGGCTGGACCGCCAAGACCGCCGACGGTGGCAATGCCTTCCAGGTCGTGGATGACCCGGCCGCATCGGGCGGCTACGGGGCCTCGCCGAACGGCATCGCGGTCTCCAAGAAGCTGCCCCGGCTCAGCGACGCGATCCACAAGGCCTTGCAGGCTCTGATCGACGACGGAACCGTCACCAAGATCTTCGACAAGTACGGTGTCGCATCCATCGCCGTCAAGGAGGCCACCAAGAACGCGGCGGTGGACTAGAAATGACGACCACCACAGCCCCGGCGGACATCGACCGCCCGGCCCCCGAGCAGCTCACCGTCGTGCCGCTGCGCCATTACGGCCGCTGGATCGCCGCTGTTGCGGCCATCACCGCACTCGTCGGTGTCGCCGGATCACTGGCGAAGAACGGCAATCTCCACTGGGAGATCATCGGCCGCTTCCTCTTCGCCGACCTGATCTTCTCCGGACTCGTCACCACCCTGTGGCTCACCGTGGCCGCCATGGCCCTCGGACTCGTCCTCGGCACGCTGGTCGCAGTGATGCGGCTGTCGTCCAACCCGGTTCTCTACGGCATGTCCTCACTGTTCGTCTGGTTCTTCCGCGGCACCCCCCTGCTGGTCCAGATCATCTTCTGGGGATACGCCGCCGCCCTCTACCAGTACGTGAAGATCGGCATCCCGTTCACCAGCGTCACCTTCTTCCAGGTCGAGACGAACTCCCTCCTCACCCCGGCCATCGCAGCCCTGCTGGCCCTCGGCCTCAACGAGGCCGCGTACGCCTCGGAGATCGTCCGGGCCGGCATCCAGTCGGTGGACCCCGGCCAAACCGAAGCGGCGCACTCCCTCGGCATGCGGCCCGCCCAGACCATGCGCAGGATCGTGCTGCCCCAGGCCATGCGGGTGATCATCCCGCCGATGGGCAACGAGACGATCAACATGCTGAAGATGACCGCCCTGGTGTCGATCATCTCGGCGCACGACCTGATGTCCAACATCCAGGACGTGTACGCGCAGAACTACCAGGTCATCCCCATGCTCGTCGTCGCCAGCCTCTGGTACCTGGGACTGGTCACCCTGCTCGGCATCCCGCAGGCATGGCTGGAGCGCCGCTACGGCCGCGGCTCCGACCGCGGCGGCCACATCTCACCTCTCCGCCGCATGTTCGCCGGCGCACCGGCCGAGCCCGCCCGCACGAAGAAGAACACCAAGGAGGCGGCCGCGTGAACGTTCCCATGGTCCGCGCCCAAGGCGTGCGCAAGCACTTCGGGAAACTCGAAGTCCTCAAAGGCATCGACCTGACCGTCGAACGCGGCCAGGTGTGCTGCCTGCTGGGCCCCTCCGGCTCAGGCAAGTCGACGTTCCTGCGCTGCATCAACCACCTCGACCGCGTCGACGGCGGGAAGCTCGCGGTCGACGGCGATCTGGTCGGCTACCGCCAGAGCGGATCGCGGCTCCACGAACTGCGCGAGAAGGAAGTCGCCGCGAGGCGACGCGACATCGGCATGGTCTTCCAGCGCTTCAACCTCTTCCCGCACATGACCGCGCTGGACAACGTCATGGAAGCCCCCGTCAACGTCTGCAAGACCGCCACGTCGCAGGCCAGGGACGAGGCCCACCATCTGCTGGAACAGGTGGGCCTCGGGGACCGGGCCGGCCACTACCCGGCCCAGCTCTCAGGCGGGCAGCAGCAGCGCGTCGCCATCGCGCGAGCCCTGGCGATGAAACCCAAACTCATGCTCTTCGACGAACCCACCTCCGCCCTCGACCCGGAATTGGTCGGAGACGTCCTGGACGTGATGCGCCGGCTCGCGGCAGACGGCATGACCATGGTCGTGGTCACCCACGAGATCGGCTTTGCCCGCGAGGTCGGTGACACCGCCGTCTTCATGGACGACGGCGTCGTCGTCGAATCCGGTGACCCGCGCCAGGTCCTTGTCGAACCCCGAGAGGAACGCACCCGCGCGTTCCTCTCGAAGGTCCTGTGACCGCCCCCTCACGGGAGCAGCTGCACACCAACACGCTGCTTCCGTACGCCGAAGCGCGCCTGGAAGGCTACCTCGCCGACCTCGCCGGCCTGGTCGCCATCGACTCGGGCTCCTACAGCCCGGCCGGCGTGAACCGGATGGCCGACTGGACCCAGAACCGGCTCATGCGGCTCGGATTCGACGTGGAGCGCGTCGCTCCCGACCCCACCCACGGGCACCCCGTCGGCGATGTGATCCTCGCCCGCAAGCTGGGCGACCTTCCGGTCGAGCAGGGCGGACGGTGCCTCCTGCTCGTCGCGCACCTCGACACCGTCTTCGACGACGGAACCGCCGCAGCGAGGCCTTTCCACCTCGACGGCCACACGGCGCGCGGCCCCGGTGTCAGCGATGACAAGGCCGGCCTGCTGGCCGGAATCACCGCTCTCGAGATCCTGGAAGAGACTCGGGCAGGGCAGTACGCCGAACTCGTCTTCCTCGCCACCCCGGACGAGGAGATCGGCTCGCCGGCGAGCCGCCCCGTGACCGAAGCAGCGGCCCGTGGAGTCCACTACGCGCTGGCCCTGGAGTGTGCCCGGGAGAACGGCGACCTGGTCATCGCCCGCAAAGGTGTCGCCGACTTCCGGGTGAGCGTCACCGGCCGGGCAGCGCACGCCGGCATCGAGCCGGAGCGCGGAGCGAACGCCGCCTTGACCGCCGCCCACCTGGTCGTGGCCCTGCAGTCCCTCAACGGCCACTGGGACGACGTCACCGTCAACGTCGGTGTCGTACGGGCCGGCAGCCGCACCAACATCGTCTGCCCGGAAGCCGAGCTGCGCGTCGAGGTCCGCTCGGCCACCGCCGCCGGACTCGCAGCGGCCCACCGTGCGATCGAGTCCGCAGCCGCACGGCCCGCCGTCTCCGGCACCACGGCGACCGTCGAGCAGCTGGACCTGTGCCCGCCCATGGAGGACACACCCGCCTCACGCCGCATGTTCGACCAGGCCAGACGCATAGCCGCAGGCTTGGGAATCAGCCTGTCGGGCGCGGCGACCGGGGGCGTCGGGGACGCCAACTTCATCGCGGGTCTCGGCGTGCCCACCCTGGACGGCCTCGGCCCGGTCGGCGGCGCCGACCACGCCCCGGAGGAATGGCTGGACACCTCCACCGTCCCGGCCCGCGTCGCTCTCCTGGCCTCCCTGATCGCCGACCTCGGCGACAGCCGCACCGGCTGACACCCCCCGACGTCCCGTACCGGTTTGATCGCGCCATTGCCCGGTACGGGACCCAGCCCCGGCAGCCCCTCCCACCACGCACCGGGCTGCCGGCCCGCGCCGGGACCGCAGCAGCCACCCGCCGCTGCGGTCCCGGCCACCACCCGATCCCACCTACTGGAGGCATCCCCATGCCCGTCCCGACCGGAGCCCGCCGTACCGCACTGGCGGGCAGCACCGCTCTCCTTCTCGGACTCACCCTCGCCCCGGCCGCCCACGCCCACACCGCCGCGCCGGCCGGCGGCCGCGGCTCGCTCGTCCTGATCGGCGGCGGCCTCAAAGCCGACAACACGCAGGTCTACGGCGAGATCATCAAGCGCGCAGGTGGAGCAAAAGCGCGCATCGGTGTCCTCACCGCCGCCTCGATCCCCGCCAGCCAGGACCCCGAGGCGGGCGACCCGGAGAACTGCAGCAACTCCGCCTGCAACGGCGCCTACTACGCCGGACTCTTCAAGCACCACGGTGCCGCCGACGCCCAGTGGATCCCCATCGACCTCGACCACATCACCAATGCCGACTCCGACGAGGTCGTGCGGCAGGTCAACTCCATGACCGGCTTCTTCTTCGGCGGCGGCGACCAGTTCCGCTACGTCACCACCCTGCTCCACGGCTCCGCACACACCGACTCGAAGGTGCTCGCCGCCATGAGGGCGAAGCTCGCCGCCGGGGCGGTCGTATCCGGATCCAGCGCCGGAGCGCAGATCGCGGCCGGAGCCGACATGGTCACCGGAGGAGACTCCTACGAAGGACTGCGCGACGGCAGCAGCCCGGGCTACTTCGAGGACCCGGCCCGGCTCGGATACCTCCCCGAAGGCGGCTTCGGCTTCCTCCGCTCAGGACTCATCGACACCCACACCGGTACGAACGGACGCGAAGGCAGGGCCCTGCGACTCGCCGCCGACACGGGACACGACCGCGTGTACGCACTGGAAGAGAACACCGCACTCGTCGTCGACGATCCCAGCACCCCCCGCGAGCGACTGCGCGTCCTGGGCCCGCAAGGCGTCGCCATCCTCGACCTCCGGCAAGCCCGAACCCACAAGAACCCACAGGCCGGATGGGCCCTGACAGGCGCCCGCTACACCTACCTCTCCAACGGCGACCGCTACGACCCCCACCGCTGGCACATCCAGCCCGCCAGCGGCAAGCGGCCCCTGATACCGCTGACAGCCTCACCGATACCCGCCAACTCGGACGTCTTCTACTCCCCGGCCAACCCCGCGGGCGTCCCCTACTCCTTCCTGAACACCGCCCGCGCCCTGGCCACCACGACCCAGCGCACCACCACGGCCGGCACCTTCGAGAGCGGCCCCCGATTCACCGTCACCTTCACCAAGCAACCCGGATTCACCGCCTGGACCAGCGACGGCGCAACCGCGCACACCGTCACCGGCCTGCGGATAGCCGTCGCTCCGGAGTGACTCTGCCCTGACGCACTCCGGTCGACAGGGGCCGGCCGGAATCCTGCGGTGCCGGCCGGCCTCACCTGCTCACGCTCGACACTAAGCTCGACCTCGACCCACCCCAGCACCCACGCATACGAAGGAAGACCCAGCGCATGGCCCCTGGCACGCTCGCCGACGAGATCCGCCTCAAGCTGGGCGACGCCAGCCCTGCCGAACGCAAGGTCGCACGCGTGCTACTCGCCGGCTATCCCGCAGCCGGTTTCGAAACCATGGCCGTCCTCGCGGAACGCGCCGCCGTCAGTACCCCGACCGTCCTGCGCTTCATCAACCGGCTCGGCTACCGCGGCTTCCCCGATTTCCAGACCGCTCTCCGCGCGGAGCTCGACGAACGCAACGCCTCTCCCCTCTCCCTCTACGAGGCAACCGACTACGGCCGCAGCCAAGGCGGAATCGAGGACCTCTCCCTCCTCCAGCGCGGTAGCAACGTCTTCAGCGCCGCTGTGGCCCAGACCCTCGCCGAACTGCCCCCGCACGATCTCGAACACGCGATCGCACTGCTCTCCGACGGTAAACGCCGCATCACCCTGGCCGGCGGTCGGTTCACGAACCTCTTCGCCCAATACCTCGGTCTGCACCTCATGCAGGTACGCGACGACGTCCGCTTCCTGCCGGACCGGGACGTCGAACGGACCGCGCAGCTCGCAGCGGTGAACCGACGTGATGTCTTCGTCCTGTTCGACTACCGGCGCTACGAGCCGGACAAGGTCTCCATGGCCGAACTCGTCCAGGAACAGGGCGGCAAGGTCATCCTGTTCACCGACGTATGGCTTTCACCCGCGGCCCCCCACGCACAGGTGGTCCTGCCGAGCCAGGTCGCCGCACCCTCCCCCTACGACAGCCTCGTCCCCACCCTCGCCATCATCGAAACCGTCGTCGCCGGCGTGCTCACCGCCCTCGGTGAAGGCGCCCGCCAGCGGATGCAGCACGGAGAGGACACCGCCCGCCGGATGGGTCTGTACTGAATTCCACAATCCTCCGGCCAACTCGTCCTGGCCTCCTCGTCCGTCTCCGGGCCGGGGGAGGTTCAGGTCATCACATGGATCAGTCTGCTGGCCGCTTGCGCGGGGCCGCGTGAGCGCACGTGCCGGCACAGTTCATCGAGGGCGTGCCGGGGTGCGTCCAGGAGCGTGGCGACGGCACGGCCCGCCCTGCCAGCGTCCAACCCGTTCGGGTCGAGACACAGGGCCGCCCCCGCCCTTTCGGCATCGTGAGCGATGGAGAACTGGTCGCTGGAGAAGGGGAGGAGGAGAGCGGGCACGCCGGCGGCCAGGCACTCGGTGAAGGAGTTGTTGCCGCCGTGGTGGACCATCGCATCCACTCGTGCAAGCAGCGCTTGCTGCGGTACGGTCGCCGCGACCGAGACCCGAGGGCCGGCCAGGGAGGCCAGCGCACCAGCACGGTCCCCGGCGGCGAGGATCACCGAGGTGTCCTCGCACTCGGCCAGGATCCCCCGGGCCACTGCCTCCAGTACGTCATGCCGGGCCGAGAGGAATGTTCCCAGCGCCACCAGCACCACACGTCGGCCCCCCTGCCTCAGCCTGCGCAGTTCGGACTCCCAGAAGGGACCGGGCCCTGCCGGTTCGGCGCGAGTGAAGTGCCCGCTGAAAACGTACTCCGGGCCTTCGGGGCGCGGGGGGAGCCAGTCCAGGCGCGGATAGTGCAGAACCACTGCTCGGGGCGAACAGAGCGAGAACGCCCTCCTCGGTACCGGCCGGTGCGGTGCGTGAAGGGAGATGAACCGTGCGAAGAGCGCGGTGAAGGAGCGGTCGTTCACCAGTGCTTCCCGGCGCAGCGCGTTCAGCCCGGCGGCCGCCGGCCTTACAGCGTGCGGCCACGCATACGGCACTCCGAACAGCGCGTCCGGCGCGGCCGGCAGATAACTGGGATGCCCCGGGCAGAACGTCGCGTACGGCAGGTCCAGGCAGTGCAGCGCGAGGGTGACGGAGTAACTCAGCTGGTCCACCACGTACCAGTCCGCCGGCCGCCGGGCGTGCAGTGACCGCAGGTCCTCCAGCACCCGCGCTGGTTCGGCGAGCATGTCGACCCTGCGATGGCGGGCCTGAACCAGCAGCGCGGGAACAGCCCCGGCGAGCGTGGCATCGAGGAACTCCTCCAAGCGCCGCGACTCGGCTTGACCCTGCACAGTGCTCCGGGCGATTCCGGTGTTCGCGTTGCGCGTGACCGTCAGCGGGGTGAAATCCACCCCCGCTGCTTCAGCCAGAGGTGCGAACGCTTCGGCGCAGGCGAAAGTGACCTCCGCCCCCGCTGTACGGAGCTCTCCCGCCAGCACGGACAGCGGGGCCGCGTGCGAGTGGAACGGTGGAGCGATCACGGTGACACGCGGCACGAAGGCCTCACTTCCGGCAGAGGACTGTCCTGCCCTCTTCGGTCGGAGGCGCGCATCCGGAGGCAGCACGGTGGCTGGTTGCCCCCTCCTTCGCATCCAAAGCCGTGAACGCGGCGGAATCAGCGGTGACCATCCGCCCGAGCGAGAGCAGCGCCCCATGGACGCAACCACCCCGCAGGAAGGGCCCGACCCCTTTGTCGTGGCCCGACAGGGCTTCTGGGACACCGAAGAAGCGCCGCGGACACCCGCGACATTCGGAACACTGGCCTCCTTCCTCAACGCCGAGTACCGCCCGTGGCACGACGACCATCCGGCGGACCCCCTGCCAGATCCCGGCGACAGGAAGACGGCCCTCCTGCGTCGCACCCTGCGCCTGTGTGGGTCCGTCGACCCCGAAGAACTCCTGGCCGCCACCCTGAACGCGGACCAGCGGCTGCGCAGCACCGTCACGGAAGCCTGGCCGCTGTCGCTACGTCGTCACGGAACCGAGTCCGTCCGCCGCACACTCACCCGGGAAATCCTGGACTGTACCGACCCCGAAACCTTGGCTCACCTGATCGACCTGGCCACCGCGGGTCGGCTCCACATCATGGATGCAGCCGGGTGGGCTTCCCTCGCCCGACGAAGCCCCTTGAACAACAGGCCGGCCAGATTGGCCCTGTGGCGCCACCTCGCGCTCCAACCCCCGTGTCGGCATCTGCTCCCGAAGCCCGATACCGCGACCGAGGCCTACGAACGGCTGCTCCTCACGGCCGCCACAGGCGAGCGCCTCGTCGAACCTCCTGCGCTGCCGCACGCAGCCGGCCTGCTCGTGGTTCAGTCGATGCTGCTCGGTGAGATGGACACCCCGGGAGAGGGGAGCAGCGGAGGTCTCGGAGTCCTCCTCGCGGGCCTGGGCGATGCGCTCGCGCGGACGGAGCGCATCGATGCCGTCATCACCCTCGTGACGAAGGATGCGCGTGAGCTCCTGGCCGAGCCCACCCTCCTGCGAGGTCGGGGACCGGGACACTGGACGCTCAGCTTGCCCACTGACCCACACGCCACTACCACTCCAGGGATGGGACCAGTGGGCGACGCAAGTGCGCTCACCTGGTGGACGCGCATGCTCCTCGAAGGGCTCGGAAGGCGGCCCGACCTTGTCCATGTCAGGTACGCCGACGACAGATCCCTGGCAGTCGCCGAAGCAGCGCGCGAGCTCGGCACCCGACTGGTCTTCACCGCGACACCCGACCCGCACCGCCGTGTCAGCGAGCGGCACGCCGGACGAACGGTCACCGGCGACACCCCAATGGAGGACCTGCGCCAAGACCTGCACCGCGTCTTCGCGGCCGACAGGCTCGTGGATCGCGCCGACGCCGTCATCGGCATCCCGGGCCGCGGCGGAACAGCCGAGTTGGTCCGCTACCTTCCCCAACTCGCAGCCGTACGCGGTGGTCGAGGACCGATCGCGCCACCGGAGGGGATCACCGCCTATCAGCCCGCCGTCCACGAACCCCAGAGATGCGAGCGCCTGCTGGAAAGGCTCTTCGAGACCGCACTGCCCGCAGCGCTCGAAGCTGACGAGCGCGGACAGCCCATCCTGCTCACCGTGGGGCGCCTTCACCCGCTCAAACAGCAGCACGTGTTGGTGCAGGCATGGATCGAGTCCGGACTGCATCTCCGCTCGACGCTCGTGCTCGTGGGCGGATCCCCTCGCGCGGATCGGGCGGATTCGGGAGAGCGCCAAGTGCGGAAGGCGATCGCCGATCTCGTAGCGGCGACCCCGGCGGCGTCTGCGCGGCTGGCCATGGTGGCAGCGATGCCCAACACCGAAGTCCGCCGTCTGGAGCGGGCGCTGGCCCGCTCTGGAACTAGGGGCCGGGCCTACTACGTCTGCCCGAGCGCGAAGGAGGAGTTCGGCATCGCCGTGCTCGAAGCCATGGATGCGGGCCTGCCGGTCGCAGCCACGAGCCGTGGCGGAATTCCTCACTATGTGGAGGACATGGTCAACGGTCTACTCCTGGATACCTCTTCGTCCAAGGGCTTGACTGAGGGGCTGGAGGCACTGCTGTCCCTGAAGCCTGCGGTTCTCGACGCCATGGCGCGCCGGGCTCGGGCAACGGTTCGTGCGAGCTACTCGATCGACGCCGCGGCGTCCGCCTTCGCCTCCGTCTACGCCGAATTGCCCGGCATCAACACCGCCGTTCCCAAGACATGACCGCTCCGGTTCCGAGGGAAGCCGCGGAGGTCGTACATGTATCACTCAGCGGACGTGCCCCACAGCTCTCCGTGACGTCGCGCTCCCCAGGATGCAACCATCCGAGCCGGATGCATCCGGTGCCGGACCGCGGAGCGAAGAGTAGATGCAGTCTCGAAACGCTCCGGCAGAGACGGAGGCGGGAGAAAGGGGCGAAAGACAGTGATCACGGTGCAGCGCAGTTTCATCGTCGGAGTTCCGCTCGAAGACCTTGTCGCCTACCTTGCGGACTTCGGCCATGCCCAGGACTGGGACCCGGGCACCGTACGGTGCGTCCGGACCGGCGAAGGGCCGGTGCGGCCCGGGGCCACCTGGCACAACACCTCTCGTTTCCGCGGGCGGACCACTGATCTGGTCTACGTCCTGGAATCCCGCGAGACGCACCAGCTCGTTTTCGCGGGGACGAACAAGACCGTGGTCGCCAGGGACGTCATGAAGTTCGAGCCCCGATCGGCCACCGAAACCCGGCTCACCTACACCGCCTCCCTGCGGTTCAAGGGCCTTGCCAGAGTCGCCGAACCCTTCCTGCGCTCGGAGTTCGAGGCGCTCGCGGACAAGGTCGCGGAGCGACTGCCCATCGCGGCCGAGGCCCGACACGGGTGACGGACCCCCCCCATCCGTGCCGCTTCCGAGCGATGAAGATCCCGCGGGCTCCTGGACCAATCGGTCCTGTCCCCGGTGACGAACCCATAGTGAAGGCGCTCTGCGCCGCGAGGCGCCGCCCCAGCGAACGACAGAGCGCGAAGATCCCTTCGGAGGAGGAAGCCATGGCTATCCAAAACGTCCGCCGCACCGCCGCACTCGCGGCAGCAGCGTTCGCTCTCCCCCTGGTTCTGGGCGTGGCAACCCCGGTATTCGCCGACTCCCAGCAGGCGGACCCGTACGGGCCGGCCTGCGCATCGGTCCCCAAGGAGGGCTCCGGCAGCCTCGCCGGCATGGCCAAGGACCCCGTGGCCACCGCGGCGTCCAACAACCCGGCCCTGTCGACGCTGGTCACGGCCGTCAAGAAGGCCGGCCTGGTCGACACCCTGAACAACGCCGAGGGCATCACCGTGTTCGCTCCGACCAACGAGGCGTTCGCGAAGATCCCGAATGCCGACCTGGACAAGATCCTGGCCGACAAGGCGGAACTGACCAAGATCCTCACCTACCACGTGGTGGGCGAGAAGATCACACCGAACCAGCTCGCCAAGGGCTCCTTCAAGACCCTCGAGGGCGGTTCCCTGACGACTGCCGGATCCGGAGAGAGCTTCACCGTCAACGGCACGGCGAAGATCGTCTGTGGCGACGTCCAGACCGCCAACGCCACGGTCAACATCATCGACACCGTCCTCACGCCGATGTGACCCGACTGCCTGCGAAGAGGACGGTGAGCGTGAGCGTACGAAGGTGTGGATCGGTCGCGTCGTTCGCCGTCGGCATGGTCCGAGTTGGTTGGATGCGGGCATGAGTTCAGTGCACTGGCTGTTCGGAGACCAGCTCGGCCCGCACTTCACCGCCACCGCCGGCGGCGGGACGCCGAGGAACGTCCGGTGGCTGCTGATCGAATCCCGCGCCGTTCTGCGGCGGCGCCGGTTCCACCGGGCCAAGGCCCATCTCGTGCTCAGCGCCATGCGCCACCGGGCCGCGGACCTGGGTGAGCGAGCCCAGTACGTCAGGGCGGAGACCTACCGGGAAGGGCTGATGCAGGCCGTCGGTGACGCACCGGTCTCCGTCCACCACCCCACGTCCCGTGCCGCCCTCGCCCTGGTGACCTCGCTCCCGCAGGTCACCGTCCACCCGGCCCGCGGCTTTCTGGTCGGACACCGGGAGTTCGCCGACTGGGCCGCGCGGCAGCAGGGCCGGCGGCTCCTGCAGGAAAACCTCTACCAGCACACCCGACGCACCCACGACATCCTCATGGAGGGAGACGGGCCGGCGGGCGGGCGGTGGAACTTGGACCACGACAACCGCGAGCCACCGCCCCGCGGCCGGACCACGCTCGGCGCGCCGCCTCCGTACCGGCCCCGGGAGGACGAGATCGACGAAGGAGTCCGGCGGGACCTGGACCGCTGGGAGCGGGAGGAGGGCATCACCTTCGTGGGGCGCGACGGCCCCCGCCTCTTCCCCGCGAGCCGCCGCGAGGCCCTGGCCGCGCTCGACCACTTCGTCACCCACCGGCTCGCCGACTTCGGCGCGCACGAGGACGCCATGCTGGCCGCCGACCCCGTGATGAGCCACAGTCTGCTGTCCTCCTCCCTCAACCTCGGCCTGCTCGACCCGTGGGAGTGCGTGAGCCGGGCGGAGGAGGCCTTCAGGGCCGGGCTGGTACCGCTCAACAGCGCCGAGGGCTTCATCCGGCAGGTGTGCGGCTGGCGCGAGTACGTGTGGAACCTCTACTGGCACCTCGGCGAGGACTACCGGCACCGCAACGAACTGCGCCACACCACACCGGTCCCGGCATGGTTCGCCGAGCTGGATGCGGACGCGGTGGGGGCCCGCTGCCTGTCTACGGTGCTGGCGCAGGTTCGGGATACGGGGTGGACGCACCACATCCCCCGCTTGATGGTCCTCGGCAGCCACGCCCTGCAGCGGGGCTGGGACCCGGCTGAGGTGACGGACTGGTTCCACCGGTGCTTCGTGGACGGCTACGACTGGGTGATGCTGCCCAATGTGGTGGGCATGTCCCAGTACGCGGACGGCGGGCTGATGACCACCAAGCCCTACACCTCGGGCGGCGCCTACATCCACCGGATGAGCGACCTGTGCGAGGGCTGCCGGTACAGGCCCACGGACCGCAGTGGCGAACGGGCCTGTCCCTTCACCGTCGGCTACTGGTCCTTTCTGAATCGGCATCGCGCAAGGCTGGAGGGCAATCCCCGCATGGCCCGAGCCGTGAAGGGCCTGGACCGGCTCGGCGACGTCGAGCAGGTGATCCGGGCGCACCGCGCCGTCGGCGACACACCCCCCTGAGCCGATCTGGTCGTCGGCCGGCAAAGCTGTGGGGGAACCGGCCACTGCTATCCCCCGGGCACGTGAACGAGGAAGACCTCGTCCACGAAACACCACGCCCAGGCCTCGTCGGGATCCATCGACAGGACCACGGGGTGTCCCGTCTGCGCATGATGGGCGTACGCGTGGCGCCCTCGCGAACTGTCGCAGCATCCAACGTGCCTGCACGTCGCACACCACCGCAGCCGGGCCCAAGTCCACCCGCGTTCGCGGCACTCCGCACACACTCCCACAGGTATCGCCGGCCGGCTGGGCAGCGCGGCGAGGTGGGAACACGTACGTTCTTCGAGACGGCCGCCGTCAGGCGATACCGCCCATGAGGAGAGTGGTCGTCGCAGACTCTCGCGGTCGGCGCCGATGTGATCCAACTCGTTTCCTTTCCTCTCCTCGGCCCACGGGGGCACAGGCTGGCTGAGCGTGTTCACCGCGGCCCTCAGGCTCTTGCTCCGCGGTCGGCTGCTTCCGCGAGTTGGCCGACCATCGCATGGACGGCCGCACCGGGGTCGGCTCCCGTCGGCAGGGCAGGCGCGCTCCCTGTCACCGGCCTGTCCGAGAAACCGGTTTCCAGGTGCGGGAGCCGGAAATCGAGCACCTGTAGACGCCGTGCGCGCCCTTCACGCGCCACGACACCGAGCCAACAACTCAAAGCGGTCTTGGACGCCGCGTAATCGGCCGTTCCCAGCATCGGCCGGTCCACGATCGCGCCCGTCGCGGCGGCCAGGAAGCCTCCCTCCGCCACGCAGGCAACCGCCCCGCGCAACACCGCTGCGGGGCACAGGAAATTCACGCTGAACACATGCTCGGCCACCGCATCAGGTACGTCCTCGGCCCGCCCGAAACCGGCTACCCCCACCAAAACGAGCACCCCGTTCAGCGCACCCAACTCTTGCAGGGCCCAAGGCGCGAGAGCGGCGCAGCCGTCGAGGTCATATGCGTCGATCAACCGAGCGGGACCGCCGAGAGCCTCGGAGCAGGCGGCCAATCGCTGCTCATTCCTCCCTGCCAGGGCTAGGAGGGCACCCCGGGCGTGGAGCTCTTGAGCAGCGAGGTGGCCGAGCGCCCCTGTGGCGCCCACGACCAACAGCCGTGCTCCCTCAATCCCCTTAGCGGTCATGGCCGTACCAAGGGGCCTTTGCGCGCCCCGGCCTCCCGGGCAGCCCATTCGCGCCGGCATGCCCAGCGAGTCCGATGCCGCACGCGATCACAACCCGGCGATCCGGGCTGCGAAGAAGCCCGCCACCAGGACTGCGCCGAAGGCTATCAATCCCAAGAACAGCCAGGGGTGCTCCCAGAGGCCACCGTCTGGCCGCTCTTGATGCGCCTCGGCGGTGCAGCCTTCACCTGATGGGGTTTCCTCCGGCGTGACACCGTACGAGTTCATGGTGCCTCCTCGACTCAGTGCTTTCCTTCGCCCCTTCCATATTTCTGCGACGGTCCGCCTCGCGCCTCTCGCATCGTTTGTGCACCGTCTGGCGAGGTGAGCCGTAGATCGGACGGTCGTTTCCAGCGACGGCGGGGCGGACGGTCGAAAGCGCGCCCGGGGGCCTGAGACCCGACCCGGCAGCCAGCCTTCGCGACGCACGCCTACGCCTGCGCTCCGGTACGGCGACGGCCGGGTAGATCTGGGCGAAGGCCCGAATCAACGGACAGCCTGAGTCCGGTGTACGGGGCTTCAGGGTCGCGGCGCCGTTGCACGAGAGGGACGAGCAGGGCGATGCCGACGAGCATGGCGAGGAGTTCGGCCTGCCACACGAGTGTGTTGCCGGTGGGCTGGGTGTGGTCGAAGGCGGCGATCCAGGTGTTTGCCCAGGCTTCCCACGGTGTGTGGAAGTCCCGGTACCGGCCGCTACCTGGCGAGCGAGTACAGCATGGAGCCGGTGCGCCCGTGGTGCGAGGGGAACGAGGGAGTCCTCGCGGGCGTTGGTGTGAGGGTGGGAGCCGCACCGGGGGTCCTATTTCCGAAGGTTTCGAGGGGAGCGCTCATGAGCACGGCGAAAGACTTGTTCCTCATCGCCATGGACGAACGGCCCGGGGTCGGCGTCGGGCAGGGTGACTTGTCGCTCGCGCTCGCGGGCGCCGAACTGATCGATCTCCTCGCGGTGCAGGCCGCTTCTCTGGACGGCGACTCCATCGTGCCGGGCGGTCCGTGCGAGCCGCATGACGAACTCGTGGCCGAGGCGTCGGAGGCGCTCATTCGGCAGGCGCCCTACGAGGGGGTCGAAGACTGGTTGTGGCGCCGTGGCCGCGAGCTGTCCACGGCCTACCAGACCGCCCTCGAAGCGGCCGGCCAGCTGACACGGGGACGGCGCGCCCTGCTGCCCTTCGGAAACGACCGCCTGGAAGTCGCCGAGACGCCCGTTCGGCGCCGGGCCCGAAGCAGGTGGGAGGCGGGTGAGCCCACTCTCGTCGCCCTCGCCTCGGTCGTGGGTATCGAGGCGAGCCGCTCCGAGGACGGAGGCGAGCGCGCGAACGAGCCGGTCGTCGAGGACGAAGCGGTGACCACCGTGCTGGCGATCGTCAGCGATGCGGTGACGGAGCTCGAAGCCGTGAGACAGCGGCGTTCCATCGAGAACGCGGCCTTCGCCAATGTCTGGCGTGTCCCGTAGGCATACGCCCCGGCCCGGTGCCATCCAGGGAGCTGTCCGATGTGACCGATCCCTGGATGGCAGGGCTTCGCGTACGGCGGCGCCGTGGTGCTACCGGTCGAGGAGGGCGCTGACGGTCTTGCCGCCGGTCGGGTGGCGGGTGACGGCGGTGGCGCGGGCGAGGTGGTTGACCATGGGCCAGCCGAATCCTCCGGCCCCACCGTTCAGATCAGGGCAGCGCATGCGCGGGGCCCGCGGACTGTCGTCGTGGACGGCGACCTCGACGGCGCCAGGGTGCGCGGTCAGGTCCAGGGTGCAAGTGCCACCGCCGTGCCGCAGGGCGTTCGTGACGAGCTCGGAGACGACCAGGATCACGGTGTCAGCTGCTTCGGCTGCGATCACCGGCAGGAGGTCGTGCAGGAAGTGGCGGGTGGTTTTGCGTGCGCCGGCGACCGATGCCGTGGCGCAGGCGGGTGCGACGGTGATGCGCATCGTGTTCATCGGGTCTCCCGGGTCGTTGGTCGTCGCTGCGCGCGGTCCAGTGGGCGCTCGGCCGGTTCCCGGGGGACCGCGGGAACCAGGCCGGCGCTGACCGCGCCGCGGCCTGATCCCTCGTTGGGGGCGGCTGTTGAGCGGCACCACGTTCGAGGGCGCTCGCCGGAGCCGGGCGGCCGTACCGGAGCTGCTACTGGTGGGGTACGTGGTTCAGCCGAGGGGTCCGGGTACGGCGATGGGCTGCCGGCCCCCGGCGCCGCCGGCCGGGGAAGGGGTTGCGTCGTGCGGGGACGCTGGGGGCCAGGGCGAGGAGGGCGATGACCGCGAAGGCCGCGCCGATGATGATCAAGGTGATGAGGGTCATGTTCCTGCCTTCCGTCGGCTTCTGACTGCCTGTAGCTACTTGGTGTTACCGAATCCCGGACAACTAAACACGCTGGGTGATGTTTGGGTGGGGGAGGCGGGGCATACGCCGTGGCGGAACGCTTCCTACTGCTTGGAGTGATGACCATGTCCGGTGACGAGAAGACTCAGGCCAAGGGCGACGCCCGCCAGGCCAAGGAGAAGATCAAGGACGTCTTCAAGGACTGACCAGCACACCGCGGTGTTACGGGGGGCAGGCCCGGACCAGGGTCTGCCCCTTTCCGTTTCCGTGCGACCACCTCGGTGCTGCCTCCTGAGCGCGGCGCGCGGGGCCGACGGACCGGCGCTGCTGGAGGTGACCACACACCGGGACCTCGCCCACCTCTCCCGCCTCGACGACCTCGGTACGGAGCGCTGGGACGCGCTGTTCGGACCGCGCGGCTTCTACTCGGCGAGCCCGTGGCTCCGCCACGCGCAGGCCACGGCCGCCACCGCGCCGTACTACTTCACCGCAGCCGACGGACCCGAATGGGTCGGCGCCCTGCCCGCCTACCAGCTGGAACAGGACACCCCCTACGTCTTCTGCAGTCCTGGCACGGTGGTCGACTTCCTGTACCGGCAGGCCACCGGGGACGACGCCCTGTGGGCGGCGGGATTGATGCCGGCCCTGGCCTGTGGCGGCCGCAACCCCTCCCACACCAAGGCAGGCGTGGCCGCAGGGCTCGGCCCGCGCCGGCAGCGCGAAGCGGTGGAGGCGGTCGTCGAGGCGGCGGAACGGCAGGCATGGGCGACGGGGATGGAGTCGGTCTCCTTTCTCTACGTCGACGAGGACGACGAAGTGCGGCCCGGGTGACCACCGCCCACCGCGACGGTGCGCTGATCGGTTTCGTCCTCACCTTCACGCACGGCGGCGAGATGTACGCACGGCAGGCGGGCTTCGACTACGAGGCGCAGGGGAAGCTCCCGGTCTACTTCGGGCTGGTCTACTACGAGCTCCTGCGCATCGCGCTCGCCGAAGGGATATCCCACCTCCACTACTCCACGGGATCCGACCGCGTGAAACTCTCCCGCGGCTGCACCCCCCGGCGCCAGTACGCCTACCTCAAGGCCCGCCGCCCCGAGCAGGCGGAACACCTGGCCCGCCTCGCCCGGCTCGCCGGCCCCGGGCACGACTGAGCCCGGGGCCCGGGGCCCCGATTCGTTGTGGCGGATGCCGTCCCCCCAAGCCGGGGCCGGCGTCCGCCCCGAGACCGCTCGTCGGGCTGCCTCAGGGGAGTCGGGCTGCCTCATCGGACAGGGGAGTGCTCCGGGACCGCCCCCGCATACGGCTCCCGCGGCACGGTGCAGCAGACGTACAAGGCGGCCTTGAACGGCTACGCCGTCAGCCTCTCCGACATGGTCGCGTACGCCTGCACGGCGGTCCGTGAGGCGGCCCGGGACGGCGCCGAGCGCCACCACCGGAACCCGCTCCCCACCGTGTGACCCCGGGCTATCCGAGGCCGGCCGCTGCCGCCCATCGGCCGAGTTCCTGCTGTACGGCCGTACGCTGCCCGGCCGTCGCCGGGGCCGCGCTGATCAGCGCGAAGTGCAGGCCTTCGGCGGCGCCGGACAGGAGGATGCGGCGGGCGTTCGTGCCGCCGGGCTCGGGGGCGATGGCGATGGCTCCGGTGGTTCCGGGGCCGGTGACCGTGCCGAGGTCCGAGACGACCGTGGTCGTGGCGGGATCGAAGCCGGCGGGCAGGTGCAGTTCCGTCGGCGCGCTCGCGTTCCCGCCGCGCCACACCAGTACTCCGTACGGCAGCTCGGAGCCGGTCAAGCGCGCCAACTCCGGCATGCCGGCGGGTATCTGGCTCCAGGTGACAGTGGTACCGGCGTCGCGCGAGCGGTCCTCGTAGAGGAAGGCGAGCGTGTGGCCGGCGACCGCGGTCGGGTACAGCCGGTCCAGGAGTCGCGCGTCCTGACGCAGCACCGGGGTGCCGCTGTCGTCGAGGCGTACGGCGGACAGGTCCTCGTCGTTCCAGGCGTCGCCCGTGGTCCGGATCTTGCCCGGGTTGTCGTTCATCGCCTCGTGGTGGCGGCCGCTGTAGATGTCCCACTGCCACTGGTTCGCGGACAGGACGGGTCCGGCCGCGGCCGGGTTCTGCCACCAGGCACGGCCGCCGAGTCCGCTGTCGAGCGCCTGGTACTGGCCCTTGCCCACGGACGGGGCCTTGTCGGACGAGGTGCCGGTCAGTGGATGGCCGAACTCGCTGACGATGGCCGGGGAATCGAGAGCGGTGGACTTGTTGCGCACGGAGTTGAAGTCCGCGGTGTACGCGCCGTCCTTGGCCTTGGACAGGTTGAAGAAGCCGGACATCCGCGCCTGGTCGTAGAAGTGCGTGTTGAACACGTACCGCGGCCCCAGGGTTCCGACGCCGCCGAGGCCACCGGTCTGCTTCATGAAGGCGAGGTTGGAGTTCCAGAACATGTTCGGCTCGACGAGGGCGGGTTTGCCCTGCCAGCCCGCCGCGTCCATGCGCGCCCGAAACTTCTCGTAGAACGGCCAGAGGCGTCCCTGCTCCCAAGCGGCGCCGTCCTCGCCGCTCGCGTACTGCCCCGCGTAGGGCTCGTTGTACGGGTCGAACCCGGCGACCGCGGCGAACTCCGTGGCGTCGAGATGAGCCGCGAGGTACGTCATGGTCGCCTGGGCGGTGTCTAGGAAGGCGTCCTGGATGCCGTTCCGGTTGATCCAGAAGTCGCGCATGGCGCTCTTGACCGTCTGGTTCTGGGTGATGTTCTGGCCCCAGTGGGCGCAGATCCCGCAGAACTCCCTCGGGTAGCCGCCCGCCTGGACCACCCAGCGCGGTGCGCCGTCGCCCGAGTACCAGCTGTCCTTGTCGAAGACGTACCGCGAGAAGAGGTCCTGGTGGAAATCGGGGTACACGCGCAGCCCGACGGCCAGGAACTCCCGCATCTGCGCCGTCGCCCGGCTCAGGTAGACCTCGTCGACCTGCCCCCGGGCCGGCTCGGCCGCTGCCCACGACAGGAGGAAGCGGACGGAGTTCGCTCCGCCCAGCTCGCGCAGGGCCCGTGCCGACTTCCGTGCGTCCTCGACGCTCGCGAAGGGCAGCCCGCCGTTCTCGGCCAGCTTGGTCTCGCCGGAGACGTTGAACCCGCGCAGGACCACCTCGCGCCCGTAGCCGTCGACGAAGTGCGTTCCGCTGACGGTCACTTCGGCCGCCCGTGCGTCGTACGGGACGGACCCGGCGGCGTGCGCCGGGGCTCCCGCGTACAGAGAGGACATGGCGAGGACGGCGAGTGCCGCACCCCACGCCCGTCGGCCGGAGCCGTACGGCTGACGCTTCGCCTGGGTCATCATGGGCCGTACTGTCATTGGTATCTGATGAACCGTCAATCACTTGGGCGCGCTGACCGCGCTGGAGGCCTCCGGGGGTCCCGTCAGGGAGATGGGGAGTCGGTCGTGCGGGCGATGCCGTCGGGGCGGCCGTCGATCCACGCGTGTCGCGCCGCGTCGCGAGCGGCGGGGGGACCGCCGGGGGGACCGCCGGGGTGTCGGTTACGGGTGCGGACGTTCTCCACGACCGCCCAGCCCCTGCCGCCGTCGAAGGTTCTGAACTCGACCAGGTGGTGGTCGAGGTGTCCAGTGATCATCACTGCCATGAGGGACAGGTACTCTCCCCGGAGGTCGGGGGTGAGCTCGCCCTCCTGCGGCCCTCCCAGGAGGACCTGCTGTTCCTCGGCCAGGAGCGTGCAAGTGGTCTGGACGGCTCGGACGAGTGCCTCGAACCGCTCCCCGCCCAACCGCGTCCGTAAGAACTCCAGATGGGCGCCGAGGACGTCGGCCTCCCGGCCGCCTTCCGACCCACCGGGATCCTCCTGCGCTCCAGGTCCTCCAGGGTCCGGCGGATGGTTCTCGGTCATGCTTCCGCCCTTCCCCCAACGGCCGCTGCCCTGTGCAGTGTAGGCAGGGGCCCGCGCTCCGACGGCGCTCTTCGGCCACCCGGCCGGCCCCGGCAGCCTTCTGCGCGGCGTCCCTGCCCAGGCGCCCCGAACGCAATCGACTATGCCAATTGCACATTCAAAAGGAATGCGATTTCGGCAATTCCGGGATGGATTACCCGCGTTCACTCTCCCAACGTTGACAGCGTGCTGCGCCTTGAGGGTAAATGAGTTCACAGGTGGCCTGATGTGGTCGCAGGTAGGCTGGATCAGGCCACTCCGTGACCGGTTCATTCCACCCGTCACCTGGTGTGGCCGTGGCGATGTCGCAGTAGAGGGGTGTTTGGGTCGCGGGTGTACAGCGTGGTCGTGTAGTGAGCGGGTATTGACGCATCCGATTCTTCCGTGGGGGATCAATGGCCCAGCTCAGTTCTTTTTCCGTCCCCGAGTTCCACCTTCCGTTCGGAAACTCCAAGCATCCCGGGGCCGCCCGGGCGAACGCCGAGGCGACCTCGTGGGTGTTGCAGCACGAGCTCGTGACCGCGGCAGCCGAGCAGTTCTCGGGCATCGGCGTGGGCCACCTGGCCGGCCGGGTGAGCGGTGACGTCCCCTACGAGCGGGTCCTCTTGCTCGCCGAGTGGATGGCCTGGTCGTTCGTCCTGGACGACCAGCACGACCACCTCATCAGGGCGGGAGAGGTCGCGGCCTGGCGGCCCGTCACCGACGCGATCACCGGCTATCTGCGAACGGGGCGGATCGAGACGTCGGCAGCGGGCCGAAATCCGTTGGTGACGGGATTCGTCGACCTGTGCGACCGGATCCTGGCCGGCATGTCCGAGGGGACCGCGGCCCGGTACCGCACCCATGTCCCCCTCATGCTGCACTCCTTGGACCAAGAGGCGGGCAACCGCGCCGCCGCGCAGCGCCCGGGGGTCCAGGAGTACGTCCTCATGCGCCGCCACAGCTCCCAGATCCTTCCGATGATGGACATGGTGGAGGCCGGGCTCGGGATCGACCTCCCCCAGAACGTCCACGACCTCCCCGAGTTCCAAGCCCTCGCCGCGAGCGTGCTCGACGTCATCTCGTGGGGCAACGACGTGTTCTCCCTGCCGAAGGAGCACGCCTGTGGGGACACCAACAACCTCGTCTCCCTCGTCTCCTTTTGGGAGAGGTGCTCCCTCCCTGACGCCGTCCAGGCGGTCGAGGGACGCATTCAGGAGCGCATCGAGCAGTATCTGACCGAAGAACAACGTCTGATTCAGGCCGTCAACGCGCTCCCCGGGACGGAACCGTCGCTGGTTGACGCCGTCTCCCGCTGCGTGCGCAGTTACGAGGACTGGATGATCGGCGCCGATCTGTGGCAGCGTTACGAGTGCACGCGGTACAGCGACGAACGGTTCGCGGCCGGACTGGAGTCTGCGTACACCCGCCCGGATCTTGTCTCCGCGGCGTGACGGAAAGTCAGTTCATGGCAACTGAAGCGCATTCCGGTCCCGAGGTCCATGCTCCGGTCGCCCCAGGGCGGTTACCGCTCTTGGGCCACGCACTGCAACTGTGGCGCCGGCCGATCGCGTTCCTGGAGTCGCTCCGGGAACACGGCGACATCGTACGGCTCGACATCGGCACCTGGCCCGTCCACGTCCTGACGAGCCCGGAGCACGTCCACTCCGTACTGGTCCAGCAGGCGCAGCAGTTCGGCCGGGGCAGGATCTTCGACAGGCTCCGCCCGGTGTTCGGCAACGGGATCGTGACCACCGACGGCGATTTTCATCGCAAGCAGCGCCGGATGATGCAACCCGCCTTCCACCGCAACCACATCGCCGAGTACGCCGAGGTGATGTGCCGGCGGGCGGAGGCGATGTCCGCGTCGTGGACGGCCGGCCGTGAGATCTCCATGGTCACGGAGGCGCGCGGCTACGCGATGTCTTCGGTCGCCGAGATGATCTTCTCGGGGGAACTGAGCCGGCCCGCCGTCGACGAGGTGCACCGCTCGCTGCCCATCGTCCTGGAGGGCATGCTCGTGCGGGCGGTCATGCCCAAGTCGCTGGACCGGCTGCCCATTCCGTACAACCGGCGGTTCGACGGCGCGGCCGCCCGGCTGCGCCGGACCATCGACGAGGTGATCGAGCAGTACCGCGCCGAGGAGCCGGCCGAGCGGGGTGACCGCCACGACCTGCTCTCCTTGCTGATGGCGGGCGTGGACTCCGAGACCGGCTCGACGATGGATGCCGAGCAGGTGCGGGACGAGGTCATCGCCATCATGCTCGCCGGCACCGAGACCTCCGCGACCACCCTGTCCTGGATCTTCCACGAGATCGGCCGGCACCCCGAGGTGGAGGCGCGCATCCACGCCGAAGTCGACTCGGTGGTGGGGTCCAGGCCCGTGCGTCCCGAAGACATACCCGCGCTGACGTACACGCACGACGTCTTCCAGGAGGCCCTGCGCCTGCATTCCCCCTTGCTCTTCACCCGCAGGGCCCTGGCCCCCCTCACCCTCGGCGGAATCTCGATCCCGGCCGGCGCGGAACTGGCCTACAGCCCGTACGCGTTGCACCGGGACCCCGTGCTTTTCCCCGACCCCGGCGTCTTCGACCCGGACCGCTGGCAGAAGGGGGCGAAGGAGCGGTCCCGTACTCACAGTTACGTTCCGTTCGGGGCCGGCCAGCACAAGTGCATCGGCGATTCCTTCGCGGTGGCGGAGATCCTGACCGCGGTGGCGACCGTCGCCTCGCGATGGCACCTGAAGCCCGCCCCGGGCATCACCGTGCGCGAGCTTCCCGCAGGGATCCCGCAGCCCAGCGAACTGCCGATGATTCCCGTGGCGCGGAAGATACAACACTCTTCTCATACGAGTGAGGAGATACCGCAATAGTGTGCTGAAACAACATCAACTCCTCCTCCGGCCCGTACACTCTGCCGCACGTGCTAGAGGGGGCAAAGGATGTCGCAGGTCACGGAACCGAGAAGCTGGAACACTCAGCCCCTGCTGGAGCGGGAGGCGGAAGTCCGCGCGATCCAGCGCGCGGTGGACGTACTCTGCGGCATCTCGGGCAACGGCCCGGCCAACCGCAGCGGCGGTGTTCTGACCTTCGCCGGGTCGGCCGGCATAGGAAAGACCACCCTGCTGAACGAGGCCCGCCGCCACGCCGCCGACCGCTCCTGCACCGTGCTCTTCGCGCGCGGCGGCGAGCAGGAGCGGCAGGTTCCGTTCCACGTGATGCGCCAGCTCATCCAGCCGGCCCTCGCCGCCATGAGCGAGGACGAACGGCGCGACGCGCTCGGCAACTGGTACGGCATCATCGCCCCCGCGCTCGGGCTGACCGCCGCCCCGAAGGGGCCGACGGGGCCCGACCCGCAGGGCGTGCGCGACGGACTCGACTGGGTGGTCACGCACCTGGCGGTACGCAACGCCCCCGTCGTGCTGATCGTCGACGACGCGCACTGGGCGGACGCGGAGTCCCTGAGCTGGCTCACCTCCTTCGCGGCGCGCGCCGAGGAACTGGCCATGCTGATCTTGGTGGCCTGCCGGCCCGACGAGATCCCCGCCGACGCCGGCGCGCTGCGCGCCCTCATGGGACGCCAGGGGGCGCGCCCGCACGAGCTGGCACCCCTGACCACGAGCGCCGTCGCGCGCATCGTGCGTGACGCCCTCGGCGAGAACGCGGACAACGTGTTCTGCCGCGAATGCTGGGCGATCACCGGCGGAAACCCCTTCGAGGTGGTCGAGCTGGTCATGAAGGGCCGCGACCGCGGGATGAAGCCGTACCAGGGCAACATCCCCCAACTGCGCGACCTGGCTTCCGCGGTCAAGGGCAGCGGCCTGATCGACCGGCTCGAACAGCTCGGCCCGTCCACCGTCCGGCTCGCATGGGCCGCCGCCGTGCTCGGCACCGCGGTCCCCCTCGGCATCGTCGCCGGCGTGGCCGCCCTCGGTGAGGCGCAGGCCGCCGAAGCCATCGACCGGCTGCGGGCCGCACGCATCCTGACCGTCCTCACGGGCGTACGGCGCAAGGAAGTCGTGGAGTTCTTCCACCCGCTCATCGCCACCGCCGTGTACCGCTCGATTCCGCCCGGTGTACGCGTGGGCATGCACGGGATGGCCGCCCAGGCCGTGATCGACGACGGGCAGGGTTCCGCGGCCGCCGCCCGCCACCTGCTGGAGATGCACCCCGAGGGCGACCCGTGGGTCGTACAGCAGCTGCGCCAGGCGGCGCGAGAGAGCTTCTCCGCGGGTGCTCCTGATGCCGCGCGCCGCTACCTGGCACGTGCCCTGCGCGAGCCCCCGGAGGTGGAGGACCGCGCCGAGGTCCTGTTCGAACTCGGATCCGCCAACCTCCTGCACGAGCCCGCGACGACGATCAACCAGCTCAGGGCCGCGCTGGAGGAGCCCAAGACCGACCAGGCCCTGCGCGAGGCGATCACGTACCGGCTCGCCCAGGCACTCGGCCACACGGGTCAGCTGGGTCTGGCGGCGGGGCTCCTCGCGGACGAGGCCCGGCGTGCCACGAGCTCCCGTACGCGGCTGCGCATGCAGGCCGAGCAGTTCAAATGGAACGCTGTCAGGTTCGACGAGGAGAACTCGCCCGCTCGTTCCCGGCTCCTCGCCCAGTTCGCCAAGCGGCTCACCGGTCGGGGTCTGCCCGAGCGGCACATCCTCGGTCTGCGGGCCTGGGACGCCGCGATGCGCGGCGAGCCCGCCTCCACCGCCCTGGAGTACGCGGAGCAGGCGCTCGACGGGGGCATGAGCTGGACCGACCAGGACTTCGGTTTCGAGGTGCCCGCCGTCCTCGCGGTCACGCTCATGTACTGCGACCAGCCCGGCCGGGCCGAGGACCTCTTCAACACGGCGATCGTCGAGTTCGAGGGGAAGGGCTGGCGCGGCGCACACCTGTCGTTCGTCTACACCCTGCTCGGCTACGTCCGCTACCGGCGCGGGCAGCTCGCCGAGGCCGAGGACTTCGTACGCAACGGCCTGCAGATCGCCGACCGCGTCGGCACCGGGATCCCGGCGCAGTGGTACGCGATCGGTACCCTCATCGAGACCCTGCTCGCCCGGGGGAACACCGCCGAGGCCCAGCGCATCGCCAAGGCCTACAAGCTGGCCGACGGCTTCCCGCAGGCCGTGGTCTATCCCGATCCGCAGGCCGTGTGGGGCAAACTGCTCCTGGCCCAGGGCAGGATCGAGGAGGCGGAGCACCACCTCACCGCAGCCGGCCGGCGCCTGGATCTGCGCGGAACGCGCAATCCCTCGTGGAGCCCCTGGCAGCTGGACTTGGCGCTCGCGCAGGCAACGCACGCGCCCGAGCAGGCACGGGCCACGGCGGCCGAAGCGGTCGCACGGGCCCGCGCGTTCGGGACGTCCAGCGTGATCGGACACGCCCTGCGCGTCGCGGCCGCGGCCACGGACCCGTCCCAGGCGGCGGGCCTGCTGCAGGAGGCGGTGGAGCACCTCGAACAGTCTCCGGCCGCCTGCGAACTCGCGCACGCGCTCATCGACCACGGCATGGCCCTGCACGCCATCGGCGCCCCGCACCTGGCGGCCCAACAGACCTACCGGGGCATGGAGGTGGCCGCCGACTGCGGCGCCGAAGGGCTCGTGAGCCGGGCCAGGACCCAGCTGGCCTCGGCAGGTCTGCGGCCTCGCCGGTTGCGCACCTCCGAGCAGGACACCTTGACCGTCGCCGAGCTCACGGCTGCCCGCCACGCCTCGGACGGGATGGACAACAGGGCGATCGCCGCGGCGATGCACACCAACGCCCAAGCGGTGTCCGAGCTGTTGTCCGCGGTCTTCACGAAACTGGGCACCGACCGGCTCGGACTGCACCGGGCGCTCGGAGCCTGATCGCACGGCCGGCCCGGCGGGGAGCCCGGGCCGGCGTCGGTGTCCCCGGTGCGGACCGGCGGCCGTCTGCACGTGAATCCCGTGATCACCGCCTGGCACGACGGGCGTGCACGACGGGGTGCTCGACGGGGTCGACACCCGTACACCCGGGTCGCTACGAGGGAGCGGCGGCCGGGGTCGAACGGTCGGTCTCCGGGCCGGCCGGCGGCTCGACGAGCTGCTCGCGCAGGTACCTCCACACCACCGCGAGCAGCGCCGCGGCGGGAACCGCCAGCAGGCTGCCGACCACTCCGGCGAGACTGCCTCCCAGGGTCACCGCCAGCAGGACCACCGCCGCGTGGAGCCCGAGACCGCGGCTCTGGATCATCGGCTGGAAGACGTTTCCCTCCAGCTGCTGCACCACGACGATGATCACCAGCACGATCAGCGCGTCCGTCAGACCGTTCGAGACCAGCGCGATGAGCACCGCGACCAGGCCGGCGAACAGGGCGCCCACGATCGGCACGAACGCGGACACGAAGGTCAGCACCGCCAGGGGCAACACCAGGGGAACACCGACGATCCACAGCCCCAGCCCGATGAAGACGGCATCGAGCAGACCGACGAACGCTTGCGAGCGAACGAACGAACCGAGGGTCTCCCAGCCGCGCTCGGCGACCACGGGGACGTCGGTGGCGAGCCGGCCGGGGAGTTGCCGGGTGAGCCACGGCAGGAACCGCGGGCCGTCCTTGAGGAAGAAGAACATCAGGAAGAGGGCCAGGACGGCGGTGACCAGGCCGCTGAAGATGGTGCTCACGCCGGTGACGACCGTGGACACCGTGGTGCCGATGCTGTGCTGGACGCGGTCGACCGCGGTGTCGAACGCCGCCGTGATCTGGGCGTCGCCGATGTTCAGCGGCGGCCCGGCAGCCCACCCGCGCAGCTGCTGGATCCCCTTGACCACGCCGTCGCCCAGCTCGCCGGCCTGCGACGCCACCGGCACGGCGATCAGCGCCACGACACCTGCGGCGACCACGAGGAACAGTACGGTCACCAAGGACGCGGCCACGGCCGGAGGCCACCCGCGCCGGCGCAGGAAGGCGACCAGGGGCCACGTCAGCGTGGTGAGCAGCAGGGCCACGACCAGCGGCCAGAGCACCGACCACATCCGGCCCAGGAGCCACAACGTCACGGCAGCCATCACGAGGACCAGCAGCAACTGGGCACAGACCCGTGCGGACGCTCGTAGCGCGGACGCCGTCTTTCTCGAACTCAGCGTGTCAGACATGGGCTCACCCTATGGAACACCCAACACCCAACGCCCCACGCCCCACGCCGCCGGCCCCGGCCCCGATGGGCAGGGCATGGAGCGGGGAATGCGGGGTACTCGCGGGGCATGACGGCTGGCGGAGCGGTACGCGAGGGTGTGGAGACCGCTTCGAGCGGCGGCAAGGCACGGGGGGTGCTGGCCCGGTGCGGCCTGGGGACGCGTGGGCTGCTCTACGTGCTCATCGGCGTACTCGCGGTGCGCGTCGCCTTCGGTGTGAACGGCGGCGGGTCAGCGGACCGGACGGGCGCACTGCAGGAGCTCGCGGACAAGCCCTTCGGCGGTGTCCTCGTATGGGCCGTCGGCATCGGGCTGGTCTGCATGACGCTGTGGCGGCTTTCGGAGGCGGCCCTGGGTGCGGCCGGCCCCGACGGGGACAAGCCCGGCAAGCGGCTGGCCGCGGCGGCCCGGGCCGTGTTCTACGGGGTCGTCGCGTTCTCCGTGCTCTCCTTCGCCGCCGGTACCGGCGGGGGCGGCCAGTCCGGCGACGAGCAGTCGCGCGATGTGACGGCCCGGGTGCTGGATGTGCCCGGTGGTCCGTGGTGGGTGGCGGCAGCGGGCGCGGGGATCGCCATCGGCGGTGTCGTGATCGCCGTACAGGCGGCGCGGCGCACCTTCCGCAAGCACCTGGCGATGGAACGACAGCCCGAGGGGGTCCGTACGGCGGTCGAGGTCCTCGGGGTGGTGGGCGGTGTGGCGCGCGGCGCCGTCTTCGCCGCGGCCGGCGCCTTCGCCGTGCACGCCGCCGTGAGCTACGACCCGGCGAAGGCGAAGGGGGTCGACGACACCCTGCGTGCGTTCACCCAGACCCCCGCGGGCCCGTGGCTGCTCGTGGTGGTCGCCGTCGGGCTCGTGCTGTTCGGGTTGTTCTCCTGGGCCATGGCCTGTTGGCGCCGGGTCTGAGCCTGCCTGCCCGTACGGGACGCAGGACTTCGGCGACACCCGCTGATCCGGTACCTCCCGCCGCGCGACCGAGCGGGCCGCGGGCGCATGGAACCGGCGGCACGGGACACACGTATGCCAACCGGCCCGAACGCGAAGGCAGTCGGGCCGACCGTCCTTGCGTCCACCGCGCTGACATTCCCGCCCGCCATGTTCCCCCTCGCGTTAAGTCCAGGAGATCCGATGTCCCGTACGAAAGAGTCGGCCGGTCCGGTCGCGAGCACTACCCGGTCGCCGGGGGCGCCGTCGGCAGAGGTGCGGGTGGCGCGGCTGCGGCGGCGCCTGGAACGGCTGATAGGGATCGCGGCCACCGAGGGCAACGCGCTCACCCCCTTGCGCAACGGGGACGAGATCTTCGCGGCGATGCTCCGCGGCATCCGCGGTGCCCGGTACACGGTGGACATGATGACGTTCGTGTACTGGAGGGGCGAAATCGCCCGCGACTTCGCCCGGGCACTCGCCGAGCGGGCCCGCGCCGGAGTGCGGGTGCGGCTGCTCCTCGACGGCTTCGGTAGCCGTCTGATCGAAAGGGAGCTGCTGGACGACATGGAGCGGGCCGGCGTGCAGGTGGCGTGGTTCCGCAAGCCGCTGTACCTCTCACCGCTCAAGCAGAACCACCGCTGTCACAGAAAGGTCCTCGTCATCGACGAGGAGACCGCGTTCACCGGCGGGGTCGGGATCGCGGAGGAGTGGTGCGGGAACGCGCGCGACACGCATGAATGGCGCGACACGCACGTCGAGGTCCGCGGACCCGCCGTCGACGGGATCGCCGCCGCGTTCGCGCAGAACTGGGCCGAGTGCCACGACGAACTCTTCGACGACCGGGACCGGTTCGTCGACCACCGCCCACAGGGTGACGCGATCGTCCAGGTCGTGCGCGGCTCGGCCAGCTTCGGCTGGCAGGACATGCAGACGCTGATGCGCGTCATGCTGGAGTCCGCCGAGGAGCGCTTCCGCCTGGCCACCGCCTACTTCTCACCGGACGCGTACTTCGTCGAGCTGCTCTGCGCCACCGCCCGGCGCGGGGTCGAGGTGGAGATCCTGCTCCCGGGCCCGCACACCGACAAACGAGTCTGCCAGCTCGCCGGCCAGCACCACTACGCGGAGCTCATCGCCTGCGGAGTGAAGATCTACCAGTACCAGCCGACGATGATGCACGCGAAGGTCATCACCGTCGACCGCGTCGCCGCACTGATCGGGTCCACCAACTTCAACCGCCGCTCCCTCGATCACGACGAGGAGGTCATGCTCGCGGTGCTCGACGAGCAGGTCACCGGCGTCCTCGACGGACACTTCGACGAGGACCTGGCCGTGAGCGAGTTGATCCGGGAAGGGCGCTGGAAGCGACGCTCCGCCCTCCAGCGAGCCCGGGAACTCGCCGTGCAGCCGGTGCGCCGCTTCCTGTGAGCGTCAGGTGACCCGAAGACCGACCGCCAGGGTCAGTTCGAGGACCCGCTGCGGCGATGCGAGATCCGGAAACAGCTCCCGCAGCTGCGACATCCGGTACCGGACCGTCTGGGGATGGACGAACAACGCCGCCGCCACCTCGTCCCGCCTGCCCTGGTGCAGCAGCCACGCCCGCAACGTCTCCTCCAGCCGCCGTGCGGTCGCGACGGGCAGGGTCCGCAACGGTGCGAGGGATCGGGCGCGCAGGTCCGCGAACGCGTCCGCGTCGGCGCTCAGCACCAGCTCGGGCAGGTGGTCCTCGGTATCGCGGATATCAGGGGAGAGGGAGCGCGCGCGTACGGCGCGTGCGTACGAGGCGGACGCACGAGTCCAGGGCCGGGCCGGGCCGACCACGGCGGTGCGTTCGGTCAGCTGCCGCAAGAGATGTGGTCGGTCGGCATCGGGGACGAGCAGTACACCGGTGTCGTCCGGCAGATCATCGAGGACGAGGGTGCTCGGGTCGAGCGCGCGGTAGGCGGGGCGGGCCTGGGCGGCGGGCAGCAGGACCGCGGTCAGGGAAACCGGAGGCTGCCATCCGGCCCGTTGAACGGAGGCGAGCAGTACGTCCGGGCCGGCGTCGGCGAGGAGGTCGCGGGCCAGGTGTTCCAGGTGGCGTTCGTGGGCCCTGCCCCGGGCGGCCAGTTCGTCGGCGTGGCCCGCTGCGCTCGCGGCGGAGAGCTCGTCGATGTAGGCGAAGGTCAGCTCGGCGAACTTGGCGACCTCGGCGGCCGGCAGACCTGCGGGTACGGCACCCGCTGCCAGGCATCGCCAGGCCACGCGGGCACCTACGCGGTAGGCGCTGAGCAGGGCGTCCATCGAACGGCCGTCGCGCACCTCGCCGCGGCCCAGCTCGTAGGCTGCGTCACCGCCGTCGCCGCCCGTGGCGTTCCCGCTCGCGAGGTCCAGGTAGTGCCCCAGGGCGGTGCGGACGGATCGGCGGATGGTGGCGCCCATGCGGCCCGAAAGGGCGTTGGCGTAGGGATGGACCTCGTCGATGATCGCCTGGACGACCTCGTCGGCGGTGGTCTTCAGCGCGGCCCGCAATGCGGTGACCGTCGTCTCGTCCAGGGTCAGCTCGCTGGCCCTCCGGATTGCATGACTCACGTTTTTGTTCCCTGCGAACAATTCAGCCGACCAGATTTACGTCCTGCGGTCAGGACTTTACCCCCTGAGGCATACCAAGCTGGGGCCATGACGAGTACAGCCCTTCGCAGCAGGGCGTGGAAACTGCTGGAGATGGTCACGACGCCGCTGCTGCCGTCGGACTACCTCGACCTGGTCAGCCCGCTGCGTGCGGGCGCCGACCTGCGTGGGCGCATCGAGGCCGTGCACCCCGAGACGGATGACGCCGCGACCATCGTGATCAGGCCGGGACGGGGCTGGCGCGGCCACACGGCCGGTCAGTACGTGCGGATCGGGGTCGACGTCGACGGGGTGCGCCTGTGGCGTGCCTACTCCCTCACCTCGCCGACCAACCGCCAGGACGGCCGCGTCACGATCACCGTGAAGGCGATCCCGGACGGCAAGGTCAGCAACCACCTGGTCCGCACGGCGAAACCGGGCACGCTGATCCAGCTCGACCAGCCGACCGGTGACTTCGTGCTGCCCCAGGTCAAGCCCGCCAAGGTCCTGTACCTGACGGCCGGCAGCGGCATCACGCCCGTGATGGGCATGCTGCGCGACATCGAGTTCGACGACGCCGTCATGGTCCACTGCGCGCCGCAGCCGCACGACGTGATCTTCCGCAGCGAGCTGCACGACCTGGTCGCGGACAAGAAGCTGCGGCTCACCGAGGTGCACACCGACACGGACGGCATGCTCGACATCGCCCGTCTCGACGAACTCGTGCCCGACTGGGCCGAGCGCGAGACCTGGGCTTGCGGACCCGCGGGCCTGCTCGACGCCGCCGAAGAGCACTGGGCCGCGCACGGCGTACGAGAGCGCCTGCACACCGAACGCTTCCGGCCCGGCATCGTCGTCACCGGCGACGGCGGCGAGGTCACCTTCAGCGCCACCGGCAAGACCGTCGACGCGGACGGCGCCACGCCGTTGCTGGACATCGGCGAGGAGGCCGGCGTTCTCATGCCCTCCGGGTGCCGCATGGGCATCTGCTTCGGCTGCGTCACGCCGCTCAAGGCGGGCGCCGTCCGCGACCTGCGCACCGGCGAGATCACCGAGGCCGAGCCGGGCGTCCTCATCCAGACCTGTGTGTCCGCCGCGGCGGGCCCCTGCGACATCGAACGGTAGGACCACCCTTGACCGCAACCGACCCCACCGCCCACCTGACCGCGGAGCAGATCGAGGAGCTCGGCCGCGAGCTCGACGCGATCCGCGACGAGGTGATCGCCGGCCGCGGCGAGAAGGACGCCGCCTACATCCGCAAGGTCATCTCGGCGCAGCGCAAGCTCGAGCTGGTCAGCAGGGGCGTGCTGCTGTTCTCGATCTTCCCGCCCGCGTGGCTGATCGGCACCGCCGGCCTGTCCGTGGCGAAGATCATGGACAACATGGAGATCGGCCACAACATCCTGCACGGCCAGTGGGACTGGATGCGGGACCCGAAGATCCACTCCACCACCTGGGAGTGGGATCACGTCTCGCCGTCCGAGCAGTGGAAGCACTCGCACAACGAGCTGCACCACACCTACACCAACGTGATCGGCAAGGACAACGACCTCGGCTACGGCATCATGCGCGTCGACGAGGACCAGCGGTGGCACCCGTTCCACCTCGGCCAGCCGCTGTGGAACTTCCTCAACGCCTGCTTCTTCGAGTACGGCATCGCGGCGTACGACCTGGAGCTCGGCAGGAACCTGAGCAAGCGCCGCCGCAAGAACCCGGAGTTCCGCGCGCGGGCCAAGGCCGTGGGCCGCAAGATCCGCAAGCAGGTGCTCAAGGACTACGTGATCCACCCGCTGCTGTCGGGCCCGTCGTTCCTCCCCACGCTCGCCGCCACGTTCACCGCGAACCTGGTCCGCAACATCTGGACCCACTCGGTGATCATGTGCGGGCACTTCCCCGAGGGCGTGCAGGTCTTCGAGCGCCGGTCGATCAAGGGCGAGACGCGCGGCCAGTGGTACCTGCGCCAGATGATGGGTTCGGCGAACATCAGCGGCAGCAAGGCCATGCACTTCATGACCGGCAACCTGTCGCACCAGATCGAGCACCACCTGTTCCCGGACCTGCCGAGCAACCGGTACGCCGAGGTCGCGGTGAAGGTGCGCGCACTGTTCGACAAGTACGAGCTGGAGTACGTCACCGGGCCGCTGCCCAAGCAGGTGTTCTCCGCGTGGCACAAGGTCTTCCGGCTGTCGCTGCCGAACAAGAAGCCCAAGGTCAAGACGCCGGACCGCGAGCGGGAGCTCGTCGCGGCCTGATTCCCGGTACGGGTTCGGTGGGCGGGGCCGAACGGTCCGCATCCTCATCCTGGATCAGAGGGGTGCGTCTCCGGTGCCGCGGTCCGGTGGAATGCGAGTGCGGGAGTCCGTGGAGCGGGCCGTGAGCCGGTCGATGACCGCGACCACGCCGTCCAACTGTCCGGCGAGACGGAGCGCGACGGGGATCTGGCCGCTCATGGGCAGTCGGCCGTCCAGGGTGACGACCCCGTCCACCACGCGCACGCGCACGGCGTCGGCGTCGATGCCCATCGTGTCCGTCAGCACCTCCTCGACCAGCACCCGGCGTATCTCGCGGTCCGGGCGCAGGAACACACGCAGGAGGTCCCGCCGGGTCACGATGCCGACCAGACGGTCCTCATCGTCGATGACCGGCAGTCGCGTCACGCCCCGTCGGGTGATGAGGCGGGCGGCCTCGGTGACCGTCTGCTCGGCGTGGACCGTGACGGCCGGCGCGGTCATCAGGTCCTGGGCGGTGAGACGGTCCTGGGTGAGCAGGTCGGACCGCGAAATGACGCCGAGGACGCGTTCGTCCGCGTCCACGACCGGCACGCCGCCGATGTCGTGTTCGACGAGCAGCGCGGCCACGTCCGCGCACTGAGTACCCCCGAGGACGGAGACGACCTCGTCGGTCATCAGGAAGCCGACCTTGGCGTGCTTCATCTGTGGCCCTCCTGTCGCCTTCGGCCAGTGAGCACGCCGTGCGGAGCGCCCTCACCAGCCACCATCCGCCGCGTACGCCCGCGGTGCGAGGGCCGAACGGGTCCTGTGTCAGGACTGACCAGACCCCGGCGCTGTGCGGTCGCCGAGGCGGTGCTTGGCGGCCAGGGGACTACGCTGAAGTCCGGGCGGGTGCGCAGAGCCCCTCGCCGCCGGAGGTGTCCATGGTCGGGGACGATCGAGATGCGTCGGCGAGCCGGATTCCGCAGCCGAGGCTGGACGCCCTCCAGGCGGAGATCACCGACGCGCGGGGTACCCGTGACCGGCTGAAGGGGCTGCTGGAGGCGGTCATGTCGCTGGGGCAGGAGCTGGACCTGGCCCAGGTGCTGCGCGGGATCGTGGAGGCCGCGGTCGTTCTCGTGGACGCGGAGTACGGCGCGCTGGGGGTGGTGGGGGACGACGAGAAGCTCGCGGAGTTCATCCCGGTGGGCATCGGCGACCGGCTCCGGGCGCGGATCGGATCCCTTCCCACCGGACACGGACTGCTGGGCGAGCTGGTCAGGCACCCCCGGCCGCTGCGCCTGCGAGACCTTTCGCAGCATCCGGCCTCCGCCGGTTTCCCGGAGCACCACCCACCGATGCGCTCCTTCCTCGGCGTACCGATCCGGGTCCGGGACGAGGTGTTCGGCAACCTCTACCTGACGGAGAAGCGGGGCGGGAAGGCCTTCGACGCGGACGACGAAGAGGTCTTGTCCACCCTCGCGGTCGCCGCCGGCGTCGCCGTGGACAACGCCCGCCTGTACGAGGAAGTCCGGCTCCGGGAGCGCTGGTTGGCGGCCAGTTCCGATTTCACGAGCGCCCTCCTGTCGGGCTCCTCCGAGATCGAGGTGCTGGAGGGCATGCTGGAGCGGGCCCGCGACATCATCTCGGCCGAGATGTGCGTCTTCTACCAGGTGGGGCCCGGCGGCGAGCTGCGCGGCTCCCTGGCCTTGGGGGAGGGGGCCGAAGCGCACCGCGGGATCGTGCTGCCCGGCGGCGAGGGGATCCTGGCCGCGGTCGTCCCGGCGCGGGACGGACTGGTCACCCTGGCCGATGTGGCCACCGACGCCCGGATCGCGGCGCAGCCGGACGTCTGGACGGGCTTCGGACCGGCGGCAGCCGTCGCGGTGGGCACCAGGGCGAAGCTGCGCGGGGTACTGATGCTGGCGCGGCGTACCGGCCGGCGGGCGTTCGCCGCGGCCGAGGTCGCGCCCCTGCCCGGCTTCGCCGGGCAGGCGGCCCTGGCGCTCGAGCTGGCCGACCGGCGCCGGGACACCGAGCAGGTGAGCCTGCTCGCGGACCGCGACCGGATCGCCCGCGACCTGCACGACCTGGCGATCCAGCGGCTCTTCGCGACCGGGATGACCTTGCAGAGCGCGCAGCGCTTCGTCGAACACCCCGAGGCGTCCGAGCGGCTCAGCCGGTCGATCGACGACCTGGACGAGACCATCAAGATCATCCGTACGACCATCTTCGGACTCCGTGACCACGAGGCGGCGGGCAGCGCCCCGAGGCTCCGGGTCCGCGCGGTGCGGGCCGTGGGCGAGGCGGCGGCGGTGCTCGGGTTCGTGCCCGCGCTGCGCATGGAGGGGCTGATCGACACCGATGTGCCGGGCCCGGTCGCCGACGACGTGGTGGCCGTGTTGGGGGAGGCCCTGACCAACGTGGCCCGGCACGCCAGGGCGGCGCGGGCGGAAGTCGGGATCGTCCTGGCGGAAGGCGTACTGGCCGTGACGGTGAGCGACGACGGCGTGGGCGTCACGGACGGTGGCCGTCGGAGCGGTCTGCGCAACCTCGCGGAACGCGCCGAGGCTCACGGGGGCGGACTGTCCGTCTCGCCGCGCCCCAACAGCGGCGGAACGCGTCTGGACTGGCGGATCCCGATCAGACGGGCCCAGTGACTGCGGGCCTCAGCGGCCGGTCTCGTCGTGCTCGCGCACCTCGGCGGCGATGACGGCGGCCTGTACGCGGCGTTCGACGCCCAGCTTGGCGAGGAGCCGGGAGATGTGGTTCTTGACCGTCTTCTCGGACAGGAAGAGGCTTTTGCCGATCTGACGATTGGTGAGGCCCTCGCCGATGAGCTCCAGCACGGCACGCTCGCGCTCGGAGAGGACCGTCAGCCGTTCGTCCCCGGGCGGTTTCCCGGCGGTCGGGTTCCGGAGCGAACTCATCAGGCGCGCGGTGGTCGCCGGGTCGAGCATCGACTGGCCCGTCGCCACCGTCCGTACGGCGGTGACCAGGTCGGAGCCCTTGATCTGCTTCAGGACGTACCCTGCGGCGCCGGCCATGATGGCGTCGAGCAGGGCGTCCTCGTCGTCGAAGGACGTCAGCATGAGGCAGGCGAGATCCGGCATGCGCGAGCGCAGCTCGCGACAGACGCTGATGCCGTCGCCGTCGGGCAGCCGGACGTCGAGCACGGCCACGTCGGGCCTGAGCGCGGGGCCCCGGGCCAGGGCCTGGGCAACCGTCGCCGCTTCGCCCACCACCTCGATGTCCGGCTCGGAGTCCAGCAGATCGTGCAAGCCGCGCCGGACTACCTCGTGGTCGTCGAGGAGGAACACCCGGATGGGCGCCGGGGCGGGAGCTGGTCCATCGGACATCCACGCCACACCCTCGGGTCGGGATACGTCTCGGGTCGATTGTCTCAGATGCGGCTTCCGCTGCCGTGGGGTGCGTAAAGGTCGAGGAGCCGGATGAGGGCGGATACGAGCCGGTGGGCGAGCACCTGGCCCACCCATTGCCACATCGCGGAGGCGAGCGCGGGGTCGCCGTCCATCAGCTCGCGCACGGCGGCGGCGTCGAACTCGTCGGTACGGACCGGCGTCATGGCCTCGGCGCCGAAGTGCCAGGTGTAGGGGCGGAACAGCCAGGACCAGCCGACGAGCTCGCCCGGACCGACCGTCTCGACCACCGCGGCCTGCCGGCCGGGTACGTGCACGTCCATGCCGACGTTCCCCGACCGGACGACCCAGAAGTGGCCGGTGTGCCCGCCCTGGTCGAACATGCGCGCGCCGGCGGGGAAGTCCGCCTCGTGGGCGAGGGCCAGCAGGCCGTCGCGCTGGTCCGGGGAGAAGGCGTGGTCGAAGCGGCTGGGGGAGGAGGTGAGCCGGTGAGAGGAAGTGGTGCTCATGGCGGTTCTCCGTTCGGGTCCGCCTCCACTCTCCGCCGGTGGCGACGACCCGGGAAGGGCCGATCGGTACCCTCTGCGACCCGGGCGGCCCACCCGTCCCACCCGGGCGGGGCGATCAGTGGGGCCAGGACCAGTCGGCGACTTCCGGCAGGTCGGTTCCGTGCTCGCGGATCCAGCCGTGGTGGCGGATGCGCTGGTCGACCATGGCCTGGCGCAGGCCCTCGGCGCGGCCGGCGAGGCCGGGGACGCGGTCGATGACGTCCATGACGAGCCGGTACCGGTCGAGGTCGTTGCGCACGACCATGTCGAAGGGGGTGGTCGTGGTCCCGGACTCCTTGTAGCCGCGGACGTGCAGGTGGGCGTGGCCGGTCCGGCGGTAGGCGAGGCGGTGGATCAGCCACGGGTAGCCGTGGTACGCGAAGACCACCGGCTTGTCGGTGGTGAAGAGGGAGTTGTACTCGGTGTCGGTCATGCCGTGCGGGTGTTCCTCGTGGGGCATCAGCCGGGCGATGTCGACGACGTTGACGACGCGGACGGCCAGCGAGGGGAGGTGCTCGCGGAGCAGGGCCGAGGCGGCCAGGACCTCCATGGTGGGCACGTCCCCGGCACAGCCGAGCACGACGTCGGGCTCGCGGGAGCCGTCGTCGGTCCCCGCCCACTCCCAGACGCCGGCGCCGCGAGCCACGTGCTCGCGGGCCGCCCCGATCGACAGCCAGTCGAAGCAGGGCTGCTTGCCCGCGACGATCACGTTGACCCGGTCACGGCTGCGCAGCGCATGATCGGCCACGACGAGCAAGGTGTTGGCATCCGGCGGGAAGTAGACGCGTACGACTTCAGGGCTCTTGTTGAGGACGTGGTCGACGAATCCGGGGTCCTGGTGGGAGAAGCCGTTGCTGTCCTGGCGCCAGACGTGCGAGGTGAGCAGGTAGTTGAGGGAGGCGATGGGCGCGCGCCAGCTCAGCTCGCGCGAGCTCTTCAGCCATTTGATGTGCTGGCCGACCATGGAGTCGACGATGGGGGCGAAGGCCTCGTACGTGGAGAACAGGCCGTGCCGGCCGGTGAGGAGGTACCCCTCCAGCCAGCCCTGGCACACGTGCTCGGAAAGGATCTCCATGACCCGGCCGTCCCGGGAGAGGTGCCGGTCGGTGGGTTCCGTCAGGCCCTGCCAGGCCTTGCCCGTCACCTGGTACAGGTCGTCGAGGCGGTTGCTCGCCGTCTCGTCCGGCCCGACGACCCGGAAGTCCCGCCGCCCCGCCGTGCTGCTCATGACCTGCGCGAGATAGCGGCCCAGGACGCGGGTCGGCTCGTGCAGGGTGCTCCCCGGCTTCTCGACGGGCACGGCCCACGCGTCGAGCTCGGGCAGGGGGAGCGAGCGCAGCAGCCGCCCGCCGTTCGCGTACGGGCTCGCCCCCGGACGGCGCTCACCCTCGGGGACGCAGGCCAGTACGGAGGAGACCGGACGGCCATCGGTGCGGAAGAGCTCCTCGGGCCGGTACGAGCGCATCCAGCTTTCCAGCTGCCGCAGGTGTTCGGGGTTCTCACGGACCCCCGCCAGTGGCACTTGGTGCGCGCGCCAAGTCCCCTCGACGGGTCGGCCGTCGACGGTCGCGGGCCCCGTCCAGCCCTTGGGTGTCCGGAGGACGATCACCGGCCAGTTCGCGCGCCCGCCGCGCGGATCGGTGCCTGCGGCCCGTGCTTCCCGCTGGATCGCGTGGATGCGGTCGACGGCCTGGTCCAGTGCGCCGGCCATGGCTCGATGGATGAGGGCCGGGTCGCTGCCGGAGACGTAGAGGGGGTCGTGCCCGTAGCCGCGCAAGAGCGTGTCGAGCTCGGCCTCGGGGATCCGTGCCAGCACCGACGGGTTGGCGATCTTGTAGCCGTTGAGGTGGAGGATCGGCAGGACGGCTCCGTCGTGGACCGGGTCCAGGAACTTGTTGGAGTGCCAGGAGGCGGCCAGCGGCCCGGTCTCGGCCTCGCCGTCGCCGATGACGCAGGCCACCAACAGGCCGGGATGGTCGAAGGCGGCACCGTACGCGTGGGCCAGCGAATAGCCCAGTTCGCCACCCTCGTGGAGGGAGCCCGGTGTCTCGGGCGCGACGTGACTCGGCACGCCGCCCGGGAAGGAGAACTGGCGGAACAGCTTGCGCATACCGTCCGCGTCGCGGCCGATGTCCGGGTAGGTCTCGGTGTACGTGCCCTCCAGCCAGGAGTTGGCGAGGACGGCCGCACCGCCGTGGCCGGGCCCCCAGACGCACAGGACCTCAAGCGAACGCTCCTTGATCACCCGGCTCAGGTGGGTGTGGACGAGGTTCAGGCCGGGCGCGGTGCCCCAGTGGCCGAGGAGCCGCGGCTTGATGTGCTCCGGCCGCAACGGCTCGGCGAGCAGCGGGTTGTCCATGAGGTAGATCTGGCCGACGGCCAGATAGTTCGCGGCACGCCAGTGCGCGTCCAGCTCCGCGATCCGGTACGTGGTCGTCATGAGTGTTCCCTCTCACCGCAGTCCGGGTCGTACGCCGTTTGAGCCGATGTGTGAACCGTGCTCTTACGGGGCCGGGGGCGGGAAGGGCAGGACCGGTCCCCGAATGGGGGCCGGTCGGCCCCTTCTGCGCTCTGGGCCGGGCGGGGAGCGTGGGCGATGCGAGAACAGGGCCGTGTCAGGGTGCTCGTCCCGAGGAGGCGGACAGGTGCAGGGCACCGAGGCCGGGGCGCGGCACCATCCCGCCGTCGTCTGATCGGGGGAGGAACGACACCCCACCGGACCCGCTGGTGCGGGCCCGGTGGGGTGGGGTGGGGCGGAGTGCTTCAGCCAGCCTGGGCGAACTCGTTCGCGAGGCGGGGGATGTAGTCGGCGAGGGCCGGGGCCCAGCAGCCGTAGGTGTGGTCGCCCTTGCAAGTGGGTGACAGGGAGCTGCCGTTGCCGTAGTTGACGAAGCGGTTCGGGATGCCCAGCTGGTTCAGGCGGTTCGCGACGTTGGTGGAGGCGACCGCCGTCTTGCCGTCGATCAGACCCTGGTTTCCGGTGTAGAGGGTGACCCCGGTGTTGGCGAGCTTGCCCAGGTTGGCGAGCGAGGCGGGGTTGACCTCGTTCCAGATCCGGTCGTTGAAGATCGCGTACGGCGAGCCGAAGATCGCGTCGCTGTCCACCACCGGCCCGTACCCGGTGCAATCGCCGGTGCCCGAGGTGGTGGAGGCGCACCAGGCGCCGGTCAGGTTGAGCTCCGTGGCCAGCACCGCGGCACGGACCTCCCACAGGCCGAAGTCGATGCCCCCGGACAGGGAGGCGACGTGCCCGAACAGGTCGGGGCGGGCCTGGGCGTAGTGCAGGGCCCCGAAGCCGCCCATGGACAGGCCGACGACCGCACGGTGGCTGCGGTCGGGCAGGGTCCGCAGGTTGGCGTCGATGAAGGGGACCACCTGCTGGAGGTGGAAGGTCTCCCAGTTGGCGGCGCCCTCGGCGGTGTTCTGCATGTGCCAGTTCGCGTACCAGCCCTTCAGGCCGCCGTCCGGTACGACGGTGATCGTCCGGTCGTCCCGCAGGGCCGGGGCCGCGGCGGCGTCGTCCACGGTGCCGCTGCCGCCGTGCAGGAAGTACGTCACCGGCCAGCGCTTGCCCGGCTCGGTGGAGTAGCCGCTCGGCAGGAAGACCCGTACCTTGTGCCGGCCGGAGAGCTGCGGCGTGGTGACGGTGAGGGTGAAGTCGGTCTCGGAGCGCACCTCGGTGGCTCCGGCGACCTGGGTCAGACCCTGCCCGTCGGTGAAGGCCGGGATCGTGGGGGCGTCGGCGAAGCCGGCGGCGTGGGCCGCGGAGCCGGTGAGGGCGGTCGCCGCGACCGTCGCCACGGCGGCGGCGGTCAGCGCGGTGGCCCGTAGCGCGGCGCGGAAGCCGGTCGCGCCGGTGAGCAGGGATCGCACAGAGGTTCTCTCTTCTGTGAGGCTGGTCTTGTCGCGGGTCAGGGGCAGGGCCATGGCCGGGGTCGGGGTCAGGTCCAGGGTTAGGGTCGGGGGCAGGGTCAGGGTCAGGACGGCGTCTCGCACAGGGCGCTGGTCAGGGTCTTGTACATCTGCGCGCCCGGGATGTTCGTGACGAGATGCGCGTTGGTCACGACGGAGGCGTGCCGTCCGTCCTCGGTCACGAGCGTCTGCGAGTAGTAGCCGGGGACGGCTCCGTCGTGTCCCCAGGCCGTGCCGCCGCAGGGCAGGGCGAACTTCAGCATCCCGAGGCCGTAGCCGTTCCCCGAGCCAGGCTGCCCGAGCTCGAAGGCCTTCTCCATCTCGGCGAGGTTCGCGGGCGAGAGCGCAGTGCCGTCGACGATCGCCCGGAAGAAGGTGGTCATGTCCTGCAGTGTGGAGATGACGGCGCCCGAGGCATAGAAGGTGGACGGTTCGAACGCCGTCCCGTCCAGCCAGAAGAAGAACGAGCCGATCCGGGTACCCCGGTAGCCGTGGATCGCCGGGCTCGGCACTGCGCGGTCCGTGGGGGCGGGGAAGCGGGTGTGGGCCAGGCCGAGCGGCTGGATCACCTGCTGGGTGACGGCCTGGTGCAGGGGCAGCCCGGTGATCTTCTCGACCAGCATGCCGAGGATCTCGTAGTTGGTGTTCGAGTACTGGAAGGCGGCGCCCGGCTGGGAGGCCGGGGCGAAGCGCAGCCCGTCCTTCACCAGGGCCGCGAGCGTGTACGAGCCGTCCGGTCGGGCCTGCGCGAGCGGGAGGCCGTTCACCGGTATGCCGCTGGTGTGCTGGAGGAGGTGCCGGATGGTGATCCGGTTCCCGTCGTAGCCGTTGACGGAGACCACACCGGGCAGGTGCTGCTCGATGGGGTCGTCGAGGCCGATCCCGTTCGCCTCCGTGAGCTTCAGTACGGCGACGGCGGTGAAGGTCTTCGACTGGCTTCCGATGCGGTAGTACTCGTCCGGGCCGATCGGATCGTTGGTGTTGATGGTGGCCGTGCCGGTGGAGAGGCTCCACGAGGCGTCGCGGGTCCCCGCGTACACGCCCGCCCCGGGACCGCCGCCCGCCTTGAGCTCGTTCAGGGCCGCGAGGGTGGCGGAGTGGTCCGCGGTGGCCTGGGCCGGGGTCTGGGCTTGGGTCTGTGACGGCGTCTGTGCCTGTGCCTGTGCCTGTGCGGCTGTGGGCACCGCCAGGAGCGCACCGGCCACACCGAGGACGAGTGAGAACCGTAATGCGGTCAGCTTCAACTTCATCGGACCTGCTCCTCGTGGAGGGAATCGTCTGCCGGAAGTACGGGCATCGCTGGAATCGCTGGAAGGGAAGGGGCTTCGCCGGGCGTCGCCCATCGGGCTCAGGACCAGCTCTGGTACGGAAGGCTGTTGCACGTCCAGGTCCGCAGGCCCTGGGAGCTGTCGTCGATGCAGCGCGAGGTGTGCTGGTTCTGGAAGCGGACGGTGCCGTCGCCCCAGACCGTGACCCACCAGCTCTGCTCCGGGCTGGAGTTGCAGGCCGCGGTGTGGAAGCTGCTGTTGGTGTTCTCGATGCAGCGGCCGGTGTTGATGTTCATCAACTGGCGGGTCCCGTCACCCCAGACGTGCACGCTCCACCGCTGCGGATTCGATCCGTTGCAGCTCCAGACGCGGAAGCCGTTACTGGTGTCGTCCAGGCACAGGCCCGTGGCCTGGTTCTGGAAGGACTGGACGGCGTCGTTCGTCCTCGCCTGGCCGGCAGGGCCGGAGGTGGCGGCCAGAGCGCCGGTCGCCGGGGTGAGGGAGGTGAGGGCAAGGGCCCCGCCGAGCAGAAGCGTTGTCGTGACGCGCATGTGATCCGTCGTCTCCTTCGGGTCCGTGGAACTGGCCGGGCCACAAACTAGGAGCCGGGGCAGGGGCAGGACACCCGGAACCATCCGGAGTGACAGCGGGGGGCACCGTCCACGAACGCTTCCGCGTCCGGCGGGACGCCGGTGTCTTCACCACCCTGCCGGAATGCTCCGGCCCGGCCGCCGACCACTGTCAACTGATCGCGGGTCCTGGGCCGTTGAGCCACGCCCACTGGGCCCAGTCGGTGAAGCCGGTCTGCCAGGTGTGGTAGACGCCCGCATGGCTGGTCCCGAAGACCTCGATGCGGCCGTCGGCGTTGGTGGTGGCGGTGATGTCCGTGCCGCCGGTGCCGACGGTGACCCAGTCGCTGAAGGGGGCGTTGATCCCGGTCTGCCAGGAGTGGACGGCGATCTCGTTGCTGATGGCGAAGACCTCCACCCGGCCGTCGGCGGTGCGCTCGCTGGTGAGCTTCGAGTTGGCCGGGCCGCCCGTTCTCACCCAGCCCGACCAGGAGGTCGGGCTTTCCTGGAATCGGTGGAAAATGGCCTCCGGTCCGGAGGCGAATACCTCAAGGCGCCCGTCGGCATTGTGGTCCACCGTCAGATCGTGGCCGCCGCCTCCGAAATGTTCCCATGCGGACCAACCACCGTTGGGGGCGAGCTGGTACTGGTGCTCGAAGACCGTGCTGTTGAGAGCGAATACCTCAAGGCGCCCGTCGGGGGACTTCTCCATTTCCAGACGGGCGTCCACGGGACCACCGCCGGTGAATTCCCAGCCCGACCAGCCGGCGTTCGGCGCGGTCTGGTACCGGTGGTACAGGCCCTTCGGGCCGGAAGCGAAGACCTCGATACGGCCGTCGGCATTCGTTCCGGCGGCGATGTGCCGACCACCGGTGCCGAATCCCTGCCAGCCGGACCAGTCCCCGGACGGGCCGGTCTGATAGATGTGCTGGGCCGTGTCCGCGTTGATCGCCAGCAGCTCCAGCCGACCGTCGGCGTTGGGCACGATCGTCATCTGCGCGTTTCGCGGACCGCCGAGCGGCCGCCAGGCCGACCAGCCGCCGTTCACCTCGGTCTGCCAGGCGTGGTACACCCCGTCAGCTCCGGCCGCGAAGGTCTCCAGCCGGCCGTCGGCCGACCGTGCCGACACCACGCGGCCCGTATCGGCCGGGCTGACGGCGTGGCGAGAAGGAGCCTCGGCAACCCTCTTGTAGCGGTACGGCTTGGCCGTGAACTGGCCCCCGCTCGTGGTGTAGTTGATCGGCCGCTCATATCGGACGGACCCTGCCCCGCCCATCTCCTCCATGGTGAAGAAGCGGGTGTGCGCTTGGTTGGCCCAGCCGGCGAACAGCACGACATGTCCCGCGTCGCCGCCGGTTCCCGGCCCGAGCGTGCCGACGGCGTCACCGGGCTTCAGGTCCTCCCAGGCGATCGGGTCCAGGAACTCGGACAGGGTGACCGTACTGGGAGACGAGGGCAAGTGCAGTGCCATGGAGACGAAGCCCGAGCAGTCGGTGCGGTAGTGCCTGCCTTCCAGGTCCGGGTGGGAGTCGCCCTGGTTGTAGTAGACGTTCAGGTCCACCCAGTGCTGGGCACGGACAAGGATCTCGTCGCGGGTGATCGGGCCGCCCACGTCCGACTGGATGGTCTGGGCGGAGCGGAGGCCGATGCCGTTGCCGGCGGCACTGGCACCGGATCCCGTCGCGAGGACGTTCGCGCTCGCGAGGGATATCACAGCCGAAAGTCCACCGGCGGCTCTGAGAAGCGCTCGGCGGGAGGGATGGTGTGCGCTCACAACGGGCTCCTGATCGGTAGCGGTACGAGGCACTTACGGAAAAGGGGGACCCGCCGCGGTCGCGCCGGGTCACGGTGTGATCGCGCCGAAAGCTACCGAGAGGGACACGGCCCGGGGATCCGGAGAGTTACGGATGGTCACCCGCGGCCCCTCCCGCTAAGGCTCGACGCTTTGACCGTCAGGCCCGTCAGGCCCGTCAGGCCCGTCAGATGCGGAAGCGTTCGTGGAGTGGCCTAGAGGACGCGAGCCGGTTCTGTCAGTCCGTAAGGTTCCGGATACTCCTCCCGGGCCGGGGTCGCTAGCTTCCAAACCGCCGGTGCCGCTGGGGCGGCAGCCGGGTCACCAGCCAGCTCGCCCACAGGAGGCCACCTTGACCACGCAGCACCCCACCCGCAGGAGCATCCTCAAGTCCGCCGGCGGGCTTTCCGCCGCGGTGGCCCTGGGGGCCGGCGGCGTTCTCGCGTCGGCGTCGGCGGCCTCGGCGGTCGGCGACGGTCCCGACCTGCACATCACGGAACGCAACGAGCAGGATCACCGGATGTGGTACTACCGGTTCCAGACCTCCGCCATCGGCGGCTGGACCCCGGCCGTCAACGTGCTGCTCCCCGACGGCTACCACACCAGCGGGCGCCGCTACCCCGTCCTCTACCTGCTCCACGGTGGCCTGGAGGACTTCATCACCTTCGACCGGTTCCACGACATCCGGGGTCTGACCGCCTGGAAGGACCTCATCGTCGTGATGCCCGATGGCGGTCGCGCCGGCTGGTACTCCAACGCGGTGAGCTCCAACATCGGAGCCCGGAACTGGGAGCACTTCCACATCGGGCAGCTGATCCCCTGGATCGACGCGAACTTCCGCACCTACGCCGAGTACGACGGCCGTGCCGTCTCCGGGTTCTCGATGGGCGGCTTCGGCGCCCTGAAGTACGCGGCCAAGTACTACGGCCACTTCGCCTCGGTCAGTGCCCACTCCGGCCCGGCCAACCTGCGCGGGGGCAATGGCGACCTGGTGACCCACTGGGCCAACGCCTCTTCCGCCGCCGTGGAACTGAACGGCGGCAGCATCTACGGCGTGCCCTTCTGGGACCAGGCCCGGGTCAGCGCGGACAACCCGTGCGAGCGCATCGAGAGCTACCGGCACAAGCGGGTCTTCCTGGTCGCCGGCACCAGCCCCGAGGACATCCAGGGTTACGCCAACGAGACACTGGTGCTCGCCACCCAGCGGGAGTTCAAGTGGAACCTCGACCGCGTGGGAATCCCCTACGAGCAGCATGAGGTGGGTGGCGGCCACTACGTCCGCCGGAATCTGCTGCAGGACGACATCAACGGCATCATCGACCGCCTGCGCAAGGCGTGACGGGGGAACCTCGCGTGATGTCCGTCCTTTCCCGAGGCGAGTCCGGGCAACTGCCCGGCCGGGTGCTCGGGCTTCTTCTCGCGCTGACCGTGATCCTCGCACCGGGGCTCGCCGTCGCCTCACCGGCCGGGGCGCAGACCGCTCCCTCCCCGGTCTCGGCCCGAGCCGCCGATCTCGCCGCCTGCCCGGCGGCCGGCGACATCACCCAGGACTACAGCTGGGAGCACAACGGCATCGACATCGCCAACGACCGCGGCACCCCGATCTACGCGGTCGGCGACGGCGAGGTGACCATCTCGGGATACGAACCCGGCTACGGGCAGTGGATCCGCATTCTGCACCCCGACGGCACCATCACCGAGTACGGCCACATGTACCAGCGGGATGTCCAGGAGGGCGACCGCGTCAGTGCCGGGCAGCAGATTGCGCTGATGGGCAGCGAGGGCCAGTCCAGCGGGCCTCATCTGCACCTTCGGGTCTGGGGGAACGCGGGCGCGTCCGTGCGTGTCGACCCGATTCCCTACCTGGCGGAACGTGGCATCAACATGCCCTGTGTGCCCGGGAGTGGGCCTGGTCCTGGGCCGTTGGTGTATCCGGCGGAGTCGGGTCGTGTGGTGTCGGCGCGGTCGGTGGACGGGCGTCTTGAGGTGTTCGCGGCCGGGGCTGATGGTGTGCATCATGCCTGGCAGGAGAGTGTCAATGGTGCTTGGTCGGCGTGGGAGTTCATCGCCGGGCCGAAGGGTGCGGAGTTGGCGATCGGGCCGAATGCCGACGGGCGGCTGGAGGTGTTCGCGATCAACGGGCAGATTCTTCAGCACCGTTACCAGCGGCAGCCGTCCGGTGGTTGGTCGGGTTGGGAGAACTTCGGCGAGGGTGGCCGTGACGTCGCCGTGGGCTCGAATGGCGATGGACGGCTTGAAGTTTTCGCTTCCGGCCCCCAGGCCGTGTTCCACCGGTTCCAGACGGCGCCCAATGGTGGCTGGTCGGGCTGGGAGGGAACGGGCGGTGGTCCGGGGGAGAGTCGTATCGAGTTGGCGAAGGCGCCGGACGGTCGGCTTGAGGTGTTCGCTCTGAACGGTGAGGTGTTCCGGCATCTGTATCAGGAGTCCGTGAATGGTGGTTGGTCCGCCTGGCAGGACTTCGGTATCGGTGGTCATGACCTGACCGTCGACCACAACCAGGACGGTCGGCTTGAGGTGTTTGCTTCCGGGCCGGTCGGTGTCTTCCACCGGTATCAGACCGGTCCTGCCAGTTGGTCGGGTTGGGAGGGGACCGGTGGTCTTGCGAACGCGCAGTTGACGAGTCAGCGCGCGGTGGACGGGCGGGTCGAGGTGTTCGCTCTCAACGGCAGTGATGCCCAGCACATGTGGCAGACCGGGGTGAACAGTCCGTACCACGCGTGGGAGTCCTTCGGCGGCGGTGGCACGGAGATCACCGCGGTAGCCAATGCGGACGGTCGGATCGAGGTCTTCGGGACCAATCCCACCGGGGTCTACCACCGCTGGCAGACCGGCTTCTCCGACTGGTCCCAGTGGGGCTGGCTCAAGGACACCGCCGGCCCCGCGATCAACTGACGGCAAACGTTCCTCTGGAGCCTTCTCGTGCATCCGTTCAGCAGGCGTCACCTGCTGCGCGCGGCCGGAGCGGGAGCCCTCGTGCTCCCGCTCTCGGGCCGTGCCGCAGCAGCGGCCTCCGTCCCGGGTACGGCGTCCCAGTGGGTGGGCGCCGGTTCCTTCACCCACGTCTACGACCCCTCCACGCCGGGCCGGCGCCGCTACCTCAACGACCACACCCTGATCCGGGCGAACGGCCGGTGGCACCTGTTCAGCATCGTCGGTGACAGCGCGGCGACCGGCGAGGCACCGGACAGTGCCGCGGAGGTCTCCTTCGCGCACGCCTCGGCGCCATCCCCGTACGGCCCCTGGACCACCCACGCCGACGCGCTGACCGTCGACCCGGGCTACCACGGCGAGGAGCACCTGTGGGCCCCGCACGTCATCGAGGCCGGCGGCAGGTTCTGGATGTTCTACGCGGGCGGCGGCGCGAGCGGCGCCGCGATCAGCCTCGCCACGTCGGACGACCTGTTCACCTGGACGCGCGAGCCGTCCGGCCCGCTCTTCCGCGGGATCGCGGCCCGCGACCCGATGGTGCTGCGGGCCGGCGGCGAGTGGGTCATGTACTACACGGAACTCTCCAGCCCGGGCGGCCGGCACCTCGTGGCCCACAGGCGCTCCGCCGACCTGGTGCACTGGAGCGAGCCGGGCGTCGCATTCGCCGACGCGACCACGGCCACGACCGTCTCGGTCACCGAGTCGCCGTACGTCGTCGAACGAGACGGCTGGTACTACCTGTTCATCGGTCCGAGGGGAGGCTACGAGGGTACGGACGTGCTGGCGTCCCGGGATCCCTTCCACTTCGACCTCGCCGGGTACGCGGGCCACGTGGCCGGTCACGCGGTGGAGGTGATCACCGACGGGGAGGCCTGGTACGCCGGCGCCGCGGGCTGGTTCCGCCACGGGCTGCACGTGGCGCCCCTCCAGTGGAGGGACACACCACCGCCGTGGCAGAGCGCGGACAACCCGGTGGCCGGACTCGATGCCGCCGGCCGCCTCACGGTGTTCGCGCTCGACGCCTCCGACCACTCGATGCTCCGGCGCGTCCAGCTCGACGCGGACACCGACACCTGGTCGCCGTGGGAGACGTTCGGCGGGCCGGCCGGTGCGGTGCCCACGCTCGGCCGCAACGCCGGCGGCGCGCTCGAGGTGTTCTCGCTCGCCCCGGAGGGAGCCAACCTGCACCACCGGGCCCAGCGGCCGGACGGCGGCTGGTACGACTGGGAGGAGTTCGGCGGGCCGGCCGGCGCGGCCCCCGCCGTCGCCCGCGGCGCCGACGGCAGGCTGGAGGCGTTCGCCCTGAGCCCCGGCGGCGCGTCCGTCGCCCGGCGGAGGCAGGCGGCACCGGAATCCCGGGCCTGGGACCCGTGGGAGGTGGGCTTCGGCGGCGCAGCGGGCGCGCCACCGGTGGTCGCGGCCAACGCCGACGGCCGCCTGGAGGTCTTCGCCCTCGCTCCCGGCGGCGCCGGGATCTTCCACCGGTGGCAGGAGACCCCGGGCGGCACCTGGACCCCCGCCTGGCAGCGCTTCGGCACCGCGTCCGGCGCCGCGCCGCGCGTGGCCGGGGACGGCAGCGGCCGGCTCACCGTCGCCGCGATCGGACCGTCGGGCGTGGGAACCTTCAGCCGGCGGCAGTCCGTGCCGAACGGAGGCTGGGACGAATGGCTGCCGATGTTCGGCTGGAGCGCCGCCGCCCCGGCGTTCGCCGCCAACGCGGACGGCCGCCTGGAGGCGTTCTCGCTGGCGCCCGGTGGCGCCCGGCTCAGTCACCGCTGGCAGACGGTCCCCGGTGGAAGCTGGCATTCCGGCGGGGAGTTCGGGGAGCCGGGGATCAGGCTCGCCGCCACGCCCGCCGTCGCGACCGATCCCACCGGGCGCACGCACGTCTTCGCCGTCACCACCGAAGGCGGGATGCGCACCCGCGTCCAGGACCGGCCGAGCGGAGGGTGGCGGCCGTGGACCGCCTTCGGCGACCGGAGGATCGCACCCGTCGTATCGGGCCGTCCCGCACTCTGAACCCGGAGTGCGGATCGCGCCAAGTGAAAGGGGCGAAAGGGCGGTTCCGCAGGGCCGTGACCCCCCGGGCACGGTGACCTTCCCCACCCCGGCAGGTCCCGTACGCGACGTCCGCGACCGGGGGCGCAGGGCCCGATCCCGCACGGACGCCCGCGGGGGCGGTACGCCGCGCTCACACGCCGCGGCACGACAACTTCCCCTGAACCGCTCGCCAGAGAGTCGAAAACGACCCCAAACCGCCATCGCCGCACGAAGGTCGGAGTGACCGGGGACACAGGGGGAGCCGCCCGCGAGGAGAGGGCCGGCGAACCTCCCGGCAAGAGGATCGGAGAGCCTCCCGGGGCAGTCGTTGCGGGGTGTCCGGCCGGACGGGCCGCCCCCGCCGAAGTGGCCGAACTGCGCCGATGAACTCCCTTGAGAGATGAGTATTGTTCCACTTGTCGGTCCGGCACGACGCGTGGAACGGGGGGAGCGGTGAGCGGGGTAGTCGTCCATCTGCCGCAGGGGTGCAGTGGCACCGACGGCGGCGAACCGTACGGCGATGCGGTGACGTTACGGCTCGGACCGGGCGAAGTCGCCCGCTTCGGACGCGGATCCGCGAAGATTCCCGTGGAACTCCGCCTGGCCGACGCCGCGATCTCCCGGCTCGCCGGGGAGATCCGCGTGACCGACGACCACTGGCAGTTGACGAACCACAGCGCCACCCACAGCTACCTCGTGGAGAACCCGGAGGGCGCCGGGGAGTACCTGCGGGTCCCGCCCCGCCGGGTCGGGGCACCCGTCCCGTTCGAGTTCTCGCGCGTCGTGCTGCCCACCCGCAGCGACGTCCCCGTCTCCTTCCAGGTGTTCGCTCCCGATCACGTCTACCTGGACCCGGAGGCCATGGGCGCCCCCTGGGGCCGCCTCACGGTCACCGCCTACTCGCTGGACGAGACGGCCACCTACTTCCTCGTCCTCCTCGCGCTCTGCGAACCGCGCCTGCGCGACCAGTCCCGCGTCGCGGTCCCCACCACCCCCCAGATCGTCGAACGGCTCAGGGGCCACGTCGCCTGCGCCACCCTGACCGCGCGAGCGGTCAGCTCGCACATCGACTACCTCGCCGAGGAGAAGCTGCGCATCGGCGCCTCGGACCCGCGCGAACCCGGCAAGGGCGACCGCCGCAACGGCAAGCGGGAGGAGATCGTCGGGCTCGCCCTGCGGTTCGGGCTCGTGCGCGAGGAGCACCTGACGCTGCTGCCACCCCTGACGGGGGCCGGCGGGCGGGAGCGGCAGACCGCGCGATGACGACGCCCCACACGCTGCGCGACGTCACGGAATGCGACGGTACGGACCTGCTCCCGCCCGGCCACCGGGTGCGGGGCTGGACGATCACCGGCCTGATCGGGGCCGGAGGCTGGTCCACGGTCTACGCCGCACGACCCGCCGACACGTACCCGGACCGGACCGGCCGGGCCCCCGCGCACCCGTCCGCGGCACCCGCCGACATCGCTCTCAAAATCATGCCGACCGCCGGGTACGCCCCGCGCCAGACACGCAGGATCGTGGAGTCCGCCCGCCGGGAGGTTGAACTGGGACGCAGGGCCGGGCACGCGCGGCTGATCCGCCTGCTGGACTCCTTCGTCCTCGAGGCACCGGACCGCCCCGCCCTGGACGGCGCGATCGTCCTGGTCATGGAACGGGCCGCGGGCAGCCTGCGGGAACTCCTCGACGCCGGGGTGGCCGAGGCCGACCGCGCCCGGCTGATCGCGGGGATCTGCGAGGGACTCGCCCACCTCCACGGTTCGGGTTGGGTCCACGCCGACCTCAAGCCGGAGAACGTCCTGCTGGACGGCGGCCGTTGCGTGAAGCTCTCGGACTTCGGGCTCGCCACCCAGATGACGGGAACGTACGGGTACGCGCCCCCCATGGGCACCTTGGACTACCTTCCGCCCGAGCGCTGGCGGGCACCCCTCGGGGAGCTGGGCGTGAAGGTCCGCCCGAGCGCCGACATCTGGGCCCTGGGCATCATCATCCACGAGGTGTTCGGCTCCGGCGCCTCCCCGTTCTCCGGCGCCACGCCCATGGCGCGCGGCGCCGCCGTCCAGGAGTACGGCGAAGGGCGCGCGCCGCTGCGCATGGACCAGGCCGTGCCGCCGTTCTGGCGCGAGCTCGCCGCGGACTGCCTCGCCCCGACCCACGCGGCGCGCGCCCCGCACACCGCCGAGAGCCTGCTCGCCCGCATCACCGCCGAACAGCAGGGGCGCGGGAGGGGCGCGCGACGGCTGTGGGGCCGGGCCCGCGCCGCGATCCTCACCACCGCTTTGTGCGGGATCGCCGGTACGACCCTGTGGTCGGACGCGGCACGGTCGGGCTCCGCCGCGCTGGACGGCCCGGAGGGCGCGGCGGCCGGCACGATCCGCGTGTTCAACGCGGAGAAGGGCTGCCAGGAGCGGGCCGACCGGGAACCGCAGTGCAGTCTGGGCCTGGCGATCGATCCGATGCGCCCGTACGCCGCGGACAACGTCGTGCCGACCCGGGTGTGGCACGGCGACGTCCTGGCCGTCGACTGCCAGTTGCCCGACGGCCGGGCCATCATCGACGAGGCGGACCTGCAGTCCACCCGCTGGTTCCTCGTCCGCCTCCCATCCGGCTCCACACCCCCCACGGCCTGGCTCCCCGCCGTCCGCACGAAGGACCGCCCGGCGCTGCAGGGGTGCCCGCCCCCCGCGGCCGGGAGCTGACGCTCCCGGCCGGCACATCGGAAAGCCGCAGGTCCAGGCCGAAAGAGACGACCTAGGCCGCCCGCCTGCGGCGCAGGAAGATGCCGACGGCCGCTCCGGCCAGGGCCGTTGCCGCCACTCCCGCCGTCGTCCACCAGACGGCGGGACCCGTGCCGGGTTCCGCCGGAGTCTCCGAGGCCGTCGCAGGTGTCGGCGTCGGGGGCTGAGCCTGCGTCCCGGTCGGCGCGGACGACGGCTCGGCGGGGCGGGTGCCCGGGGTGCCGGTGGTCGGGGCCGGGTCCACCACCGGTACGCCGACTTCGAGTTCGCCGTGCCCCAGGGCGGGGAAGCCCACGTCCACGCTGACCTTCCAGGCACCGGGCGGCAGGGACTCGGTCGTGGTCCAGCCGGCCGGCGTCGCCGCGGGATCGCGCACCAGCCGCCAGGGCCCCAGCGTGCGGGCGCCGTCGGCGCTGACCGCGTTCACGGTGGCGGCGACCGCCTCTTCGACGGCGTCGCCGTCGTTCTCCCAGGTGACGTCCGCGGTGACGTGGCCATCCCGCTGCCCTGTGACCACCACCTTCACGGTGTCGCCGTGGGCGTGCGCCACGGCCGGGGACAGCAGGATCAGGCCGACGGCGGTGAGGACTGCCTGGAAAGCGATTCGTATGCGCATCGTGGCGTGCTCCGGGTGGGGTGAGGGGCGGCGGACGGCCGCACGGTGCGGCCGTCCGCCGGAGGGCACTTCAGGGGGCTGTCTGGGTCAGCCGGCCTTCTGCACGGTCCAGACCTGCGGGGCCCGGCCGTCCGTGCGCTGGAGGTCGAGCAGCCAGTTCCCGTAGTAGGGACGGCTGCTCACGGTCAGCGCGAAGCCGCCGCTCGGGTCGGTGACGCTCACCGCGCCACCGCGGGTGGTCAGCTTCCAGCTCTGTGCACCGGTGCGGCCGCAGGGCTGCTGCGCGATCCACATGCCCGCGGCGGGAGTACCGCCCGGCTGCAGGCACTTGCCGGAGACCGCGGAGCGGATGCGGACCAGTCCGCCGCCCGCGTCGTCGAAGTACCACTGCTGCTGCGCGTACCCGTTGGAGCGGGCCCCGACGAGCACGGTGCCGTCGGCGCTGCGCCCGCCCCACACCTCGGCGGCCATGCCGGTGCTGCCGTTCCCGAGCAGGTACCGGGTCCCGGGGGTGGTCGCGCCGCCGCCCGTGCCCTTCGTACGGAAGGACGCGGCCTTGCCGGCTCCGCTGTCCCGGCCGGCGCTGTCGCGGACGGAGACGGCGACCGTGTAGGAGGTGTCGGGCCGGAGGTTGTAGACGCGCAGCACCGGGGACTGGACCCAGCCCAGGTGCTTGCCGTTCAGCAGGACCTGGTACCAGGCTGCTCCCTCGACCTTGGGCCAGCTCACGACGGCGGAGTCCGACTGGACCTGGCCGACCGTCACGGCCGGTCCGCCCGTGGGCTTCTTGGTCGGGCTGGGCGACGGCTTCTTGGTCGGCGAGGGGCTGGGGTTCGGACCGGGGTCGGTGCCGCCGCCGCCCTTGTTCTTCATCAGGAACTGGTTGTCGGCGATGTTCCAGTGCGTGGCCAGGTAGCTGCCGGCCCTGGGGCTGGTGTGGAAGTAGTCGTCGTGGTTGCAGTCCAGGATGTTCTCGGAGGCCTGGTTGGTGCAGATGTTGCGCATCTGCGGGTAGTACGGGGTGTCCGAGTAGCACATGACGTCGAACTCGTCGGTGCAGTGCGCTCCGCGGCTGGTGTTCGGGGCGCTGTTGTTGACCGCGCCCAGGTTGTGGCCGAGTTCGTGCGCCGCGGTGTGGCCGCCCCAGCAGCCGGAGTCCGTACGTCCGTACGAGGGACCGAAGTTGCTGATGTTGGCCTGGCCGGGCCGCTCGTCGCCGTTGAAGGTGCCTATGCCGCAGTAGACCTTGGTGTCCGCGAAGATCATGTACTTGCGGTCGCGACGGTCGAGCCCCTTGCCGGCGAGCGCGGCGTTGGTCGCGCTGAACTCCGCGAGCGCGGAGTCCGGGAGCTCGATGTTGAGCACGGTCGGTGTGCAGTCGGCGGCCGTCACGTAGCGGATGTGCCGGACCCCGCCGGTCTCCTGGGCGCTGGCGGCGTAGATGAGGTCGGCGTCGGCGGCCCATTTGCGGAACGACGCCACGTAACTTGCGTAGCGGTCACGGCCGGGGCCGTGGACGTACACGACCTGGACGCGGTTGCCCGTGCTGCCGTCCCCGTCGCACTGGACGGTCTGGCCCGCGGGGCCGGCGGCGACGGCCTGACCGGCGGTCGAGGGCGCGGGCGCAGCGGACTTGTCGGCCGCGCGGTCGGCGTCGGCCGCGGGCGCGTCCTGAGGACGCGCGCCTCCTTCGGCGGCCGCCGGGTCGTCGGCGGCGGGACGGGCCGGGTCGGCCGCGGGCGCCGAGGCCTTGACGGCGGGCGCGATGTCCTTCGTTATGTCGACGCCCTTGGGCGGGGCGTCGGGACCGTGGGTGCACAGACCCGCGCCGGTCCGGTAGACCCCGGCACACCGGTCGCCCTTCGGCGCGGGGGCGAGGCCGTCGTAGACCATGCCGCGCGCGCTCTCGTTGGCGGGCGCGGCCGCGAGGGGTTCGGGCTCCTGGTCCCGGGCGGGCGCGGAGGCCGGTGCGGCGGCCTCCGTACCGGCTTGTACGGACACGGCCCGGGCGTCATCCCCCAGTCCCGAGTAGGCGATGCCGGCGGCGATCACCGCCGCCGAGGCCATGGCGGCGGTGAGGAGCATCAACCGCCGCGGCTTGCGGCGGTGTTCACGCCGTCTGCGTCGTTCTGTCATGGGCACCTCAAGTGAACGTCGGATGAGTGGGTGCGCGGAAGCCTGCCAGACGAATGCCGCGGAGAATTCGGACAAAGAGGGGCGCGGTTCGAGAAATCGTTCCGTTACCTGTCCGTCAGATCTGATGAACACTCAAGAGCTAATGAAATAAAGCTAGTTACGCGCGTCACGCGCTAATGGTCCAGGCCTTATCGGGGGCAGTCGTTATCTAATCGAGATAACAAGTGGGGTCCTATTGACGGGAATTCAGTCAAGGATTCACCTAATTACTACCTGTCGAATTCCTGTGGTCACGACCCGTGAGGAAGGGGCTGCCCGGTCGGCCCGGCGCAACACGGAGGCGCGCTCCACGGCGCACTGACGGAGCGTCCGGGCTCGCGGCGGACGTCAATCGAGCGACGTACACCGTGCCGTTCACGCTGACGGGCGCGCTCGGCGAAGCCGCCTCCTGTCGGTGCGCACCCGGCAGGCCCACAGGACGCACCCGGTCCGGTCTCCTTGGCGCTGCCCGCAGAGTATGTGGGCCCTGAACGGGATTGGTGGCGGAGAAGAGGGCAGACGCCAGGTGTGAAAGGAGGGGCGATGTCAGGTACAGCGCGTCGGAGGGCCGGTCTGAGATGTGAAGAGGCCCGGCTGATCGCCCGCGACGTCCTGTCGGCCGACGGCTTGGGGGAGTGCCTGGTGGACGACGTGCTGCTGGTGGTTTCCGAGCTGGTGTCCAACGCGGTCCGTCACGCCGGCGGGGTGACCGATTTCCACGTCCGGCGTCTCCAGGACTGCGTGGCGGTCGACGTGTCGGACGCGTCGACCCTGTGCCCCCGCGTGCCGGACAAGCCGGTCGGGATGCCGGGAGGATTCGGCTGGCTGCTGGTCAACCGGATCGCCGACCGTACGGAGACCCTCTGCGGCTTCGGCGGCAAGACGATCACGGCGTTCATCCCGCTGACCGCCGCGTGAAGAAGCGCGCGTTCTGCCGTCCTGCCCGGTTCGACGGTCCCGGCTGCACGGTTCGCGTGAGCTTCCCGTGAGGTTCGACTGGGCTCCGCGTGAGCTTCGAGTGGGCTCCGCGTGAGCGATGTCGTCACGCGGACCACCGGGCGCGGTCTGGGAGGATGCGCCCCATGGATGTAAGGAGCAGGAATCACGTGACGGTGACCGGGCGGGCCGGTGGACCGGTGGTGGTGCTCGCGCACGGGTTCGGGTGCGATCAGAACTTGTGGCGTCTCGTGGTGCCGGCCCTGGAGAAGGACTTCACCGTGGTCCTCTTCGACCACGTGGGTTCGGGCAGGTCGGACCTGTCGGCGTGGAGCCGGGAGCGCTATTCGACGCTGGACGGCTACGCCGAGGACGTACGGGAGCTGTGCCGGGAGCTCGCCCTCGGGCCGGTGACGTTCGTCGGGCATTCGGTGAGCGCGATGATGGGTGTGCTCGCCGCGGCGCGGGAGCCGGAGGCGTTCGCCGGTCTGGTCCTGCTCGCTCCCTCACTGTGCTTCATCGACGATCCGGCCGCCGGCTACCGGGGCGGGTTCAGCGCCGAGGACATCGAGGAGCTGCTGGAGTCGCTGGACGCGAACTATCTGGGCTGGTCGGGGGCCATGGCGCCGGTGATCATGGGTAACCCGGAGCGTCCGGAGCTGGGTGAAGAGCTGACCAACAGCTTCTGCCGCACCGATCCGGAGATCGCGCGGGTCTTCGCCCGGGTGACGTTCCTGTCCGACAACCGCGAGGACCTCGCGAAGGTGACGGTTCCCACTCTGGTCGCGGAGTGCTCCAGTGACGCGATCGCTCCGCCCGGAGTGGGCGCCTTCGTGCAGTCGCGGATTCCCGGCAGCCGGCTGGTCACCCTGAGCGCGACCGGCCACTGCCCCCAGCTCTCCGCCCCCGAAGAGACCGCCGCGGCGATCGGCGCGTTCGCCGGAGCGGCCCGATGATGTGCAAGACCGACGACGCGGAAGAGGAAAGCCCCACAGGAGAACGCGGACCGGCGGACGAACAGGCGCGGTTCTCCGCCCTGCTGGAGGACAGCGCCGAGGATCTGTACGAGCACGCGCCGTGCGGATACCTGTCCACGCTGATGGACGGCCGGATCGCGAAGGTGAACGCCACCCTGCTCAACTGGCTCGGCTACGGACGCGGCGACCTGGTGGGCCGCAAGCACTTCTCCGACCTGCTGACCGTCGGCGGCCGGATCTACCACGAGACCCACTTCGCCCCGCTGCTGCGGATGCAGGGCGAGGTCAACGGCATCGCCCTGGAACTGAAGGCCGCCGACGGCTCCCGTCTGCCCGCCCTGATCACCTCGACGGTGAAATCGGGCGACGACGGGCAGCCGCTGCTGATCCGCACCACCGTCTTCGACGCCCGCGACCGCCGGGCCTACGAAGCGGAGCTGCTGCGCGCCCGCAAGGAAGCCGACCTGGAGCGCGATCGCCTGAAACGGCTGAACGCCACGCTGCAGAAGACGCTGCTGCCGCCGACGCTGGGACGCGTACCGGGCCTGGACGTGGCCGCGCACTACCACGTCGCCTCCGCCGACGAGGTCGGCGGCGACTTCTACGACCTCTTCCCCCTGGCCGCCGGCGCCTGGGGGTTGTTCCTGGGCGACGTGTGCGGCAAGGGCGCAGCCGCCGCGGCCGTCACCTCCCTGGCCCGCTACACGCTGCGCGCCGCAGCCGTGTACGACCCCGACCCGGTCGCCGTCCTCGGCAACCTCAACACGGTCCTGAACCACGAGTACAACGGCACCGATCCGCGCTTCTGCACGGTCGTGTTCGGCCTGCTCACCCCCGACAGAGACCGGGGCGGCTTCCGCATCACCCTGGCGAGCGGCGGACATCCACCCGCCCTCTTGATGCGTGAGGACGGAACCGCCGACTACCTGCCCACCCCCGGCGGGCAGCTCATCGGCGTCCTCCCCGACGCCCACATCGCCGCCACCACCGTGCACCTCGCCTCCGGCGACACCCTGCTCCTGCACACCGACGGCCTCACCGAAGCCCACACGGCCGGAGGCGGCGGCGACCGCTACGGCGACGACGCCCTCCTCGGCTTCGGCCGCGCCCTGGCCCCCACCACCGCGACAGACGTCATCGACGCGGTCCGGTCCCTGCTCGACACCCTGGGCACCGGCGTGGACGACGACGTCGCCGTCCTGGCCATCCACGTGCCCCGACCCACCAGTGAAGAGCAGCCGTGACCCAGCCCTTGACACTCCGCACCCGCACCAGCACCGCCGGAACGGTCGTCGAGCTGGCCGGGGACCTCGATTACCACACCGCACCCGAGGTCCGCGCCGCCCTGCCGGCACTCGAGCTGCGCCCGGGCCAGCAGCTCACCCTCGACCTCGGCGCCGTCACGTTCTGCGACTCCAGCGGCATCACCGCGCTCATCGCCGCCCGCAACCACGCCCTGGCGGCCGACGCGACCATCGCGCTGGCCGCGGTCCCCGAACGCGTCAGCCGGATCTTCCGCATGATCGGCCTGGAGCAGGTCTTCGCCACCCACCCCACCGCCGAGGCCGCCGAAGCCGCCTGGCGGCCCACCACGAGCTGACCTCCCCGGAGCGGCATCCGGTCGCCCGCCCCGCTCAGGCGCGGACTCCGGCGGTGATCTCCGCGCAGCGGGTGGCCACGGCGCCGAGCGCACCCTCCGTACGCAGCAGCCCGCGCTGGACGCGCGCCCCGTTGCCGTGCTCCAGGAGACGGGCGATGCCCTCCCGGACGCGTTCGTCGTCGCCGTGGTCGGCCAGGGCTTCGCGTACGTGGGCGTGGAGCGCCCCGACGGCCACGGCGGGCGACGTCTCGCGCATCGTGCGGGGGTCGATGAGCGGGCCGTCCAGCCCGGAGCGGCCGGCGCGCCAGGCTGCCAGCCGCAGCAGGCCCGTACCGATCCTGGCCGGCGGCTGTCCGTCCCGCCAGGCGCGCGCGGCGGTCTCGACCAGTCCGCGTACCAGGGCCGCCAGGAGGACCGGAGTCGACGCCTCCAGGCAGACGTCCGCGACCCTGACCTCCACCGTCGGGTAGGCGGCGGACAGCCGGGCGTCGAAGTACATCATCCCCTCGTCGCGCAGCACGCCGGTGCCGAGCATGGCGTGCACCTGTTCGTGATAGCGGTCGGCGGACCCGAAGAGGTCCGTGGGCCCGGCCGACGGCAGCCGGTTCCAGACCCGGCTGCGGTAGCTGGCGTACCCGCTGTCCTCGCCCTGCCAGAACGGAGAGTTCGCGCTCATCGCGGTGAGTACGGGCAGCCAGGGGCGGATCCGGTCCAGGACGGCGACGCCCTCCTCGTCCGACTCGACCGACACGTGGACGTGGCAGCCGCAGGTCAGCTGCTCCTGCGCGGTCAGACCGAACTGCTCGCCGACCCACTCGTACCGCTTGCCCGTGCTCAACGAGGGCCGGACCGGCAGCGGCGAGGTGCCGAGGGCCGCGACCAGCGCCCCTGCGGACGCGGCGTGCCGGGCGGCTTCCCCGCGCCAGCGGGTGATCTCCTTCTGGAGCTCGCCCATCTCGGTCACCGGCTTGGTGGCGAACTCCAGCTGTTCCTCCTGCAGCTCCTTCTCAAAGGCGTGCCCCTGCGGTTCGTCGCCCCCCGCAGGCCGTACGACGGACCGGTCCGCAGCCGCGAGCACGGCCCCCGAGAGGGCCCGCGGCTCACCGGTGCGGGCGTCCACCAGCAACAGCTCTTCTTCCACGCCTACGCTTCGCATGCCGCCGCCCGCCGATCCGCTGTTCACACCGATCCGTGGCTCACATCGATCCACTGCTCACATCGCCCCGCACCTGCCCCGCCCCACCCCGACCATGCGGGCACTGATCAGGGCGGTCTGCCTGCGCGTTCGCGGCAGATGGCTGACGGAACTTGTGGAGCGGCCACACGCTCAGCAGGCTTGCCCCATGCTCTCACCCGCCCCCGGACCGGTCCGCTCCCCTGTGGGAGCGGACCGGCGGGCCCGTTCCCGCCGGGCGCTGCTCGGCGGCTGCGTCGGCAACTTCATCGAGTGGTACGAGTTCGGCGTCTACGGCTACCTCGCCACCGTCATCGCGGCGCACTTCTTCACTCCCGAGGGCGGCAGCGCGGTGGAGGGGCTCGTCAAGACGTACGCCTCCTTCGCCCTCGCGTTCTTCTTCCGGCCCGTCGGGGCTGCGGTGTTCGGGCGGCTCGGTGACCGGATCGGCCGTCGGCCGACGCTCGTCCTGGTCATCTGCCTGATGACCGGCGCCACGACGCTCATCGGCGCGCTCCCGACGTACGCGACCATCGGCGCGGCCGCGCCGTGGCTGCTGACGCTGCTGCGGATCGTGCAAGGGCTTTCGGCGGGAGGGGAGTTCGGCGGAGCGGTCTCGGTGATGACGGAGAGCGTGCCGCCGGGCCGCCGGGGGCGGTACGGGGCGTGGCAGTCGTTCACGGTCGCGCTCGGCCTGCTCGCGGGCGCTGCTACGACGGCGCTCCTGGCGACGGTACTGACCCCCTCGGAGCTGAACGCCTGGGGCTGGCGGGTGCCCTTCCTGCTGACGCTGCCGCTCGGGCTCGCCGCACTGTGGCTGCGCGTGCGCCTGGACGAGACGCCCGCCTTCGTCGCGGCCGTCACCCCGGCGGGCGGACCCCCACGGCGACCGCCCGCCGGGGAGACGGTCAAGGCCGTCGCGCTGGGCGCCGGGCGGGTCATGGGCTGGTCGGCGGCCGGGTACACCTTCCTGGTGGTCCTGCCCTCCTACCTCCAGAACACCCTGAACGCGACCTTCCAGCAGGCCCTCGTGGCGACCGTGCTGGCGAACCTGGGGTTCGCGGCGACCATCCTGCCCGCCGGCGCGCTCAGCGACCGGCTCGGGCGGCGGACGGTGATGCTGGCCGGAGCCCTGCTGGTGGCCGTGCTCGCACTGCCGCTGCTGAACCTGGTCCAGGACCCGGGCGCACCGGTGTACGCGAAGGGGGCCGCGCTCTTCGCCGCGGGCGCCGCCGTCGGGCTGATGGCCGGACCAGGCCCCGCGATGCTGTCCGAGATGTTCCCGACCACGGTGCGCTACACCGGGCTGGGGCTCGCGTACGCGCTGTCCAACGCCGTGTTCTCGGGATGTGCGGGGCTGATCATCACCAGGGCCGTCGCGTGGACCGGGGACGCCGACATCCCCGCGTACTACGCCGCGACCGCCTGCGCGGTCAGCGTCGCCGCGCTGCTGACCCTGCGCGGCGACGACCACGAGCGGGCGCTGCGGTGAGCGGCCCGCCGGCGGGCGTCCGCAGGGCGGGCGACCTGCGCGTGGTGGGGCTGATGTCGGGCACCTCGTACGACGCCATCGACGCGGCCGCCGCGGACCTCGCCCTGGACGGGGACACGCTGGTGCTCACGCCGCTCGGCATGATCAGTACCGCGTACGAGAACGGTCTGCGGGCGGAGCTGGCCGGGGCGCTGCCACCCGCCGCGACGGACTTCGCCACGGTGTGCAGGCTCGACACGCGCATCGGACAGGCCTTCGCCGCGGCGGCCGTACGGGCCGACCTCGAACTGTGCGGCGGCCGGAGCGATCTGACGGCCTCCCACGGGCAGACCGTGTACCACTGGACCGGGTCCGGCCGCGTGTACGGCACGCTCCAGATCGGCGAGCCGGCCTGGATCGCCGAGGCCACGGGCCGGCCGGTCGTCTCGGGTTTCCGTACGCGGGACGTGGCCGCCGGGGGACAGGGTGCGCCGCTGGTGAGCGTCTTCGACGTCATGTGGCTGCGCGGGCGGCCGGGCGTCCCCGTGGCGCTCAACCTGGGCGGCATCGCCAACGTGACGGTGGTCGCGGACGGGGCGGGCGGCGCACCGCTGGCCTTCGACACCGGACCCGCCAACGCGCTGATCGACGCGGCGGTACGGGAGCTCGCAGGGGGTGGCGCCCCGGGCGGGGCGCCGTCCATGGACGTGGACGGCGTGCTCGCCGCCCGCGGCACCGTGCACCCGGGGCTGCTGCGGAAACTGCTGGACGAGCCGTACTACGCCCTGCCCGCACCGAAGACGACCGGCAAGGAACTGTTCCACCTGCCCTATCTGCGCGCGGCCCTGGACACCTGCGGGCCGCTGTCCGCCGAGGACGTCGTCGCCACCCTGACCCGGCTCACGGCACGGACCGTCGCCGACGCCGTCCGGCCCTTCGGGCCGACGGAGGTGATCGCATCGGGCGGCGGCACCCGCAACCCGGTGCTGATGCGGTGGCTGCGGGAGGAACTGGGCGGGGGCGGCGCGGGCGCGGCGCTGCGTACGTCGGACGAGCTGGGGCTGCCGTCCGGCACGAAGGAGGCGTACGCCTTCGCGGTCCTGGGCTGGCTCACCGCGCACGGTCTGCCCGCGACCCTCCCCTCCTGCACCGGCGCCCGGCACCCGAGCGTCCTCGGTTCGCTCACACCCGGCGCGGTGGGCCGGAGCCTGCCCGCGCCGCTGGCGACGGCGCCCGACCGCCTGGTCGTCCGCGCCCCGCGCACGTCCAGGTGAGCAGGGCGCCACTACCGCACGAGCATCGCGCGCGGCGCGGACGGCCTACACGGAGTCGTCAGGGACGCCGTCGTCGGTCAGAAGACCCGTCCTCAGCCGTTCCGTGATCCGGCTCAGCAGCCGGGAGACGTGCATCTGGGAGAGGCCGAGCCGGTCGCCGATCTCGGACTGGGTGAGTTCCTCGCCGAAGCGCAGGGCCAGGATCCGGCGATCGCGGTCGCTGAGGGTCGTCAGCAGGGGCTTGAGGGTTTCCAGGCATTCGATGCGGTCGTACGCGGCTTCCTCGACGCCGAGCGAAGACGTCAGCGGCGACGCGTCGGAGTCCTCGCCGAGCGGTGCGTCGAGGGACCCGGCGGTGTAGCCGTTGCTCGCCTGGAGGCCCTCGGCCAGCTCGCTGTCGGTGATCCCGAGGCGGTGTGCCAGCTCGTGTTCGGACGGCCGGCGGCCCAGCCCCTGTTCGAGGGCGTCGTAGGTCCTGGCGATGTCGAGCCGGAGTTCCTGCAGACGCCTGGGGACCTTCACCGACCAGCTGGTGTCACGGAAGAACCGCTTGATCTCACCGGTGATGGTGGGGATCGCGAACGTGGCGAACTCGGTCCCGCGCTCCACGTCGAACCGGTTGATGGCCTTGATCAGGCCGATCGTGCCGACCTGGATGATGTCCTCCAGCGGTTCCCTGCGCGCGCGGTAGCGGCGGGCCGCGTACTTCACCAGGCTGAGGTTCAGCTCGACGAGGGTGTTGCGCACGTACGAGAACTCGGCAGTGCCCTCCTCCAGGGTGCCAAGACGCCGGAAGAGCGAGGTGGACAGGGTCCGGGCGTCCGTCGTGCTCACGCCGACCAGGTTCTCGGGGAGGTTCTCGGGGAGGCCGAGGAGGTCCGGGAGGAGCCCGGTATGGAGGGGGTCCGCCGTGTCGCGGGTGGTGGGTGACATGTGAAACCTCTGACGGATGGGGCTGAAGCCGGCAGGCGCAGCGGGGACCGTCGTCGTCTTCCCGATGGCTATATACCCCCTCACGGGGAGGGCTGACCCTTTCCCCGCGCAGGGATCCCGTAGGGGGTCTCGGCACGCCGTCCCCCGACAGCCACGGGGCCGGGCCGCGGCCGCCCGGGGCTCCGCCGCGACGGCCGTCGGCAGGCCCGTGCACGGTGCCGAAGATCCTCGTGTGTTCCTCCGAAGATCGGCAGGCCCTGGGTAGGCCTCCGCTGTCCGGGCAGTCGCCAGTCGTTCCGTCCACCGACGCGATCCGCCCAGCGGGGATCACCGCGTCCGATCCCCGGAGGTGCCCGATGCCCGACACGGTCCTGACCAGCGCAGACGCCCGGGCGCGGCTGATCGCCTTGCCCGGTGTGCACCGACCGCAGTCCGATACGAGGCTGCCGGCCGCCGGCCATCAAGCAGGGTGCCCCGGTGAGATGTCGGCGATATCGCTGAACCGGAGCAGGGGCGGCTCGTCGCGCCGCCCGGGCGGGCTCTGCTCCACCGGGTCGAGCAGGAAGCCGACGTGGTCCCCGTCGCCCTCCACGTGCCCTCGTACCCGGCCGACGAACCAGGCGAGGCAGTCCGCGAGGACCGGTGCGGACCCTTCTCCGGGCCGCCAGTCCACCCGCTCGAACTTGTCCACGTCGTCGCCGGTCCGCCCGCCGAACCAGTCCGCCGTGGGCCTCTGCTCGCGGCGCAGCACGTGGACCGCCACGTGCGAGGCGCGGCGTGCGACGCGGTACGTCCGGTTGGACGTGGAGATCCACACCATGAAACGGGGCGGGTCGATCGAGCACTGCGAGGCGAATCCCACCAGGCACCCGGCCCGTTCTCCGTCGGCCGCCGCCGTCACGACGTACATCGCGTAATCGAGGACGTCGGTGAAGCCGTCCATTCCGGGTCCGGTCACGGAAAGCTCCTTGGATGAGCGGCGGAATTTCCTCCGCAGAAGTTCGGGGCCGATCGACAGCTAAGGACGGATTTCCCGGGTAGACGCGATCCAAAGCGCCACGGCGGATCAACCGTTCCGTCGAATTCCCCACATGAGAACGAGGCCACCATGATTTTCGCCGGACTCATCCTCCTGCTCATCGGATTCCTGACCGGAATCTCCATCCTGTGGACCATCGGGATCATTCTGCTCGTGGTGGGCGCGGTGCTGTGGATTCTGGGCTCGGTCGGTCACGCGGTCGGCGGACGTCGCCACTACTGGTAACCGGCCATGAACTCTTTGGAGAAGGTGCGACCCCCGCCCGCAGGGGCGGAAACGGGGAGCGACTTCGCCCGGCTGTCCAGGAAGATCCAGGCGGCCGGCCTGATGGGCCGGCGCCCGGGCTACTACGCACTGCGCATCACCGTCGTGACGACCCTCTACGCCCTCGGTTGCACGGCCTTCGTGCTGATCGGGGACAGCTGGTGGAACCTGATCACCGCCGGATTCCTGGCCTTCGTCTTCGGCCAGGTGGCTCTGCTGGCGCACGACGTCGCGCACCGGCAGGTCTTCCGCCTGCGCAGGTCCAGCGAGGTGTCCGGGCGGCTCGCCGGGAACCTCGGCATCGGGATGGGATACGGCTGGTGGCAGGACAAGCACAGCCGGCACCACGCCAACCCCAACCACGAGGACCTCGACCCCGATCTCGATCCGGACATCCTGGTCTGGACACAGGACCAGGCCCGGGCCTCCAAGGGGCTACCCCGGCTCCTGGGACGCTCCCAGGCGTTCCTGTTCTTCCCCCTGCTCACGCTGGAGGGCTTCAACCTGCACGTGTCCGGGATCCGGTCCCTGGCCGACGGCGCCCTGAAGGACCGGGCGTGGGAGGGCACCCTCCTCTTCACGCACCTCGCGGTCTATCTCGGCGCGCTGTTCCTGGTGCTGCCGCCCGGCAAGGCGATCGCGTTCCTGGTGGTCCACCAGTGCCTCTTCGGCATCTACCTCGGATCCATCTTCGCCCCGAACCACAAGGGCATGCCGACCCTGCGGGGCGCGGACCGGCCGGACTTCCTGCGCCGCCAGGTGCTGACCTCCCGCGACGTGCGGGGCGGCCGGTTCACCGACATCGTGCTCGGCGGCCTGAACTACCAGATCGAGCACCACCTCTTCCCGAGCATGCCCAGCCCGCACCTGCGCCGGGCCCAGGTCATCGTCCGCGGCCACTGCCAGGAGCTCGGAGTGAGCTACCTGGAGACCAGCCTGATCAACTCCTACCGGCAGACCCTCGCCAGCCTCCACCACGCCGGCGCCCCGCTCCGTCAGCCCCGCGTGCGGCAGGTCCGCACCACCGAGACGTGACCCGATGCGGCACCACGATCTCGTCGTCATCGGTGCGGGATCCGGCAACGCCGTCATCGACGATTCCTTCGCCGGTCTCGACGTGGCGATCGTCGAGGAGAAGTGGTTCGGCGGAACCTGCCTGAACGCGGGCTGCATCCCGAGCAAGATGTTCGCCTACGCCGCCCACGTGGCCCGGACCGTAGGCGAAGCCGGTACGTACGACGTCGGCGCGGAGCTGCTCGGCGTGCGCTGGCGGGCTCTGCGCGACCGGGTGTTCGGGCGCCTGGACGCCGACCGCGAGGAGGGCCGCCGGGGGCGCCGGGAGTCGGACTCCGTCACCGTGTACGAGGGAAGGGCGCGCTTCACCGGCCCGCGCGAACTGCGGATCGACCTCGCGGACCTCGGCGGCGGCTTCGTCGACATCAGCGCACGGCAGCTCGTCATCGCCGCCGGCGGCCGCCCACTGGTGCCTCCGCCCGTCCTCGACTCCGGGCTGCCGTACGAGACGTCCGACACCGTCATGCGGATCGACGCGCCGCCCCGCCGCCTGGCCGTCCTCGGCGGTGGCTACATCGCGGCCGAGCTCGCGGAGGTGTTCGCGGCGGCCGGCAGCTCCGTGGTCATCGTGGAGAAGGAGGACCGGCTGCTCGGCCCCCAGGACGAGACGGTCGCCGAACGGTTCACCGAACTGGCCCGTTCCCGCTACGACCTCAGACTGGGCCGGGAAGTGACCGCGGTGGGCGGCCGCCCGGGCGCCCTACGGCTGACCTTGGACGATGCCTCCACGGTCGAGGCGGACACGCTGCTGGTCGCCGCGGGCCGCGTGCCCAACAGCGACCGGCTGAACCTCGACGCCGCGGGCGTCGCCACCCACGGCGACGGCCGCATCGTCGTCGATGCGCACCAACGCACCACCGCGCAAGGGGTCTTCGCGCTCGGTGACATCTGCACACCGGTGCCGCTCAAGCACGTGGCGAACCGCGAGGCGCAGGTCGTCGCCCACAACCTCCGCCACCCCGACGACCTGATCGCCGCCGACCACGACCTGGTGCCCGCGGCCGTCTTCACCAGCCCCCAGATCGCCTCCATCGGCGCCACCGGCCAGGACTGCCGCGACCGGGGCCTCAACCCGCTGGTGGGGGAGGCCCGGTACGCGGACATCGCCTACGGCTGGGCGATGGAGGACACCACCGGCTTCTGCAAGGTGCTCGCCGAACGCGGCACCGGCCGCCTGCTCGGCGCCCACCTCATGGGCCCGCAGGCCGCCACCCTCATCCAGCCCCTCGTCCTGGCGATGACCCTGGGAATCGACGCGCGCACCCTGGCCGGTTCCCCGTACTGGATCCACCCGGCGCTCACCGAGCTCGTGGAGAAGGCCCTCCTCGACCTCGGCCTGTGAACGCCGGACGGGCGCGAGGGTTCCGCTGCGCGGAGGGGAACGGGCCGGGGGTGAAATCCTGCGCGCCTGTGGTACCGGTGACGACGCATTCACGAATTCGCCTGTGTGAGCGGGCGGGAGCGGGGCAGACGGCCTTTCGGAGGTCGATAATCATGGTTCCCCTTCTTCTCGTTCTGCTTCTGATCCTGGTTCTCGTCGGTGCGGGTTTCGCACTGAAGATCCTGTGGTGGGTGGCCATAGCCGTACTGGTGTTGTGGCTGCTCGGTTTCGTCGCCCGACCCAAGGGCGGCAGCGGTCGCTGGTACCGCTGGTAGCGGGCCGGAGAGTTCCCCCGCAGTACGTACGGAGAAAGGACGGCGGCAGGGAATCGCCTGCCCGCCTCCCCTACCGGAGGAGTTGTTTTCGCGTGACTGAACATGTGTGGAGTTACAAGTCGACCGCCGGTCACCTGGCCGGTGTCGATCTGACCGGCTACAAGGTCGAGGCGACCGACGGCGGCATCGGCAAGGTCGACAAGCACTCCGACGAGGTCGGTGACGCCTATCTGGTCGTGGACACCGGCGTGTGGATCTTCGGGAAGGAGGTCCTGCTGCCGGCGAGCACCGTCGTGAGCATCGTCCCGGAGGAGCGGAAGGTCTTGGTCGACCGGACGATGGGCCAGATCAAGAACGCGCCCGAGTTCCACCGGGACAAGCACCTCACCAACCCCGGGTACCGCGAGGAACTGCGGACCTACTACGCCACCAGCAGCCCCTTCGGCATCCCGCCGGCCTGATCGGATCAAAGGCAGTGGGCCCGGACTCCCAGAGTCCGGGCCCACTGCCATGAGCCCACGATCGGCGCCATCGGTCCGGCAGGGGGAGGATGAAACGGAAGGACTCATTGCGACTGCCCCGCGCCGGTACCGGCGCAGAGGGGAGAGGGTGATGGGACGGACGGATCTGGTGCGAGCGTACGAGTTGGTGTTCCCCGGCGTGACCGAGGGCGGCCAGGACGTCGTGCGGGTGACCGTCACGGACCGGACGGGGCCGGGAGGCCACCCGGTCTACGAGGACGCCACGGGCATCATCCAGGCGGAGATCAGCAACCGGTCGGAAGTGCGCGTGCTGGCCACCGGGGCCGGTCAGGAACCGGCTCACGGGGTCACGGCCCGGCCCTTGTCCGGGTGATCCGTCACCTGGCCGGCGCCCGTATCCCGCCGGTGAAGGACCCCGGCCGGCCCGCCTCCCGCCTCACTGCCCGGGTGCCACCGGAGGCGCCCGGCGCTGCAGCTCGTCGTGGAGGAACCGGCCTACGAGCGCGCCCCCGAAGACGACCACGCCGACGCCGACGAGCCAGGTCTGGATGACGAGGACGGTTCCGAAGGGGCCGTAGGTGACGGCGCTGGAGGCGATCAGCGGTGAGAAGACGAGCCGGGAGAAGACCCGCAGGCCGAGCAGCCCGAACATGGTGGCCACGGCCCCGGGGAGCAGGGCGGTCCACGGGACCCGGCCGCCGAGCAGCAGGTGCTGGGACCACCAGAAGAAGAGGGTTCCGATCGCGGCCGTGACGAAGCCGCGGGCCGGGGAGTCGCGCCACGGCGGGGCGATCGCCGAGAGGAAGAGTGCCCCCACCAGCACGCTCAGCCACAGCACGTGACGCCAGCGGGCCCACCAGCGGGACGGGGGCAGGTCCCAGACCCGTTCGTAGCCGCTCTGCAGCATCGTGCCGAAGGACAGGCCGAACACGGCGAGCAGCGCGAGGCCGAAGGCCGTCGTGGTCCGCCACGCCTGGCCGGGCAGGGCGAAGAGCCGCTCGATCTCGGCCCTGGCGGCCGGAGAGACGCCGAGACCGTCTCCCAGCCACTGCGCGAACCCCTGCCCGCTGCGGGTGTCCGCCGCGGACACGACGATGAGCAGGGGCACCAGGGTCAGGAACCCGAGCGCCGCGAAGCCGAGGGAGCGTTGCCACAGGTCCACGTCCCGGACGTGCACCCAGCGGCGTCCGGCCCGCGCGCGCCGGGCCGCGCTGCGCATCCGTCCCAGGGGCGACAGCCGACGGGTCCTGCCGGACCCGGTCATCTCACCGGCGCGCGCCCGGGCGTCGTCGGCGGCTGCGGTGACCGGGACGGGCGGGCCGGGGATGGGGCGATGGGCATGGGCATGGCCGCTCCAGGTGTTGCTTTCACGGTAGAACCCTCCCGACCGGGAATCCACCGCAGCACGTCGTCCACGTGTCCGGGCGAGGCCGGCGGGGCTCCGGCCTGCGTCTCATACTTCCTCGGCGATCCATTGCGCGAGGGGCAGCAGGATCCGAGTATGGGCCGATCCCCACCGCACAGCCTGTCCCCGGTGTGGATGGGCACCAGCGGGTCTGGCTCCCCGGCAGGACCGGTGGTGACGTGGGTTCGGCCGACATGGCACCACCCCACCCATCGAGGAGCACGCCTTGAGCGCCACCACCCGGGAACACGACCTCTGCAGGGGCACTCCCTGAACGCCTCGCCGCAGGTGCTGGACGCCCTTGCCCGGGCCCTGCGGCTGGAAGAGACCGAGCGCCTGCACCTGCACAACCCGGCCCGGACGGCCCAGGGCCCCGGTCGGCGCCGACGGCCCGCCCCGAAGCGGGTGACGCGGGCCACCGGGCAGCTGCTGGAGGCACTGGCTCACGTTCCGGCGATCGTGACCGGCCGCCGCGGTGACGTCCTCGTGGTCGCCACCACGGAGGCCGGCTCACCCGCGCGGACGGCGCTGGCCCTCCTCGCCCACGTCACGCCGGAGGATGAGCCGGCGGCGCCGCGTCCTGCTCGCTGAGGTGGGTGTCCATGGCGGAGTTCAGGTCGGCCATGAACGAGTCGAACTGCTCCAGGAGCTGCGGCGGGTAGTGCGACATCGTGGTGTCCAGGCGGTGGGCGAGCGGGCCGAAGAACTCGTCCGCCCGTTCCTGGATGTGCGTGCCACTGCGCAGGGTGATGACGCGCCGGTCGGAGTGTTCGCGGACGCGGGTGATGTGCCCCGCTGCTTCGAGACGGTTCAGGAGCGCGGTGGTGGCCCCCGTGGACAGGGGGATGCGTTCGCTCAGCCGCGCCGGCGACAGGGGAGTGCCGCGCTCTTCCGCGGCGGCGATCTCCAGTACGGCGGTCGCGTCGGTCGAGTGCAGGCCCAGCCAGGCGGCGAAGCGCCGACTGAGTTCGGCGTAGTGGCGGCCGTGAATCCTCAGCGATTCCATCAGCCGCTCGTGCTGCGCCGCGACGTCGTCGCGCTGCGCTTCCTCCATGGAGGCCCTCCGCCCTTCTCTCCTGCCGCGTGCTCCGCCTCGGCGGTCTGCTTTTGACAACCTACCGTCACCACTTTACCTTCACGGTGGAACTATTCCATGATGGAGGTATCTGGCGTGCATGATCCGTCCCCCACCCCCGACGAGACCACCGAGCCCTACCGATGGCGGTGGCTGATCCTGGTGGTGATGCTCGTCGCGGAGATCATGGATCTCCTGGACGCCTCGATCGTCAACGTCGCCGGTCCCGACCTGGAGAGGTCCCTCGGGGCCGGCTCCGTCGGCCTGCAGTGGGTGATCGGCGGCTACGCGCTCACCCTGGGCGCCGGACTCGTGCTGGGCGGCCGGCTCGGCGACCGCTACGGGCGGCGCCGCATGTTCCTGCTCGGCCTGGCCGCCTTCACCGCCACCTCACTGCTGTGCGCGCTGGCGCCGAACATCGGGTCGCTGATCGCCTTCCGGCTGCTGCAGGGCGCCGCCGGGGCGATGCTCCTGCCCCAGGGGCTCGGCCTGCTGCGGGAGAACTTCTCGGGTCGCGAGCTCACGAAGGTCTTCGGGATCTTCGGGCCCGTCCTGGGGCTCGGAGGCATCATCGGCCCGGTCCTCGGCGGCTTCCTCATCGAGGGCGACTTCTTCGGCCTCGGCTGGCGGTCGGTGTTCCTGATCAACCTGCCCATCGGCATCGCGGCCCTGATCGTCGCCGCGAAGTGCGTGCCGAAGAAGGCCGGTGACCGGACGGTGAGCATCGACATGGTTGGTGCGGCGCTGATCGTCATGGCCTGCACCTTCCTCGTCCTGCCGCTGAACCAGGGGCAGGAGGACGGCTGGCCGTTGTGGACCTGGCTGTCCATGGCCGCCTCGGCCATCGCGTTCGCCCTCTTCGCGCTGCAGCAGCGCCGTACGGCCGCGGCGGGCCGCGAGCCGCTGGTCACCCCCGGCCTGCTGCGCAAGCCCGCCTTCAGCGTCGGGCTCGGCGCCATCGCCCTGTTCTTCGCCGGGCTCGTCGGCACGCAGCTCGTGCTGACCCTCTACCTGCAGATCGGCCGGCAGTTCACCGCCGGCGACGCGGGGCTCGGCAACCTGCCGCTCGCGGTGGGCACGGCCATCGGCGGTGCGGTCAGCGGCGCCGTCCTCGCCGACAGGATCGGCCGCAAGGTCCTCCAGATCGGCCCGCTCGTCCAGCTCGCCGGCGCGGCCCTGCTCTGGTTCGAACTCGACGGCCTGAGCGCCGCCTCGTTCTCGATCTGGGACATCGCCCCGGGCGTGGCCGTCTCGGGCATCGGCGCGGGCATGGTCATCGCCGCCCTGTTCAGTTTCATCCTGGCCGCCGTGGACGACGACGAGATCGGCTCCGCCTCCGGAGTCCTGTCCGCGGTCCAGTCCATCGGGGGCTCCCTCGGTGTCGCCGTGTTCGGCTCCGTGTTCTTCGACCGGGCCAAGGCCGGCGAGTTCACCGGCGGCTTCCACTACGCCCTGGTCGTCCAGGCGTGCCTGCTGGTCGCGTTCCTCGCCATCACCTTCCTGCTGCCCCGGCAAGGACGCCCCGAGGGCGAGCACCACGGCGTCGCCACCGACACCCCGCAGGTCGCCGTGTGAGCCACCGACCGGAAGCTGCCGCCACCTTGACGGCAGCTTCCGCGCGGAACGCGGTGCCGATGAAGACGAGTTCGCCTCGGTCGTACGCGTGCGTGGCCGCTCAGCCCTCGGGGCGGAGCAGGGTCGCTCAGACCGATGCGTGCGCGCGGTCGCCGCCGCGCAGTGCGTGCGAGGCCCTACCGGCTGCTGCCGTACGGGAGCAGGGCCATCTCGCGGGCGTTCTTGATCGCGGCGGCGAGCCGTCGCTGCTGCTGCGCCGTGACCCGGGTGACGCGACGGCTGCGGATCTTGCCGCGGTCGGAGACGAACTTCCGCAGCAGGTCGGTGTCCTTGTAGTCGATGTACGTGATCTTTGCCGCGTCCAGGGGGTTGGGGCGGGACTTCAGCGGCTTGTGCGGGGCTTGGCGGCGGGCCATGAGGGCTCCTTGAGCGGTGTGTGCGGTCGAGGTGCTGGTCGGTGGGGCGTCAGGAGACGGGGTCGAGGAGCGAGTCGAAGGCGGCCGGCAGTCTCCGCCACTCCTCGCGCCCCGAGGCGTACTCGGCGTCCGTGAGCAGGCAGGACTCCAGGAGCCGCTCCAGCCCGTCGCGGTCGAGGCCGGGCGAGGTGAAGACGAGGTGCTGGCAGCAGTCGCCGTGCTCCGGATGCCAGTCGAGCGAGGCGGCCGCCCTGCGCATCGGCGGCACCAACTCCCAGGCGGCGTCCGGGAGGGAGGCCAGCCAGGGCCCGGCGTTCTCCACGCACAGCGCGCCGCCCGCGGCGTCCCAGGCCAGCAAGGTGTCGGGCCGGTCGGCGAGCCAGAACCGGCCGCGGCTGCGGGCAGCGGCGCAGCAGAGGTCCTCCAGGGCTTCGTAGAGCCGCTCGGGATGGAAGGGGCGCCTGCGGTGCCAGACGAGGGTGGTGACTCCCGCCTCCTCCGCCTCCTGCGGCAGCAAGGCGCAGGCCGGGTGCTGGGCGGCGGCTGCCGTCTCCACGTCGAAGCCGGCGAAGGCGACCTTGGCCAGTTCCCCGGATCCGGCGGACACCCGGCGGGCGGTCGGATGGAGTTGGGCCAAGAGGGCAAGGTCCTCCTCGTCGGCGTCCTTGCCGTCCACGAGGGCCAGTACGGGGGCGTACTCCAGCTGCCGGGCCCAGGTGTCCCCGACCGTGCGCCGGTCCGAGGCGGCCGCCGCGAGGCCCACATCCGCCAGATCGTCGCCGTTGACGAGATACGGCAGGACGAGCGCGGGGTCCACCGCGGTGATCACGCCGGTGAGATCGAGGTCGTCGCCGCCGTGCCCGGCGACGACCTCGGCCATCGCCTTGGGCTCGACGGAGTCCCACAGCTCGACGACGGCCAGGCGCGTCATTCCGCTGCCGGCCAGCCGTTCGAGCTCGGGGACCAGGTCCTCGCGGAGCGCGCAGCAGGCGCAGTCGTTGAAGAGCGGCGCCTCACCTCGTGACAGTTCGCCCGAGGCGTCGCGCACGATCCGCAGCACGGTGCCGGTGGGCGCCGTGGCCAGGTCGTGGTGGAGCGCGACACTGCCGGGCACGGACCGGAGCAGCCGGTCCACGACCTCCTTGCGGGCGTCGGAGTGCAGCCCGCCGATGATGACGACGGGCAGTCTCACTTGCCGCCCCCGTAGCGGCGCTCGAAGCGCTCGACGCGGCCGGCGGTGTCCAGGACGCGGGCGGTGCCGGTGTAGAAGGGGTGGCTCCGCGAGGAGATCTCCACGTCGATGACGGGGTAGGTCTTGCCGTCCTCCCACTCCACCGTCTTGTCGCTGGTGGCGGTCGAGCGGGTGAGGAAGGCGAAGTCGGCGGCCTTGTCGCGGAAGACGACGGGTCCGTAGGCGGGGTGGATTCCAGGCTTCATGGCGTGTCTTTCAGGCAGGGGTCGGGGGAGCGGGGACGGGGTTCAGCGCTCTTCGCGGAAGTCGACGTGCCGGCGGACCACCGGGTCGAACTTGCGCAGCACCATCCGGTCGGGATCGTTCCGCCGGTTCTTGCGGGTGACGTAGGTGTAGCCGGTGCCCGCGGTGGAGCGGAGCTTGACGATCGGGCGTACTTCGGTGCGTGCCATGGGGCTACTATACGGGAATGGAAATCATTTCCAATAACGATCCCCGTTCAGAGACAGGCAGGTAACCCCTTGTCCGCCCACTGCCAGCTGACCGGCGCCCAGCCGGGCTTCGGCAACGCCATCTCCCACTCGCACCGGCGCACTTCCCGCCGCTTCGACCCCAACATCCAGAGCAAGCGGTACTGGCTTCCCGGCGAGGGGCGCCATGTCCGCCTCAAGCTGAGCGCCAGGGCGATCAAGACCATCGACGCGATCGGTGTCGAGGCCGCGGTGGCACGCATCCGCGCCCGTGGGGTGAAGGTCTGATGGCGAAGCAGAGCAAGATCGCGCAGAACGAGAAGCGCAAGGCCGTCGTCGAGCGCTACGCCACCCGGCGGGCGGAGCTGAAGGAGATCATCCGGAGGCCGTCCTCGACGGATGCCGAACGGGGAGCGGCCGTGGCCGAGCTGCGCAAGCAGCCGCGCGACGCGAGCGCGACCAGGGTGCGCAACCGGGACGGTGTCGACGGGCGGCCCCGCGGACACCTGCGGAAGTTCGGACTGTCCCGCGTGCGGATGCGTGAACAGGCGCACGCCGGTTTCCTGCCCGGAGTCACGAAGTCGTCCTGGTAGAGCGTGCGCGGCCGACGGAAGCGAACGGGCCCACATCTCGGGTGGGATGTGGGCCCGCGACGAGACCGGCGGACGAGTGGGGTGAGTACGCCGAGGCGACCTTCTCACCGTGCAGGTAGGAGTGCGGTTCGGGGGCCGCGGTCGGACAACTGGCCCTGGGGAGATCGAGGTCGTCCGCTGCGGCACGCGCGGCATCGAGGGCTTTGCCGCCGCCCGCGCCGACGATGAGGGCGAACTCGGCGCGGCTGCTTCCGCCACCGAAGCGGTGGACGACGTACTCGATTCCGGCAGCCCGGAACGTCTCCCGCCAGGTTGGGCGGACCTTTCGGCGGGGTGCACGGCAACCTTTCGGGCTCCGGCGGCAACTGAGGGGTGAACAGTGCATCTCGTCCCAAGGAGCCACCCCCATGTCCGCTTCCCCCCACCGCCGCGCCACAGGGCGCCGAAGGCTCGTCCTGGCCGGCGCGGCCACCCTGGTCGCCGCCGGTCTCGGCGCCGTACCGCTCGTCGTGAAGGCCGATGCCGTGGCACCCGCCGACCTCGCCCACGGCGTCCTGCCCGCCCGGGACGGCTGGGCCGCGAGCGGCTCGGGCACCACCGGCGGCCGGGACGCGGCCGCGGCGCGCGTCTTCACCGTCTCCACCCGCGCCGAGCTGGCGAAGGCCCTGGCCGCGACCCCGGCCGACGCCCCCAGGATCGTCCGCGTGAAGGGCCTGATCGACGCGAACACCGACGACAACGGGAAGCGCCAGAACTGCGCCGACTACGCCGCGGGCACCGGCTACTCGCTCGACTCTTACCTCAAGGCGTACGATCCCGCGGTCTGGGGCCGTACCAAACTGCCGTCCGGCGCCCAGGAGAACGCCCGCAGGGCGGCCCAGGCCAAGCAGGCCGCCCGCATGGTGTTCACGGTGCCGGCGCGGACCACCGTCATCGGAGTGCCCGGCACCGGAGCGGGGATCACCGGCGGCAGCCTGGTGGTGAAGAACGCCGACAACGTGATCATCCGCAACCTCGCGCTCACCGACGTCCGGGACTGCTTCCCGCAGTGGGATCCGACCGACGGCTCCACCGGCAACTGGAACTCCGCCTACGACGCCGTCAGCCTGCGAGGCGCCACCCACGTCTGGGTGGACCACAACAGCTTCTCCGACCTCCCGCACCCGGACTCCGCCGACCCGGTCCGCTTCGGCCGCCACTACCAGGTCCACGACGGCGCCCTCGACATCACCAACGCCTCCGACCTGGTCACCGTCGGATACAACAGGTTCGCGCACCACGACAAGACGATGCTGATCGGCAGCAGCGACCAGGACACCAAACTGCGGGTGACGCTCCACCACAACGTCTTCCAGGGCGTGGTCCAGCGCGCCCCGCTCGCCCGGGTGGGCCGGATCCACCTGTACGACAACTACTACGACACCACGGCGTCCGAGGGTTACGCCCACAGCTACAGCGTCAACTCCCGTGCAGGCGCCCAGGTCATAGCGCAGAACAACCACTGGAAGCTCTCCTCCGACCGGAAGACCTCCCAGCTGTTCAGCGGCGACGGCACCGGAGCGATCGCGGGCAGCGGCAACCTCGTCGGTGGCGCCCCCGCGGACCTGGTCGCCGCCTACAACGCCGCCCACCCCGGGAAGAAGATCAAGACCACCGTCGGCTGGAAGCCCACCCTCACCGCCGGACTGGAGCCCGCCGCCGGACTGCCGAAGAAGCTCGCGGCGACGGCGGGCGCCGGCGTCCTCACCGAGACCGGAGGCCAGGGGCCCACCCCGTCCGCTTCCGCCCCGTCGGCTCCGGCGCCGTCCCGTCCCACCGGCGGCCGTACGCTGACGGTCGCCGCCGACGGATCCGCCGCCCACCGTTCCGTACAGTCCGCCGTCGACGCCGCCGCGGCGGGCGACACCGTCCTCGTGGCGCGCGGCACCTACCGGGAGACGGTGAACGTCCCCGCCTCCAAGCGCGGGCTGACGCTCAAGGGCGCCACCGGCAACGCCGAGGACGTCGTCATCACCTACGACAACGCCTCCGGCACACCGAAGCCCGGAGGCGGTACGTACGGAACCGCGGGCAGTGCCACCGCGACCTTCTCGGCGAACGACATCACCGTCACCGGTGTCACGGTGGAGAACACCTGGCAGAGGTCGGCGCACCCGGGCGTCAAGGACACCCAGGCGGTGGCGCTCAACGCGTCCGGCGACCGCCAGCAGTACCTCAACTCGCGTTTCATCGGGCACCAGGACACCGTCCTGAACTGGGCACCCTCGGCCACGGGCCAGTACCGCCAGTACTTCCGCCACTGCTTCGTCGCGGGCGACGTCGACTTCGTCTTCGGCAACGCCACCGCCGTCTACGACCACGTCAACATCACCTTGCGCGACCGGGGCGCCGCGGCCGGCGGCCACAACGGCTACCTCGCCGCACCGAACACCGACTCGGCCAAGCCGTACGGGATCCTCATCACCGACAGCACGATCAGCAGCCCCGCCCAGCCCCGGACCTACTACCTCGGCCGCCCCTGGCACCCCGGTGCGAGCGCGGTCGGCCAGCTGGTCGTCCGCAACACGAGCCTGCCCGCGGCCGTGAAGACGGAGGGGCCGTGGACCGACATGGGGGGCTTCTCCTGGAAGTCGGCCCGGTTCGCCGAGTACGCCAACACGGGCCCCGGCGCCGGAACCGGCCCCAACCGGCCCCAGCTCGGCCCGGACCAGGCGGCACGCCACACCGCCCGCGCCTACCTGGCCGGGACCGACGGCTGGAACCCGACCGGCTGACGGGCGCCACCGTGCTGACCGGACCAGGGCGGACGGAGGCGTCCGAACGATCACCCGAACGGACTGCTACTCTCCGGTACCTTCCTGAGATCGCCCCCGCCGCACCGAGAGGCCGTACCGAGGCCATGACCGAAGACGAGGCGGCCGCGGACTTCCACGCGTTCTTCGAACGCCACCACGCCGAACTCTCCCGCCTGGCCCACCTGCTGACCGGTGAGGCGGACGCCGCCGACGACCTCGCCGCGGACGCGATGGTCGCGCTCTGGCACCGTTGGGACAGGGCCCGCCGCGCCGACAGCGCGGCGGCCTACGCCCGCGGGATCGTCGCGAACCTCGCCCGCAGCCGGATCCGGAGCACGGTGCGCGAGCGACGGCGGGTCCTGCTGTTCTGGTCGCACCGGCCGGAGCGCACCGACGGGCCGGACATGGCCGCCGTCATGGACGTACGGGCCGCGCTGGACAGGCTGCCGTTCCGCAAACGCGCCTGCGTGGTGCTGCGGTACGCCTTCGACCTCTCGGAGAAGGACACCGCGGCGGCGCTCGGGATATCAGTGGGTACGGTGAAGAGCCAGACCTCGAAGGGGACGGCGGAACTGCAGCGGCTGCTCGGTGACCGGGCCGCCGACGAGCTGGTGGGAAGGGGAAGCCGGTGACCGACGAGCTGCGCGGACTGCTGCGGGAGAGCGCCGAAGCCCACCAGCCCGACCGGGCCCGCATGCTGGCCCGGGTCGAGCGCGGCACCGCCCCTCTGCCGCGGAACGGAGAGCGTGTCCGCGTCCGCGTCCGGGCCCTGTCCTGGCCGAAGATCGCCCTCGCGACCCTGGCCACCGCCGGAACCCTGACGGTGAGCGCCCTCACGGTGGTCAGCGCCGTGCACGCCCCGGACCCGCCACGGAACCCGACGGCCGCCGCCCCGTCCTCCGCCCCGTCCTCCGCCGACCGCCCGGCGCCGCCGGTGGAGGGCAGCCGGACCGAGGACGGTCCGCTGTGGGCCGACGGCTCGGTCGACCCCCACAGCAACAGCTACTGGGCACAGAGCAACGTCACCCTCAAGACGAGGGAGCCGCTCACCTCGCTCGTGGTCGAGCTGCGCATCGCCCTCACCCAGGGGGTGCGGGACACCGGTAGCTGGCGGACCCGGCCCGCCGCGGACTTCGACCTCTCCGCCCGCCGGGAAGGCGGCTTCCTCGTCTACCGGTGGACCCTGAAGCCCGGCAGGACGGTCCCGTCCGGCGAGCACGTCTTCGCCGGCCAGTACGACCACGCTCCCGGCGGCCGCGACGCGAAGGACGACACGTACCGGATCGATGCCGCCACCGGCGTCGCGGCAGGCGGAGCAGCCGTGTGGGGTGGGTTCGCGTAGGACCTACCGCGGGGACGGCGCACGCGCGCCGTCCCCGCAGCGTTCCCGGCGCCCTGGTCCTTCAGGCCGCTGACCGGCGCGGGTCGTCACGCTTGCTTGATCGCGGACAGCTCGAACTCCAGGATCACCTTGTCGCCCACCAGGACGCCGCCGCCCTCCAGGGCCGCGTTCCAGGTGACGCCGTAGTCCTTGCGGCTGATCGGCACCGAGCCCTCGAAGCCCACCCGAAGATTGCCGTAGGGGTCCGTGGCGCTGCCCTGGAACTCGAAGTCGACGCTGAGGGGACGGGTGACATCCTTGATCGTCAAGTCCCCGCTGACCTGGAAACGCGTGTCGTCGAGCTGCCGTACGCCGGTGGACGCGAAGGTGATGTCGGGGAAGTTCTGCGCGTCCAGGAAGTCATTGGTACGCAGATGGCCGTCGCGCTGCTCGTTGTGGGTGTCGATGCTCGCGGCCTTGATGCGCAGCGACGCCGACGACTTGGAGGGGTCATCGCCGTCCAGGTGGGCGGTGCCCTCGAACTCCGTGAAGACACCCCGCACCTTGGTCACCATCGCGTGCCGGGCCACGAAGCCGATCTGGGTGTGGGCAGGGTCGAGCACGTAGGTGCCGGTCAGCGAGGGGAGGTTCTCGTTCATGAAGCCTGCTCCACTGGTGCGGGGGATGGAAGGGACGCACCGGCGGCGCGGCACGTCACGTTAAACGCCTCCATGGCCCCGGGGCTTTGCGCCGCGCCACACCTCACCCGATCGGCCCGGCCCCTGCGCGACCGGGGCGGCCGGTAGGGGCAGCGACGGCGCGGTCACTGGAGTCGGGACACGTCGACCGAGTCGGCGGGGGCGGGGGGCTCGGCCGGTACGGGCTCGTCGAAGGCGGAGAAGGATGCCTCGACCCGCTTGTCGGGCGCTTCGGTGCCCTGGATCCGCAGGAGGTACGGCTTGTCCTCGGTGGAGACCTGGTACGTGCCCGTCTCGTCGTCGCGGCGGCTCGTGACCGTGATGGCCGGACGGCCGTCGACGTCGGTCCGCGATCCCTTGGCCAGCTGTTCGTGTGCCGGCTTCGAGGAGAACTCCTTCTTGAAGAAGTCCAGATCGCACACTTCGGCGAAGCCCCGCAACAGGGAACTGTCCGTAGTGCCGTGCAGATAGCGGCCGTTGACGAGCGCGATCGCGTCATCGGCCGCGAAGCCCGGTATCTGGGACCGCAGAAGGGCATCGTCGAGCCTCATCCACACGTCGTCGCCGCGTTTGATGATGTCGGCCCTGCCCGAACTGCCGGGAGGCTTGACGCTGCCGACGCAGTTGCCCCGCTCGTCGAACCGGAGGTCCAGATCGGTGGTGCCCGACTTGTCGGTCACCTTGGCCACCATGCGCATGGACGTGACGCCGGACATGGCCTCACGAGACGCGTCCGCGATGGCCTGGGGGCTCTTGTCGGCGATGTCGTTGTCATCGGCCGCGGCAGGTCCCGCGCCCACGAGGATCAACGAGCAGACGGCTCCGGCGGCCGCGCAGCGGGCCGCGGCTGCCCGGGGTACGGACATCCGGCCTCACCTCCCTCTGGCCGCCTCCGGAGGGCATTCGCCAGTGCCGTGGCCTCCGGCGCGGCCGTCACCTGATCAGCGTAGGTCCGCACCGCGGCGGGCGCAGTCCGGGCGGCCGCCGGCACGGGCCGGCCGGACCGCGCCCGCCGCGTCCGACGGGAGGGTGGCCGGCAGGCTCTGACCAGGTCCGGCCCGCGGCCCTTCCCTTGTCGGCCGGCCCTGCGTAGCTTCGCCGCAGCCGGGCGGCACCGCCCGGCAGCATCGACACGGGGGAGAGCGATGAGAGGCATACGCAGAACACGCGCCAAACACACCACACGCGTCACACGCACCACACGGGGCCGCCTCGTGGTGGCCGCCGCGACCGTCCTGGTCGTGGCCATGGGCCTGCCGTCCACGCCGGCCGCCGCACACGACAGCCACGAACCCCTGCTCTCCGCCATGCGCGCGGAGGCGGGGACCGCCGTCGGCGGCGACGGCATCCCCGGGGTGATCGCCCGCACCTACAAGGACGGAGTCTCCTGGACCGGTACGGGAGCCACGGACGCGGGAACGCCCGTACGAAACCCGGACAGTCCCTTCCGGGCCGCCTCGATCACCAAGACCTTCACCGCGACGACCGTGCTCCAGCTCGTCGCCGAGGGCAGGGTCAGCCTCGACGACGACGTCTTCGGCCTGCTGGGACCGGTCTTGAAGACCAACCTCGTCGCGGGCTGCAACCCGAGCACCGGGCAGTGCTTCAACCCGCCGCCCGGCAGCCCGCCCATCACCGTACGCAACCTCCTCCAGCACTCCAGCGGCGTCTTCGACTACCTCGGCGACCTGGGGGTGCTGGCGAGCGCCGGCAGCAGCTTCCCCAACCTGCCCGACTACCCCGCCCAGCAGCTGGTCGACGAAGGGGCCTCCCACGGACCGCAGTTCGCGCCGGGCTCCGGGATGCACTACAGCAACACCAACTACGTCCTGCTCGGCATGGTCATCGAGCGGGTGACCGGACATCCGTGGGCCGACGAGGTCACCCGCCGGGTCATCCAGCCGCTCGGCCTCACCCGCACCGTGCTCCCCGGATCCGCGTCCACCCTGCCGACGCCGCACGACCAGTTCTTCACGAACTACCTGCGACCGCGCGGGTTGTTCGGCCACTTCTCCCGTCCGGCCGCCGACTGGAACCCGTCCATCGGCGGTGCGGCCGGAGCAGTCGTGTCCACCAGCGGTGACCTGATGACCTTCATCCGCGCCCTGCTCACCGGCCGGCTCCTGCCCCCGGAACAGCTCGCGCAGATGATGACCGACCTGAACCCCACCGGAGCCGGAACCCCCGGCTCCCAACTCCCCGGCGTGCCCTGCGACCCGGCCCGCGCCTGGCCCGAGTGCATCGTCAACCCGGCGATCAGCACGGTCAGTTCGGGCGACAAGGCCACTCCCGGCTACTGGTACGCGAGCCGCCCCTGGAAGGCCGTCCAGGCCGACTACGGACTCGGGCTCACCCGCCGCACGATCACCTGCGAGAACGGTTCCACGGTCGTCCTGTACGGGCACAACGGCGGCGGATTCGGCTCGCTGAGCTACCTCTACTCCACGGCGGACGGCTCCCACGCCCTCGTGCTCAACATGAACGGAGACTGGCCGCTCTGGGAGCTGTACAGCCTGAACGGCATGCTGGCGGCCGAATTCTGCACCACCTGACAGGCGCCTGACGCTCTCCCGGCGTCCGCTACGCCACGCCGGGCCCGGGAGGCAGCAGCTCGGTGACGATGAAGGCGACCACGGCCGCCAGGATCACGATGGGCATCATCGCCGAGCTGCCCAGCAGCAGGATCACCAGCACCACGCTGCTCACCGGCAGCCGCAGCGTGGTGGCCGAGGCCGCCGCCATGCCGGCCGCCATCGCGGGTACGACCCCCAGGCCCGGCAGGGGTGCGAGCAGGACGCCCGCCGCCGCTCCGAGGAAGAGCGCGGGGAACACGGGGCCGCCTCGCAGGCTGCCGAGGCAGAGCAGGTAGGCGGCGCCCTTGAACAGCAGGACGGCGAGCAGTGCGCCGACGCCCCAGGCGTGCGGGTCCGCGGCCAGCTGGGCGAGTCCGGCCTGGCCCGACAAGGCGACGTCGCCGGGTGAGCGCCCGGTGATCAGTGCGTAGAGGGCGGCGCAGGCCGCTGCGCCGAAGGCGCACAGGACGGTCCGTACGAGGGGCCGTGCCGCGATGTACCCGGCGATCGCCCGGGCCCCGGCCAGCAGCCGGTGCAGTACGGCGCCGAGGGCCACGGCGATGAGCACCGCCCAGAGCACGTCCGCCACGTCCAGGCGCGGGAACGGCACGGAAAGCTTCAGGGAGAGATTCCCCGTCGTCAGTCCTGTCCATCGTCCGAGACCGGTGAAGACCAGGGCCCCGGCCCCGCTGGACAGCAGAGCCGGGAGCATGACGGCGAACAGCTGTGGCCCGCCCACGCCCGCCACCTCGATCAGCAGCACCGCGGCGATCAGCGGGTTGCCGAAGATCGCGGAGATGGCCGCAGCGGCTCCGGCCGCGCCCAGGAGCACGGTGCTCTGCGGGGTCGCCGGTGCCCGTGCGAGATCGCGGAACATCAGGGCCAGGCCGCCGCCGAGTGCGATCAGCGGGGCCTCCGGCCCCAGAACCGCGCCGAAGGGCAGGCTCGCCACCGCGGCGAGCAGCACTCCGGCCAGGGTGGCCGGCGAGGCGCCTCCCGTGTGCAGTCCGGACGCCGGGACGTGGCCGCCACCTCCGGGCAGGTGCGTGACGACGAGGCCGACCGCGGTTCCGGCGACGAGCAGCAGGGGGAGCGGCCACCACCAGGGCGGGGTGTCCCAGCCCATCGCCTGGGGGAGGTCCGCCCACAGCGCGTGCTCCAGTTCGTGCAGCATGACGAGGAACCAGAAGGCGGCGAGGGACACCGGGATGCCGACGAGGGCGCACAGGGCGAGCGCCTTGAGGTAGCCGGGGCTGCGGAGGATGTCCCGCAGGACGTCCGCCTCCTTGGGCTGCGTCCCGGCGACGGACGGGTCGGGTCGAGGGCGCGGCTGCGTCACGGGTTCTCTTCCCTTCCCCTCGATGACCTTCGCATCCCGATCCTGACGGCGCCGAAGAGGACTTTGGCGATCACTCCCACGACGATCAGGTCGGCGATCATCTGCGCGGTGGTCAGGGCGCGGCCGGCCTGGGTGGTGGGGGCGATGTCCCCGAAGCCCACGGTCGCGAACACCGTCACCGTGAAGTACAGCGCGTCGGTCCGGCTCAGGGGCTCAGAGAACGACTGCGGCACCTCCTTGGCGAGCAGGAAGTACGACGCGGCGAAGAGGAGCAGGAACAGCGGCACTGCGGTGGCCAGTGCCTCGATGGCGCGCAGCCGGGGGTACTCCGCATGGGTGATGGCGGCGACCTGCCAGGCGACCAGACCGCCGAACAGCGCGAGGCCGAGTACCAGGAGCGCGACGGTGAGGACACCGAACCCACGCTCCAGGGGGGCCAAATAGAACAGGGCGGTCAGCAGGACGACCGACGCGGCCGAGCGGAGCAGGCAACCCGCCAGCAGCCTGCGGCGGCGTCGTCGCGGTGGGAGCCCGCCACTCCCGTCGTCGCTCATGACCACTCCTCGCAGCGGACCGGGATCTTCCCGCACATCCCCGGGCGGGCAGGGCTCTGCAGTCATTCCAGCATCCGTCGCGGCGGCCTGCATCTCCTGCATCTCCTGCGTCTCCCGCACCTCTCACCTAGGGCCAGATACGAGCCGCTGTGGGAGAGGTCGGCCTCGACGACGGTGGCCGCTCCGGCACCGACCATGCCCCAGGGCTGCAGGAGCACGGCGAGCCAGGCCGCCGACCATGCGGTGGCCTGGTCCATCCGGGACGCGAGCGAGCCGCCACCGGAGGAACCGGACCGGGAAGGTGCCGGGGCGGCGGGGGCAGCGGCGGCAGCTGGGGCATGAGGGCGGCCGCGGCGCCGGTGCGCGCTGTAGAGGACGAGACCGATGCCGATCGCCAGTTTTGCCGCGTGCGCGGCATCGGAGGGCGGCGACCGGGGCGGGGCGGTTCGCCACCTGTGAGGAGGAGCCCGATGAAGAACAGGTCAAGCAGCATGTCCGCCGCACACCCCGTGCCGGATCGACCGTTCGTCAGGTGTCAGGGAGGCGGCGCTCATACGCTCACCGTCGCTCTCCACGCGGTCGGATGCAAAAGATGTGAGCGGATGGGTGCCACTCCCCGTCATATGCCGGATATGGGCCATTTCGGCATCTCTCGTGGAAGGGTGGTCGCAGCCGTCGCGAACCGTTCCTCGTGAGGAGTCCACCGTGTCTGAACCAGAGGGCAGGCCGCGCCGGCTCACCATGCCCGGTTGGATGCGCAGGCACGCGCCGTTCCTGAGCCGGATCCTCGAACAGCTCGCCGCCGTCAACGTCCTGGACTGTGCGACCAGGCTGGCCGCACAGGCATTTCTCGGTGCGCTGCCCGCGCTCGTCGTCATCGGCTCCCTCGCCCCCGACTGGCTAGGGGAGCAGGTGGCCTCCTCCCTCCGTACGACCCTGGGGCTCCAGGGCGCCGGGGTGGACCAGGTGCGGGAGGTGTACTCCGCCACCGGCGGCACGGTCTCGGTGAGCGGGGTGGGAATGGCGGTGACGCTGCTGTCGGCGACCGCGTGGAGCCGGGCCATGCAGATGACGTGCGAGCGGTCCTGGCACCTGCCCAAGGCCAAGGCCCGGCTCGCCGCCTGGCGGTGGCTGGCCTGGCTCACCGTCTGCCTGGGCGTGGTGCTGTTCCAGGGGGCGTTGCAGGACGCCTTCGGCGCGGGTCTGGTCGGGGGGTTCTTCCTCGCGCTGGCGGGCAACACGCTGCTGTGGTGGTGGACCCAGCACCTGCTGCTCGCGGGCCGGATTCCGTGGTTGCCACTGCTGCCCGGTGCGCTGTTCGTCGCGTCCGGGGTGCAGTTGCTCTCCTGGTGGTCGAGGATCTACCTGCCCCACGCCGTGGAGCGCGGCCTGCGGCAGTTCGGAAACCTCGGTCCGGTCTTCGTCCTGCTGTCCTGGCTGATCGTCTACTTCATCGTCGCCACGGCCGCCATCGCCATCGGGTACGTGGTGGCCCGCGAGCCCCTGCCGACGCGCTGGCTCCGTACGCCCGCGAGCTCCCCGGCGAGGTGACGGAGAACGGCTGCCGATCCTCCTCGGTGGGCGCAACTGAACGCGCGGACCCGCCGTGCTACGTGTCCAATGGCCGGGACCCGGTCTTTTGCCCGTCCCCCAGGGAGCGCCATGGGTGTGCCGCCCGATCCGTCAGATGTGCCGCCCGCACCGGCCGGGAAGGGCGGAGGGGGTGCCCGGCGGATCCTGACGCGTACGCTTTCGGCCGTACTGATCACGCTGACGTGCATCTTCGTACCGGTCTCGCTCCTCACGGTCTGGGTGCACGACATCGTGCTGGACACCGACCGGTACGTGTCCACGGTCACCCCGCTCGCCTCCGACCCGGCGATCGAAGCGGCCGCCGCGCACCGCATCACCGAGGCGGCCGGCGTACGGGTCGACGGGGCCCAGGTCACCTCCGACCTGGCGGCCTGGCTCCAGGCCCAGGGGCTGCCGGCCCGCGTCGGCACGGCGGTCAAGGCGCTGGGCCCGCAGCTGGACTCCGCCGCCGACGCGGCCGTCTCCAAGGTGGCGACCCGGTTCGTGGAGAGCGACCGCTTCGAGAAGCTCTGGACCACCGCCAACCGGGCCGCGCACTCCGCCGTGGTGCGGGCGCTGACCGGTGAGGGCCGTGGCGCGCTGGAGGTCGAGGGCGGCACCGTCACGCTCGACATCGGGGATGCCGTGGAGAAGGTCAAGCAGGACCTCGTGAAGGCGGGGCTCGCCCCGGCCGCGAAGATCCCCGAGGTCGACAAGCAGATGGTGCTCTTCCAGTCCGACGAGCTGGCGAAGATCAGAGGCGCGGTCCGCCTCCTCGACGTCCTCGGCAACTGGCTTCCTGTCCTCACGGTGGTCCTCGGCGCCATCGGGGTGCTGCTCGCACGGCGCCGACGCAGGGCGCTGGTGACCACCATGCTGTGCGCGGCCGCCGCTTGCCTGATCCTCGCCATCGGGCTCGCCGTCGCCCGCCGCTACTACCTCGACCACCTCCCGGAGCAGGTCCAGTCGCCCGCGGCCGCGGCGGCGATCTTCGACACGCTCGTACGGTTCCTGAGGGTCAGCCTGCGCACCGCGATGGTCCTCGGGGTCGTGGTGGCCCTCGGCGCCTACCTGTCCGGTGCCGGCCGGCTGCCCCGCGGTGTGCGCGGTACGGCGGAGCGCGCGGCCGACTCCGCGGCGGGCTGGGGAGCCGCCCACGGAGTGCACACCGGCCGGGTCGGCACGTGGGTGCAGGCCCACCGGCGCCCGCTCACCGTCGGAGTGCTGCTGCTCCTCGCCCTCGTGTTCGCCCTGTGGAACCACCCCACGGTGCTCACGGTCCTGCTCCTGGCCCTCATCCTGCTCGCACTGCTCGCCGTACTGGCCCTGCTGGCGGCCGGCGGTCGGGTGGGCCCGAGGCCGGACGGGCCGGGGGACGGCAGCAGGCCACCCGCACCCTCCCCGTAGGCAGGGCGGTCATCCGCCGGTTCCCGTGGAGCGTGACCGGGTCGTCGGGATCCGCCGGGTGAAGAACATCGCGATGAGTGCGGTGAGTGCGGTGAGTGCGGTGAGTGGGGTGAGTGCGGTGAGTGCGGTGAGTGCGAGGACGGCGAGAAAGGGAGTGGAGCATGACTGGTCCGGCCGAGAGGGCGCGACGTGGGCGCGATGCCCGCAAGCAGGTCGGGCGGGCCTCGCTCGGGCAATGGACCGAGGCGACGGACCGGCCCGATCCCATCGGTGTGCTGGAGCGGCAGGCCGCCGACCGGGTCGCCCGCCTGCTGCCGATCCGCTACGGGCGGATGGCGGCCTCCCCGTTCGCGTTCCTGCGCGGCGCGGCCGCCGTGATGGCCGCAGACCTGGCCGCCCAGCCGAACACCGGCTTGAACGTCCAGCTCTGCGGCGACGCGCACCTCCTGAACTTCGGCCTCTTCGCCTCGCCGGAGCGGGCGCTGCTGTTCGACCTCAACGATTTCGACGAGACCCTGCCCGGCCCCTTCGAATGGGACGTCAAGCGGCTCGCCGCCAGCACGGCCGTGGCCGCCCGAGACAAGGGCCACGGCGACGACCGCGCGTGGCGGACGGCCCTCGCCGCCGCGCAGGCGTACCGCCTGGCCATGCGGCGGCTGGCCGAGCAGGGTGAACTGGCCGTCTGGTACGAGCGGTCCGACACGGCGCAGGTGCTCCCGCTGATCCGCGAGGCCAAGCTGCGAAGCCGGGTCGAGGCGAGCTTCGCGCGCGCCCGTCGGCGCACCAGCCTGCAGGCCCTCGCCAAACTGACCGAGATCCGGGACGGCCGCCGCCGCATCATCCACGACCCGCCACTGCTCGAACCCCTCGAAGAAGCCGGGATGCGGGCCGTCGGCAAGGTTTTCAGCGAGTACCGCAGCACGCTCCCCGAGCAGCGACGCCTGCTCCTCGACCGCTATCAGGTGGTCGACGCGGCACGGAAGGCCGTCGGCGTCGGGAGCGTCGGCACCCGCTGCTTCATCGTCCTGCTGAACGGCCGCGACGAGCAGGACCCGCTGTTCCTGCAGATCAAGGAGGCCGGACGCTCTGTCCTGGAAGACCATCTTCCCGCCGACAGCCATGGCCACCACGGCCACCGCGTGGTCGCGGGGCAGCGACTCCTGCAGTCCGCCTCGGACATCTTCCTCGGCTGGATGAGCGGACCGGCCGGGCGCCACTTCTACGGCCGGCAGCTGCGCGACATGAAGGGGTCGGCCGCCGTGGAGACCATGACCCCCGGCATGCTCCGCCGGTACGCCGGGCTGTGCGGCACGGCCCTGGCCCGCGCCCACGCGCGCTCCGGAGACCGCATCGCCATCGCCGGCTACCTCGGCAAGGCCGACACCTTCGACCGCGCTGTCGCCTCCTTCGCACTCCAGTACGCCGACCGCACCGTCCGCGACCACGCCGCGCTCACCGCCGCCATCGCGGACGGCGCCGTCACCGCCACCCGCGGCATCTGAGCGGGGGCGCGGCCGCGGACCGGTGATCGTCCGCCGCTCGGGAGCCGATCAGCGGTGGGAGAACCAGTTCGCCGCCGGCAGCAGCTTGCTGTCGTAGTCGAACAGGGCCTGGTTCTCCCAGCCGTTGCCGGATCCGGGATCGGCCGGGTCCCATCCGTTGCCGGCGACGGCGGTCCAGGCCGGCTCCCAGTAGACGACACCGAGGCCGCGGGCGTTCGGTACCGCCTCGACGATGTTCATCACGTCCCGGAGCCAGGCGGACTGCCCGGTCGTGCTCGCCGGGTAGCCGGTGACGAGCTCGGCCGTGGTGTCGATGATGTTCTCGTGGGAGTCCTCGCTGTCGAGCCGGAAGGGGTAGGCGGTCTCGACGACCAGCACCTTCTTGCCGTAACGGGAAGAGATGTCATCCAGGTTGGCCTGCAGCGAGGACAGCGCGCCGTGCCAGTACCCGTAGAAGGACAAGGCGATCACGTCATAACTCACGCCCTGCGCGGCGGCGTTGTCGAACCACCAGCGGTACAGGGAGTTGTCGCCGCCGTGCGCGAGGTGCAGCGCCACCTGGGTGGAGGAGGAAACCGCCTTGGCGGCCGAGGCGCCCGACTTCAGCAGCCCCGCGAGCTGCTGCCAGTTGTCCGTCGACCCCTCGGGCCAGAGCATGCTGGTGTTGGTCTCGTTGCCGATCTGCACCAGGTCGGCGGTGGTGCCCTGCGCCTTCAGGGCGTTCAGCACGTCGTACGTGTGCTGGTAGACGTCCGTCGTGAGCTGGGCGTACGAGTGCCCGGACCAGGCGGCCGGCTTGGTCTGGGCGCCGGGGTCGGCCCAGATGTCGGAGTAGTGGAAGTCGACGAGGAGCTTCATGCCCTGGGCCTTGATCCGCCTGGCCGCCGCCAGGACGTGGGCCTTGTCGTTGTAGCCGTCGGCCGGGTTCACCCACACCTTGAGCCGGCCGTAGTTGGCGCCGGCGGACTTCAGGATCGTCAGGGCGTCGCCGGCGGTGCCTCCGCTCGTCCGGTAGACACCGCCCAGGTCCTCGCTCTTCTCCAGCGAGGAGACGTCGACCCCCTTGACCGCGAGCCCGGTCGAACCGGCGGTGAACGCCAGGTCGTCGACGTTGAGCCAATTGCCCGCATTGGCATTGGAGTTGATGCTGACCGTGCACCCTCCGCCACCGGTCACCTTCACCGAGGTCACGAGGCGTATCCAGGCACCGCCGGAGGTCGGCGGCAGGTCGGTGCGTTGCTCGGCGGAGCCGCAGTCGCGCAGGGCGAGATAGGCGGAGCTCTGGCCGCCACTGGAGCGGACCCAGGCAGTCAGCGTGTAGCTGCCCGCGCCGAGGCCGGACAGGGACTGGCGGGTCTCCACCTTGTACGCGGAGGAGGACCAGTGGGTGAGCCGGTATCCGCCGCTGCGGCCGCCGGACTCGGTGAACGAGGCGGCGCTCTGGCCGGTCGTCGAGGACGCGGTCCAGCCGGCCGGCGTGGCGGTGCCCGTGCCGTCGGCCTCGAAGCCGGTGTTGGCCAGAGTGGTCGCCGCCCGCGCGGTCTGGGCGGGCAGCGGGGTCAGGAGCAGGGTGGCGAGCGCGGTGACGGCGGCGGCCCGCAGCCAGGTCCCTCTCGGTGCGTACCGCTCTCTCAGCAGGTTCCGCGGGGGCGTGCTTCGTACGGTGTGCATCGTCGATGTCCCTTCGACGGCGGCTGCCGCGGGGCGGGAGCCCCGCGGGGATTCGTGGGTGCGGTCAGGCGTCCAGTCGCACGACGCGGACCGCACCGGCCGGGACGGTGAGCTTCCCGCTCACCGGCCCGGCACCGAGGAGCTCGGTGCCGGAGCTCTCCAGCGGCACCTCGGCCTCCTGGTCGGAGTGGTTGAGGGCGAAGAGGTACCGGCCGCCTTCCCCGCTGCGGCGCACGACCTCCACGTCACGGGGGAGCGCGTCGTGCGCGCCGATCCCGGCGTCCTCGCAGGCGGCGGCGGTGATCGTGCCCAGCGAGGCCGCGTCAAGCCGGGTGGAGACGTACCAGGCGGTGCCCCGGCCCAGCCGGTGCCGGGTGACCGCGGGCCCGCCGCAGGCCGGTCCGTCGGCGTACGTCCATACGGTCTCGGCCCCGCGGGGCACGACGAACTCGGTCCACACGTCGGCGCTGAGCGAGGCGCCGCCCGGCCCGTCGATCCGTACGGCCTCGCCGTCGAGCAGCGGCGACCATTCCTCGACGGTCAGACCGAGCACGTCGCGCAGGGCGCCGGGGTAGGGCCCGGGGTGCACGGCGTCGTGCTCGTCGACGATTCCGGAGAAGTAGGAGACGACGAGGGTGCCGCCGTTCTCGACGTACGCGCGCAGGTTCCGTCCGGCGGCCTCGGTGGCGAGGTAGAGCGCGGGAACGACCACCAGCGGGTAGGCGGACAGGTCGGCCTCCGGGTGGGCGAAGTCGACCGTCAGGTGCCGGTCGTACAGCGACTCGTAGAAGGCGTCGGCGCGCTCGCTCGCCTCGTGGGCCCCGCTCGGGCGCCATTCCAGGCTCTGCGCCCACCAGGAGTGCCAGTCCCACAGCACCGCGACGTCCGCAACCGTCCGGGTGTCGCGGACTTCGGCGAGCTTGCCGAGGTCGGTGCCGAGGCGGACCACCTCGCGCCAGATCCGGGTGTCGGTGCCTCCGTGCGGGAGCATCGCGGAGTGGAACTTCTCGGCGCCGCGCCGGGATTGGCGCCACTGGAAGAACATGGCGCCCTCGGAGCCGCGGGCGACGTGGGCGAGTGAGTTGCGGGCCATCTCGCCGGGGCGCTTGGCGGGGTTGCGGGGCTGCCAGTTGACGCCGCTGGTGGAGTGTTCGAGGAGCAGCCAGGGGGCGCCGCCCGCGACGGATCGGGTGAGGTCGGCGGCCATGGCGAGGTTGACGTGGGTGCGCCGGCCGTCGGTGATCAGGTAGTGGTCGTTGGTGACGAGGTCGACCTCGCGGCCCCAGGCCCAGTAGTCGATCGAGTCGCACTGGCTGAGCGCGGTCATGAAGTTGGTGGTGACGGGGATGCCCGGCGCGAGCCGGTGCAGGATGTCCCGTTCGGCCACGAAGTTCTCGCGCAGGGTGGCGTCGGTGAAGCGGCGGTAGTCGAGCTGCTGCGCCGGGTTGCCGACGGTGGGTGTGGCGCGCGGCGGGTCGATCTGCTCGTACGCGGTGTAGCGCTGGCCCCAGAACGCGGTGCCCCAGGCTTCGTTGACCGCGTCGAGGGATCCGTGCGCGGTGCGGAGCCAGTGGCGGAAGTGGGCGGCGCAGCCGCGGCAGTAGCAGGCGCTGACGGGGACGCCGTACTCGTTGTGCACGTGCCAGAGCGCGAGCGCGGGGTGGTCGCCGTAGCGGCGGGCGAGCTCGGTGGTGATGCGGGCGGCGGCCTCGCGGTAGGCGGGGGAGCTGTGGCAGATCGCCCCGCGCGAGCCGAAGGAGTACCGCACGCCCTCGCGGCTGACCGGCAGCGCCTCGGGGTGGGCGCGGTAGAACCAGGCGGGCGGCGCCACGGTGGGTGTGGCCAGGTCGACCCGGATGCCGTGCTCGTGCAGCAGGTCGAGGAGCCGGTCGAGCCAGCCGAAGTCGTACCGGCCGGGGGCGGGTTCCAGCAGGGCCCAGGAGAAGATCCCGACGCTCACCAGGGTGACGCCGGCCTCGCGCATCAGCCGGACGTCCTCCTGCCACACGCTCTCCGGCCACTGTTCGGGGTTGTAGTCCCCGCCGAACGCGAGCCGGTGCAGGCCCTTCGAAGTGGTCTGCGGCATGGGTGTCTCCTGGGTGTCGGGGCTTGAAAGTCTCACAGAACTGGGAACGTTCACACAATGGCTCGCTCCATGTCAACGCAAGATAACCGTAGGGGAACAACCATTGACAAGTGTCCGGAGTGTTTCCCTACTGTGAACGCTCACAGACGCATGATTGGTCTCCCCGCCTGAGGGTGAGGCCCTTTAGGTCAGGGAGAAGTGCCCCATGCCCCACGCGACGTACCGCATGCCCCACGCGACGTACCGCGGCCTCGCCGCCGCGATCGCCGTCCTCCTCGGCGCCACCGCACTCACCGCCTGCGCATCCTCCGACCCCGCGGACAAGGGCGGCGCCGCGGCCGATTCGGGCCCCGTCGCGCTCACTTACTGGGCCTGGGCGCCCAACTTGGACAAGGTGGCCGAGCTCTGGAACCAGAAGAACCCGAACATCAAGGTCACGGTCCAGAAGCAGGCCTCCGGGGACGACCTGGTCACCAAGATCATCACCGCGGCCAAGGCGCACCAGGCCCCCGACCTCGTCCAGGCCGAGTACCAGGCCCTGCCGACCCTCGTCAGCAACGACGCCCTCGCGGACATCTCCAAGGAGGTCGCCGGCGCCAAGGAGGCCTTCGCCCCCGGCCTCTGGCAGCAGACCACGCTCGGCAGCGACGCCGTGTACGCGGTTCCCCAGGACTCCGGGCCGCTGATGTTCTTCTACCGGACCGACCTGTTCCAGCAGTACGGCCTGACCGTGCCCACCACTTGGGAGGAGTTCGCCGCCACGGCCAAGGCGCTCAAGGCCAAGGCCCCCGACAAGGCGCTGACCACCTTCTCCTCCAACGACCCCGGCCTGTTCGCCGGTCTGGCCCAGCAGGCGGGAGCCGGGTGGTGGACCACCGAGGGGCAGAAATGGAAGGTGGGCATCGACGACGCGGCCACCAGGAAGGTCGCCGACTTCTGGGGCGGCCTGGTGCAGGACGGGGCGATAGACAACCAGCCGATGTACACCCCCGCATGGAACAAGGCGTTGAACACCGGCGAGCAGATCGGCTGGGTCAGCGCCGTATGGGCCCCGGGCGTCCTGACCACCGCCGCCCCCGAGACCAAGGGCAAGTGGGGCATGGCCCCGCTGCCCCAGTGGGACGCCTCGAAGCCCGCGACCGGCAGCTGGGGCGGATCCACCACGGCCGTCACCACCGACTCGAAGCACAAGGCCGCCGCGGCCAAGTTCGCGACCTGGCTGAACACGGACCCGCAGGCGCTGGCCGCGCTGGTCAAGGAGAGCGGCATCTACCCGGCCGCCACCGCCGCCCAGACCGGCGGGGCGCTCGCCAAGGCCCCGGACTTCTTCGCCGACCAGCCCGACTTCTACACGAAGGCCGCCGAGATCGCGAAGACCACCGCCCCCGCCGCCTGGGGCCCCAACGTGAACGTGGCCTACACGGCCTTCAAGGACGAGTTCGGCAAGGCAGCCAAGGCCAAGTCGGGCTTCGGCGCCGCCCTCACCGCCATGCAGGGCGCCACCATCGCGGACCTGAAGAAGCAGGGCTTCGAGGTCGCCCAGTGACACAGGCCCCCACGGGCGTGCGCCGGTCGTACGGGGCCAAGGCGGCCCCGTACGGCTTCCTCCTCCCGGCAGCCGTCCTCTTCGTGCTCTTCTTCGCACTGCCCATCGGCTACGCGATATGGCTCAGCTTCCACCGGATCGAGGTCAAGGGCCTCGGCCTCGGCAAGGGAGCCAAGGACGAGGTCTGGGCCGGCCTGTCGAACTACACCGCCGCCCTCACCGACTCCGAACTCGGCCACAGCGCCCTGAGGATCCTCGGCTACGGAGCGATCGTCGTCCCCGTCATGCTGGGCCTGGCCCTGCTGTTCGCCCTTCTGCTGGACTCCGAGCGGGTCCGGGCCCGCTCCGTCTCGCGCCTGGCGATCTTCCTGCCGTACGCGGTCCCCGGGGTCATCGCGGCCCTCCTGTGGGGGTTCCTCTACCTGCCGGACGTGAGCCCCTTCTCGTACCTGCTGGAAGCCCTCGGGCTGCCGCAGCCGGACCTCATGGACGGCGGACCGCTCTACCTGGCCATGTCCAACATCGCGGTCTGGGGCGGCACCGGCTTCAACATGATCGTGATCTACACCTCGCTGCGCTCCCTTCCCCCGGAGGTGTTCGAGGCGGCCAGGCTCGACGGCTGCTCGCAGCTGCAGATCGCGCTGCGCATCAAGATCCCGATGGTGGCGCCCTCGCTGGTGCTGACCTTCTTCTTCTCGGTCATCGCCACCCTCCAGGTCTTCAACGAGCCGACCACGCTGCGGCCGCTCACCAACGGCATCCCCACCACCTGGAGCCCCCTGATGAAGGTCTACAACGACGCCTTCGTCGGCGGGAACATCCACGCCGCCTCGGCCACCGCCGTGGTCCTGGCCCTGGCGACCTTCCTGCTGTCCTTCGCCCTCCTCAGGGTCTCCAACCGCCGCACGAAGCAAGGAGCAACCCGATGAGCGGGCTCGCCACCCCGGCGCCGCCGCGCAAGGCCGCCACCACCGCGGGCCGTGCCGCCGGCACCACCCCCGGCACCACCCCCGGCACCTCCCAGGGACCGCCGCGCCCGCGCCGCACCGCGCTGCTGCCGACCGCCGCCCTGGTGCTGGGCGCGCTGTACTGCCTGCTGCCCGTCGCCTGGGTCCTGGTCGCCTCCACGAAATCGGGCGCGGACCTCTTCTCGACCTTCACGTTCCTGCCCGGCGACGCCCTCGGCGACAACCTCGCCGGCCTGGCCGCCTACCGCGACGGGCTCTACTGGCGGTGGATGGCCAACTCGGTCTTCTACGCGGGCCTGGGCGCCGTCCTGTCCACGGTGGTCTCGGCGTTCGCCGGCTACGCCCTGGCCGTCTACCGCTTCCGCGGCCGCGAGGCCTTCTTCAACACGATCCTGACCGGCGTCCTGATGCCCCCGGTGATCCTCGCCATCCCGCAGTATTTGCTGATGGCGCAGGCCGACCTGACGGACACGTACCTCTCCGTCCTGCTGCCGCTGATCCTCTCCCCGTACGGCGTCTACCTCGGCCGGATCTACGCCGAGGCGGCCCTGCCCATGGAGCTCGTCGAAGCGGGCCGGATGGACGGCGCGGGCGAGTGGCGCATCTTCCTGAGGATCGCGGTCCCGATGATGTCCCCGGGGCTGGTGACGATCTTCCTCTTCCAGTTCGTGGCCATCTGGAACAACTTCCTGCTTCCGTTCATCATGCTCGGCGACGACGAGAAGTTCCCCGTGACCGTCGGCCTGTTCACCCTGCTGAAGCAGGGCGCGGGCCAGCCCGCCCTCTACACCCTGGTGATCACCGGTGCCCTCCTCGCGATCGTCCCGCTCGTCGCCCTCTTCCTGGTCATTCAACGGTTCTGGAGCCTCGACCTGCTCTCCGGCGCCGTAAAGTCCTGAAGCACAGGGGATGGAGGGAAAACACAGCATGAGCACAGCAGCGAGCAGGCGTCGCCCGGCGACGATCCACGACGTGGCGGCCGAGGCGGGCGTATCGCGCGGTACCGTCTCGCGTGTCCTCAACGGCGGGCACTACGTCAGCCCCACCGCGAAAGCGGCCGTCGACGCCGCGATCCGCAAGACGGGCTACGTCGTCAACCGGCACGCCCGCTCGCTGATCACCGGCAAGTCGGGCTCGGTGGCCTTCCTGCTGACCGAGCCGCAGGAGCGGTTCTTCGAGGACCCGAACTTCAACGTGCTGCTGCGGGCCTGCAGCCAGGCGCTCGCCGCCCAGGACGTGCCCCTGCTGCTGATGATCGCGGGCACCGAGGACGAACGCCGGCGCAACCTGCGGTACATCGAAGCCGGTCACGTGGACGGAGTCCTCCTGATCTCCAGCCACTACGGCGACCCGGTCGTGGCCCGGCTGCACCAGGCGGGCGTCCCGGTCGTCGCCTGCGGCAGACCGCTCGGCCAGACCGCCAAGATCGGCTACGTCGCCGCCGACGACCGGGACGGCGCCCGCGACATGGTGCGCCACCTGTACGAGTCGGGCAGGCGCCGGATCGCCACCGTCACCGGCCCGCTCGACACCCCCGGCGGCGTCGAACGCCTCGCGGGCTACCGGGAGACCCTGTCCGAGTACGGCCTGCCCGTCGACGAGGCCCTGATCGTCACCGGCGACTACAGCCGCGCGAGCGGCGAGGAGGCGGCGCGCCTGCTCCTGGACCGCGCCCCGGACCTCGACGCCGTCTTCGTGGCCTCGGACCTCATGGCCCAGGGCGTCCTCGACACCCTGGCCCGGGCGGGCCGCCGGGTCCCCGAGGACATCGCGGTGGGAGGTTTCGACGACTCCCCGGCGGCGCTCTCCTCCCGCCCCTCGCTGACGACGGTCCGCCAGCCCTGGGACCGGATCAGCTCCGAGATGGTGCGGATGCTCCTCGCCCGCATCGCGGGGGAGGAGCCGGCCGCGGTCATCCTGCCCACGGAGCTGGTCCACCGAGAATCGGCGTAGGGCGTCCCTTCCGGCTCCTGCCCGGCGGCACGCTATGAGGGGGCCGGGGCGTCGTCGGTCGCGTCGGGGGAGCGCAGCAGGCGCAGGAACGCCTTCACGCCGGCGATGATCTCCTGGTTGTCGGTGAGGCGGTTCACCGTGGACTCGAACTCCCTGCCCAGGGCCGTGATCCTGCGGTTCGTCTCCTCGGTCCGCTCGTAGGAGCTCAGGGCCAGCGCGTCCATGGTGCGGCGCAGTTCGGCGAGGGCCCGGTACTGCTCCTCCGCCTTCTCTTCCAGGGCCCGTGTCCCGGCCTCGGCCCGGCCCAGCCGGGCCTGCAGTTCGACGACGTCGTCCCGCGGGTACGTGACGTCCTTCAGGAGGGTGCCCAGGCGCCGCCGGAGCTGGCCGAAGTAGGCACCGGCCGGCCGGAAGAGGGTGCTCAGCAGGAAGAACGCGGCGAACCAGTAGCCCGTGAACTCGCCCGTCGCCCAGGTGACCGCGAGGACGACCGCGGCCGTCAGGACGTGGCCCGCGATGGCCGCGCGGAGCATGGTGCGGGCGATGCGCGCGGCCTCGGCGTCCCGGGCCGGGGAGACCTCGATGCCTTTCTCGCGGCTCACCTTGATCTCGGCGAGCACCGCATGGGCGCGGAAGTACAGGTTCCAGGGCAGTGTGAGCAGGAGCAGCAGCCACAGGAGGCTGAGCGAGCCCGCCCCGACGGCGAACACCACCGCGGTCGGCGCCCCCGTCGCGTAGGCGAAGACCAGTGCCGCGACCGCCGTCACGACGGCCGCCGCCACCCCCAGAGACCTGCTCATGCCCCCGCCTTCCGCCCGCACGCCCGGACCGCCCATGCTCCTCCGACCGGTCCGGGCCGGCATGAGTAGGCGTACTCAGGTTCGCGGAAGCGGCCGGGTGAGTCCACAGCCGTGCCACAGGCCAGGGACAGTGCGCGCCTGGGGAGGCCGCCTAGCGTGCCGGACATGGATGAGAACAGCATGAACAGGCGACGCGTACTGATGCTCGGCGGTGCTGCCGTCGGCGCGGCCGGAGCCGCGCTGGTCGGCTGCGGGAGCTCCGGCGAGACCACCGCGGCTCCTTCCTCCTCGGCCTCCGCCTCCTCGTCGGGCGCGGTGTCCTCGGGGACGGGGCAGTGCGTACTGATGTCCAACGTGACCGAGGGGCCGTACTACCTCGATGGAGCTCTGGTGCGCAAGGACATCGGGGAGGGCAAGAAGGGTGTGCCGCTCACCGTGCGGCTGACGGTGCAGGACACCACCGAATCGTGCGCCCCCGTCGCGGGGGCGGCCGTGGAGATCTGGCACTGCGATGCCTGGGGCTACTACTCCGGCTGGACCACCGCCAATCCGGGCGGCAAGGCGCCGGCCGAAAGCGAGGACACGAGCGGCGCCGACGACAAGACCTACCTGCGCGGCTACCAGATCGCGGGCGAGGACGGGGTGGTCGAGTTCACCACCATCTTCCCCGGCTGGTACACGCCACGCGTCACGCACATCCACCTCAAGGTGCACACCGGCGGTGCGGCGGCGGACGGCTCCTACGAGGGCGGCAAGGTCAATTACACCGGCCAGCTCTTCTTCGACGACAAGTACGGGGAGGCCGTGTACGCGCTGTCCCCGTACGCGCAGCACAGCGGCACCCCCACCAAACTCGCCGACGACATGGTCTACGGCGGCGGCGGAGCGAGTGACGGGCTGATGACCGTCACCGGCGACACCACCCAGGGGTACGTCGGCACCCTCACCCTCGGCATCGACCCCGACGCGGAGAACGCGGGAGGCGGAGCCCCGGGAGGCGGAGGCCAGCCGCCGAGCGGCGCGCCCGGCGGAGGCAACGCCCCGTAGGGCCGGGCCGGATCCTGCGGGGGCCCGGCGCCGGGGCGGCCGGCTCCGGGGTGCGCGCCGCCATGGAGCCGGGCCCCGTGTGGCACCGGGCTTCACAGGAGATCGAGAGGTGGCTCCCATGTGATCCCCATGCTGCCCTCCTAGCTTCGGCTTCATGGCATTGCATAGATCACCTTCGCGAACCCGCAGTCGGCTCGCGACGTTCGCAACCCTGGCCCTGCTCGTAGGCGGAATCACCTTCGCCCATGCGCGTTCGGACCCGCAGGACGTCACGCTCGCGCGTGCGGCCTCCACGGCGGCAACCCCGGTGCCGACCGCATCACCCACCCCATCTGCCCAGGTGAAGGTCGAGGAGGCGGTCCGTGAGGTGCTGGCGGGAGCGCAAGGGAACGCGGCCGTCGCCGTGCTGGACCCGTCCACCGGTGCGAGTGCCCAGGTCGGCGCCGCACACGGTTTCGTCACCGCCAGCATCGTCAAGGTGGACATCCTTGCCGCGTTGCTCCTGCAAGCCTCGGACGCGGGGCGGGTACTGACCGCCCAGGAGCAGCGCTGGGCCACCGTGATGATCGAGAACAGTGACAACGCGGCGGCCAACGCATTGTGGGATGCCATCGGCGGCGCGGACGGGCTGGCGAAGGCCAACCTGCGGCTCGGCCTCACCGAGACGACGCCGGGCCACGGCGCGTACTGGGGATTGACGCAGACGACGCCCGCCGACCAAGTGCGCCTGCTCCAGGCGGTGTTCGGCGAGGACTCGGTGCTTTCCGCCCATGCCCGGGCGTACTTGCGCGGGCTCATGGGCTCGATCGCCCCCGACCAGGACTGGGGGATATCGGCGGGCCTGGACGCATCCGGGTCCGTGCACCTGAAGAACGGCTGGCTGGCGCGCAGTGAGAGCGGCCTGTGGGTGGTCAACAGCATCGGCCGGGTGGAGGCGGACGGCCACACCCTGCTGCTCGCGGTCCTCTGCGACGGTCAGGCCTCGCAGAAGGCCGGCATCTCCCTGGTCGAAGACCTCGCCGAGCGGACGCGGGCCGCCGTCACCGACGGGTAGTCGCGCCCGGAGCCGCGGCGAAGGCGTGCTGCCGCCCGGGCGGTACCACGACGACGTCGCCGCGCTCGGCCGCCTTTCACTGGTTGGCGTCGCGGATCTTCCTCAGGATCGGAATCATCACGGAGATCTCTTCGGCCGTCAGCACGTCGTGAATGTGCCGCTGGGTCGACATCAGGGCCAGGTTCCCCCGGGCGCGCGCCTCCTTGAGGCCTTCAGGGGTCGGCATGACGAGAGTGACGCGCCGGTCGGTCGGATGGGCCCCCCGCGTCACCAGGCCGCGCTTCTCGGCCGTGTCCAGCAGACGTGTGGTTCGCGTCGTGCTGGTCGCGAGGGCCCGCGTGATGTCGACGGTGCGCAGGGAGTGCCCGGGGGTGCGTGCGAGGCGGAACAGCAGGTCCGAGATCGACGCTTCGAGGTCGCCGCCCGGGCTGACTTCCCCGTCGATGCGCCTGGTCACGGCCAGGTACGCCTCGCGCAGCATCCCGTAGGCCTCCCAGCGGGGGTCGCCGAAGAGCTCGTCCATCGCGTCAGCGGTCGAGCCGTCCGTTGTTCCGTCCATCGCTTTCACCACCTTGCCGTCCGTGAATCTTCCTTGCGGAACTGTCCCGATCGGTAGTAAATTCGGGACTGTCCCGACCGGGACGATGTTGCCACAGTCGCGAGGAGATTCCCATGACCGCGTACGCGCTCTTCGACAACATCGAGGTCACCGACCCGGTTGCGCTGTCCGAGTACGCCGGGCGCGTGCGCGCGGTGGTGGAGCGCCACGGCGGCCGCTACCTCGCCGTCGGAGGCCGAATCGACCCGGTGGAGGGAGAGCCGATGCTGACCTACCCCGTCCTCATAGAGTTCCCCGACCTGGCCGCCGCCCGCGGCTGGTACGACGCTCCCGAGTATCAGGAGCTCAAGGCCCTGCGGCAGTCGGGCTCCAAGGCGAACGCCACCCTCTTCGAGACCGGTCCTTCCGAGCTCCTCGAAGCCTGAACGACTGCCCTGCGGCGTCGTGCGACAGGTGGGGGAAGACGACCACGAACCCCGCACGCCGGCGTGAGGGCCTGATCTTCCACCGGCCGTCCGACCAAGCGCCGGAATGCCGAAACCGAACCACAGGAGCGAGCACGATGTCGTACCCGCAGCACCCGCAGTACCCCGAAGCCCGTTACCAAGGGGACAGGGGCGAGGTGAACGCGTCCTTCCGCACCGCCGACACCCCGCCGGACCTCGTCTCGCCCGGCGGTGACGCCTACCGCTACCTCGCCACGCACGCGTCGACCGGCGGCGACTACGGCCTGTACAAGGTGGATCTGGCGGCAAGGGCGGCCGGCGCCAAGACCCACTTCCACAAGGCGATGTCGGAGTCCTTCTACGTCCTCTCCGGAGAGCTGGAGCTCTTCAACGGCGAGAAGTGGGTGACGGGCCGCACCGGTGACTTCCTGTTCGTTCCCGTCGGCGGTCTGCACGCCTTCAAGAACGTGACGGACGAGCCCACGTCGATGCTCATGCTCTTCGCCCCGGGTGCCCCGCGCGAGGAGTTCTTCGAAGGAGTCGCGGAGATGGCGCAGCGCGGCAGCGAGGAACTCAAGGAGTTCCGGGTGCGGCACGACAGCTACTTCGAGGAGGACTTCGAGGGGCGGGCGGTGTAGCGGTCACCCGCGGCGCGCCCACCATCCCCACCACGGCACGGGGAGGGTTGGTGGGCGAGGACCGCGCCGACTCAGGTCACAGCACTAGCTGCCGGTCGTGCCGTCGAGCATCTCGCGCAGGATGTCCAGGTGGCCGTTGTGGCGGGCCGTCTCCTCGGTGAGGTGGAGGAGGATCCAGCGCAGGTCGACGTGGCGGCCGTCGCGGATGGGCCGCTGGGCCTGCTTGTCCAGGTCGTTCCCGGCGACCAGCTCGCGGTAGCGGGCGCTCTGTTCCGCGTACTCGTCGAGCAACTGCGTGAGCGGGAAGTCGACGGCGATGCGCATCTCGCGGTCGGGGTCCTCGTCGGTCCAGGGGCCGTGGTCCTCCTCGCCGAGGAAGACCACCTGGAACCAGTAGTACTCGACCCAGCGCAGGTGGTTGATCAATCCGCTGAGGGTCATCAGCGGCGAGCCCGGCAGGAGTGCCTTGCCGGCGTCTTCCGCGGAGACGCCTGCGCACTTGGCGAGGGCGGTGCTGCGGGTGTAGTCGAGGAACGTGGTGAGCTGCGTGCGCTCGTCCCACGCGGGCGGCGTGTCGTCGATTCTTGTCATCGCGCGAAGGATCCCTGATCAGCGCGATGCGTGTCGAGGCATTTTCCGACGGGTCCGCACCGCTCCTCCCGGCCCGGTCCTCTTCCCCGCTGCGCCCGTCAGGGCTTCAGGCCCGCCCGCCTGAGGGCGATCTCGGACAGGTCGGCGATGACTTGCGGGTCGCCGCGGCGCCAGGCATCGGCGAGGCCGCCGGCGGGGGTGGGGACCGTGGAGAGGGCGCGCGGCGGTCCGGTGAGGGCGCGCAGGGCGAGCAGGTCGGCGCCTCCGGGTGCGTCGAGGAGGTCCCGGATGGTGGCGCTGCGGCGGATCCAGCGCACGCGCAGGGGAAGCCACAGCAGCAGGATGAAGGCCACGGGGAGGACGATCAGGGCGACTGTGGCCAGCGTGGCCACCTGGCTGACGACGTCCTGCAACGACTGGCCCGCGTCGGCGAGTCCGGTGCCGGCGTCGGCCGCCGACCGGAACGGCTTCCTCAGGAGGCCGCCGACGAGCGGCACGTCGGCGGCGGTGTCGCCGGCCTCGGCGAGGGCGCCGGCGAGGCTTTCGCCGGAGCTCTCGACCTTGCGTCCGGGCTCGGCCAGCCGCATGATCGCGCCGTGGACGGTCAGGGCGAACGTCACCGTGGCGGCGATCAGCAGGACGGCGACCAGGTCCGCGAGGATCTGTCGGTTCCGCCGTGCCGGGGTCTGGGCGTAGAGAAGCATGGGCTGCTCCTGTTCCGGTGCTGCCGGCAGGGGTCGGCCGGTCACTCGACCGTATGCCGGACAAGGCCGTCACGGGGGTGTCCGTCGGTATGCGGCCGTCACACGTTGCCGGGTTGGCGCAGTGCGGGTGCGGGTGCCCGTGCCTGTGCCGTGACGTCACCGGTGGACCGGTGCTCCCGGCTCGTCCGGACGCCGTTCGCCTGTCGTGGCCGCGGCAGGTCCCCGGGGGATGCCTGCGTGACCGGATTTCCTACGGGCCCCGGGGTCAGTCCTCGCCGGGAACGGCGGCGAACACCGGGCCGCCCACGGCCCGGGCCAGGCGATAGCTCCTGAGCTTCCGGTCGAAGCGGGCGCGGCTGCCCGGCAGGGCTCCGCGGAGGTCGGCGATCAGCGCGCCGTCCGGCACGCGGGCGGCGAGGCGGGCGACCACCGGGTCCGGACTGCCGCGGAGTTCGGCCGCGAGGTGCACCGGCAGTTCGGGGCCGTCGAGGTGCAGGAGGTCCCAGAAATCGTCGGCGTAGGGCTGGACTCCCTCCTCGAAGCCGGTCTCCTCGACCAATTCCTCCGCCGTGCCGATCAGCCGGTCGAGCCAGTGCGGCAGCGAATCGGCCTCGACGTGGAGGCCTCCCTCGCGGTACTGCATCAGGACCTGACCCCACCGGCCGTCGGCCTCGATGTCGACCCAGGTGACGCCGCCGCCCCCGTCGTCGGTGACCAGCCAGTGGGGGTGCGGCAGGCCGTGGTCGCCGGCCTGGCGGGGGTGGCCGGTGAGCGTGAACTCCACCGGCGGAACGGCGAAGCCGCCGAGCCGGCCCAGCAGTTCGCGGGCCTCGGCCGGAACCGGTACGGGCCAGCGTCCGAAGTCGGCCGCCGCGACGCCGGGTTGTACCGCGAGGTCGAACGGGACTCGGGCCGCCAGCTCCCGCAGCCGCTTCAGGAGGGTGTCACCGGAGATCACCCGGCCACGCTACCGGAGCGGGCCCCGGCAGCGGGAACCGTGGGCCCGGCCGCACACCACCGGGCGCCCGTGTCCAGTGCCTGCCCGGTGTGCCGGTAAGGCTTCATCCGTTCGGGTCAAGCGGGGGCGGGTGGGTGCGGCGAATGGCCCAGCATCGGGACACTGGACAGGCCGTGCATCGGATCAGATGCCTAACGTCGCTGCCAGACACATCGGTGCTCGCGCAGCTTGTGGAGGTGCCATGTCCCGTCGACGCAGCTTGCTGGCGGGGGTTTGCGCGACTACGGTCGCCATCGGTCTGCTCCTGACCGGGGGCGCCCAGGGCGTCCAGACGCCGCATCGTGAGGACTCCGGGACGAGCGCCGGCAGTGAGATCGCGGTGGGTGCCTACCTGCACTACGGATCGCCCGGCGTCGAGCGGATGCAGGAGCTCTCGCGCTGGCTGGGGGGTACGGAGCTGCGCGCCGGGCACACCTACCTGCCGGGCGACACCTGGGCGAACATCGAGGGGGCACCCGATTCCCTGCGCACCTGGGCGCGGTGGCGCAACGAGAAGGCGGACCGGCTGTTCGTCCTGAACGTGCCCATGCAGGAGCGCAACGAGGCCCGCCTTGCCGACGCCCGCGTCGCCGAGCTGATCCGCACCGGTGCGCGGGGCACGCACGACCACCACTTCCGGCGGCTGGCCCAGCGTCTGGTCGACCTCGACGTGCCGGACACGGTGATCGTGCTCGGCTGGGAGATGAACGGCTTCGACTACACCCACCGGTGCCGGCCCGACCCCGAGAACTGGAAGAAGTACTGGCGGCGCATCGTGGTCGCCATGCGCTCCGTCGAGGGGCAGGACTTCCGCTTCGACTTCGCCCCCAACCGTGGCGGCGACGCGATCGCGTGGACCCGGTGCTACCCGGGTGACGACGTGGTCGATGTCGTCGGGATGGACTCGTACGACCAGGAACCCGGCCGGACCTTCGACGAGCAGGTCGCCCAGCCGTACGGGCTGCGGCATCAGGTCGACTTCGCCAGGGCCCACGGCAAGGACATCTCGTACCCCGAGTGGGGGCTGTTCCGGCACGGAGACAACGCCGAGTACGTGCGGCGCATGCTGGAATGGATCGAAGAGCACAGGCCGCTCTACCACAGCATCACGGACTTCTGCCCGCACGGGGTGTGGCAGTGCGGGCAGAATCCGCGCTCCTCGCGGGTGTTCCGGGACTTCCTTTCCGGTGGGCAGAGCCGACGCTCCGACCCCTGAAGCCCTGGCCGAGGAGGGCGGAGGATGCGTGGCAGGGTGGTGCGTATGCCATCACTCTCGCTTCGTATCGTCGGCCGCGATCTCCCGGGTCGTGAATGCGGCGGATACCGGGACGTCCATGTCGCCGTGCAGCGCGGGCGCGAGCCCGAAGGAGCTGTTCCCGGGGACGCCGCGGAGGCGGTCTGGGAGTTCACCGTGGAGGTGGTCGCCGCGCCGGACGGGGCTCGGGACTATCGCGGGCCCCACGTCCACGGACGGCGCGGGGGCCGGTTCCTGTACCTGACGTGGGGAGAACTGCCGCACGGCGGAGCGTTCACGATGTTCCGCCGCGCCAAGCTGATGCTCGACGATCTCCCGCCGCAGCTCGTCGAACGGGGCGCAGCCGAAGGGGAGCTGGGACTGACGGACCGCTGCGGGATGCCCGTGTGCGCCGCGGTGCGCCCGCCCGGCATCATCTGGAGCTGAACTGAACTGAACTGAACTGAGCTGAACTGAACTGAGCTGAACTGAGCTGAGCGAGCTGATCTGAGTGGACGCGGGCTCGCGCCGCGCAGGGCGCCCGGCTACCGGACGCCATCGCGGACCGCATCGGCCCAGGGACGTAAACCCGGGGGTCTAGGGCCTCGCCCGTTGTACATCGGTGAGCCGATGCCGTGCGAGACGGCCCGTGACAGCGTTCCCCTGTGCCCACGGACCGTCCGTCGAGGCACGGTTGACGATGCGTCAGCAAGGGGAGGGTCCATGACCACCACACCGTTCACCGACCGCGAGGGCGTGACGCGCCGCCGCGTCCTGGGAGCCGCGCTCGCCGTCGGCGCCGCCGTGCCGCTGGCCGCCACCGGCCCCGCGTGGGCCGCCCCGGCCGCGACCGCCCAGGCCTCGCAGCGGCTCACGCTGCCCGCGCCGACCGGGCCGCACCCCGTGGGCACGGTCCAGCTGCACCTCGTCGACCGGTCGCGCCCTGACGCCATCGCGGACCCCGGAAACTTCCGTGAGCTGATGGCCACCGTCTGGTACCCCGCCCGGGACGTCCGGCGGTACCCGGTGGCGCCCTGGATGCCGGCCGGGGCCTTTCAGGCGTTCGTCGACGACGCCGGGTTCGGTGATCTGGCCTCCCTGGGGCCGCTCACCGCCGGCCATGTGGGCGCTCCGGTGCACAGGTCGGACCGGCGGCTGCCCGTCGTCGTGTTCTCGCACGGCGCGCACAGCCACCAGGGCGACCACACCGTCGTGGTCCAGGAGCTCGCCAGCCACGGATACGCGGCCGTCACGATCGCTCACCAGTACGACACGTACACCGAGTTCCCGGACGGCCGGGTCACCGTTCCGCTCCAGGACCGGGATGCGCCGACGCTGCCCGGGGACTTTGCCGCCGACCTGCGCTTCGTCCTCGACTGCGTCGAGCAGATGGCCGCGGGGTGCAATCCGGACGTCGACCGCAAGAGGCTGCCGGCCGGGCTGCTCGGCTCACTCGACCCGCGGCGCATGGGCGCCTTCGGCTGGTCGAAGGGCGGTACGGCCACCGCCTGCGCCACGCTCGCGGACGAGCGCATCCGGGCCGGGCTGAGCCTCGACGGCCCGATGCAGATGAATCCGCCGCTGGCCGGCGACCTGGACCGGCCGTTCATGATGATGTCCGCCGAGTTCGGCCGGGCCACGGATCCCGCGGTCGCCGCGTTCTGGTCGCACCTGCGGGGGTGGCGGCTGGACATCCGGGCAGAGGGGGCGGCTCACATCTCCTACGGCGACAACGAGGCGCTGTTCCCGCAAGTGGCGAAGCTGTACGGATGGACCGGGCAGCAACTCCAGGACGTGATCGGCACCCTGGACCCCGAGCAGGCGGTGAGGATCCAGCAGGCCTACCCGCTCGCGTTCTTCGACGAGCACCTGCGCCGCCGTCCGGGGCACCTGCTCGACGGGCCGTCCCCGGCCTTCCCGGCAGTGACGTTCCTTCCCTGACCGGCCCGACCCGGTGGGGACGGGCCGGTCAGTGCGTCAGGGGGTTACGGGACCCAGTGGTTGCCGGAGGCGGTGATCATGACCTGGAGCTGGATGCTCGCCGAGAAGTAGCTGCTGGTGTCGATCGGGGCGCCCAGCATCTTGTTCCACAGCGCGTCCAGCCAGGCCTGGCTCGACGGGTCGGTCATGGCCGCGAGGGCGAAGGGGGCGAAGTACGCCGCCTCGCTCCCGGAGGAGATCTGGGTGCCGTCGAGCTTGTAGCCGATGGCGATCTTGTTCGGGTCTCCGCCCGTCTTGCCCTTGATCCAGCTGTTGAGCTTCTGTGCCGACGCGAGGGACTTGGCGTCCCCGCTGGTCACCGCGTCGTCCGCGATGCGCCACGGGGTCCGGCAGGCGTTCCACCAGTAGGCGCCGTCGTTCGGGTCCTCAAGGACCTGACCGGGGGCGGGCTTGGGGGTGGTGTTGGTGTTGACGACGAAGTCGGGCAGGAGGCCCGTGTTCGGCGCGTAGGACGCCTGCAGGTTGGTGATCTGGTTCTGGTGCGCGGTACGGGCCGTGTCCCAGGCCGCGTCCCCCGTCGCCGTCCGGAAGGCCCGGAAGTGGTCGACCATCCAGTCCGAGGTGCGGGAGATGTAGTAGTACTGGTCGCCGGAGCTGCTCCAGTCGCCCAGCTTGAGCAGGTGGGTGGACGGGTTGAGCTCGTCCTTCTTGATCGCGTTGATGTGCTTGATCGCGAGCGCCTTGTAGTTGTACGTGCCGGCGCTGCCCCACTGCTTGTCGGCGAGCAGCAGCCCGTACGCGACGTCCATGTCGCCGTCGGTCGCGCCGTCACCGCCGTTGACGCTCCGGCAGGCGGTGTCCTGCTCGGCGGCGAGCAGATCCGGGTTGACCGCCGAGGGGTGGTCGATCGTCCACTTGGTCAGACCGTCGAAGATCTTCTTCGCGTCCGGGTCGGCGCCGGCCATCGTCGCGGCGATCACCATGCCGTACCCCTGCGCCTCGGCCACGTACGGGTGGTCGGCGTCGGGGGAGATGACCTGGTACCAGCCGTTGCCGCAGTTCTGCCGGACGAACGCGGACTTCCAGGCGGTGTAGTAGTCGATGGTCTTCTGGTCGAGCGTGCCCTGGGCGCCGGTCGGCTTCAGGGTCCCGGCCGCGTAGGGCCGGGCGTGGCTGCCGAACGGAACCGCCGGACCGGAGCCACCCGCGGGCTGGGTGGTGACGCTGAGCGTGTTGCTCGCCGCGGATGCGTTGCCCGCCGCGTCCCGCGCCTTGACTGTGTAGCCGTAGGCGGTGGAGGCCGTGAGGCCGGTGTCCGTGTACGAGGTCCCGGTGGCCGTCGCCACGCGCGCGGCGCCCCGGTAGACGTCGTAGCCGGTGACGCCCACGTTGTCGGTGGAGGCGTTCCAGGCGAGCGAGACGCTGTTCGCGGTGGTGGCCGTCGAGCGCAGGCTGCCCGGAGTGCTGGGCGCGGTGGTGTCGGAGCCGCCGGAGGCGGGGGAGCCGTAGACCTCGAACTCCCAGAGGGAGTAGCCGTAGGCGGTGCCGCGGGCGGTCCCGTACATCCGGACGTAGCGCCCGGTGCCGGTGACGGTCAGGTCGTCCGTCGCGCCGTCGCCGGTGCTGGTGGAGTGGACGTCGGTCCAGTTCGTCCCGTCAGCCGAGGTCTGGATCTTGTACGTCTTGGCGTACGCGGCCTCCCAGCTGAGCTTGACCCGGCTGATGGTGTGGGCCGCTCCGAGGTCGATGCGTATCCACTGCGGGTCCACGCCCTCCACGCTGGCCCAGCGCGTCGCGGCGTTGGCGTCCACGGCCTTGCCGGCCTGGAAGCCGCTCGCCTCCACCGAGGAGGCCGTCACCGGCTTGCCCTGCGAGACCAGGACCGGGGCGGTGTCACCCGGGCCGAGGGGCGTGACGGAGACGGCGGCGGTGGCGCCGAAGGCCGCCGTGGCCGTGGTTGCGGCGGCCGTCGAAGTGGGGGCGCTGAGGGCCGTGAGGCCCGCCACGGAGGCGGCGAGGGCGGCGAAGGCCGCAAGCGGGCGGTGCCACTGGGGGCGGCGCCGGTCTCTGTGCGCGGAACGTTGCTGATGTGCTCGTGACATCGGGCGTCCTCGGGTGAGTGCTGCGCGAGTGGGGGGAGCGGCCGATCCGGAGCACCGGCCAATGGTTAGGAATATTTCCTAACCATTGGCCGGGAGAGTAGAAACGGAACGGGGTGTCGCGCAAGACCCTGGGCACGATCCGTCAGTGCAATTTGCATCCACGTACTGGTCGCCCCCGCTCCTGGGTGCGCTGCAGTTCGTCCAGTTCGGCGGCCCGGCCCCGCTGAGGCCCGACGATGGGGCGCCCAGGCCGCCAGGGAATCCGCCCTCTGCGACGTCACCCGGTTCTGTGGCGGCTGGTGCTGGCCGGGGCCGCAACCATGGGCGTGGCCGGGCCGGACGGAGCGTCGGTCTACGCGCTGGTCGATGCCGGCCCGCACCGTCCGCCCCTAGCGGCCTTGACGGCCGTCCAGCGCGAAACGCCGGGCCGGCCCGTCGGCAGAGCGGCAGTCACCGCCGACGATTCTCGCCGAGCCCGCCGCGTTCGCGTTTCGCGCGCTGGCGCGCCTGCGTCAGCGGTGGCCCAGTACGTTGACCACCCGTCCGCTCGGGTCGCGGACGAAGAACCGCCTCACGCCCCACTCCTCATCCTGCAAGGGGTACACGATCTCGGCGCCGCTCTCCCGCATGACCGCGTACGCCGCATCCACGTCGTCCACCTCGATGCTCATGTCGGGGGCGACGGGTGCGGTCTTGTCGCTGGTCATGACGCTGATCTGCGCTGCCGGGCTGGACGGGGAGGCGAGGGTCATGATCCAGCCGTGGTTCATGACCTCCTCGAAGCCCAGGAGGCCGTAGAACTCCCGGCTCTCCTCCGCGGCCTCCGACCGGATGTTGGGCACGACACGGCGAACGGCCATCGACGACTCCAAGTGAGAACGAACGTGTCTCCATGCCTCCCCAGGAGTACTACGCCAGGTCCGCCGCCGCAGGCACTTCCGCGACACGCCCTTCCCACCCCGCACGCAGGGCCGCGAACGCCTCGTGGAAGCCGGGGAACGTCTTCCGTACGCACCCGGGGTCGTCGAAGGTGATGCCCGGCGCGCGCAGCGAGGCGACGGCGAAGGACATCGCGATGCGGTGGTCGTGGCGGGTGGCGATCTCGACCGGCCGCACGGCGCCCGGGACGATCTCGATCCAGTCGGGCCCGGTCGCGACTTCGACCCCCATCGCCCGCAGGTTCTCGGCGCAGGCCTCCAGCCGGTCGCACTCCTTGACCCGGGTGTTGCCCACGTCCTCGATCCGGACCGGCCCGTCGGCGAAGGGGGCGAGGGCCGCCAGCGTGGGCATGGTGTCGGAGATGTCCCGCATGTTGACCGTGATCCCGCGCAGTTTCCCGGTGCCCGACACCGTTGTGCCGGCATCGCCGACGCGCACTCCTGCCCCCATCCGCCGCAGAACCTCGACGAACTGCAGATCTCCCTGGAGCGCGCCCCGGCCCAGGCCGGGGACCGTGACCTCCCGGCCCGTGAGCGCCGCGGCGGCGAAGAAGTAGCTCGCGGTGGAGGCGTCGGGTTCGATCGCGTACTCGGCGGCCCGGTAGCCGCCGGGGCGCACGTCGAAGACCTCTCCGTCGGGCGACGGCCCGCGGTCCACCGTCGCCCCGAAGGCCGCCATCATGGCCAGCGTGATCTCGACGTACGGAGCCGAGACCAGGCGGGTGACGGTGATGCGCAGCCCCTCGCGGGTGAGCGGTCCGAGCATCAGCAGTGCGGTCAGGTACTGAGACGACTCGCCCGCGTCCAGGGTGAGTTCACCGCCCTTGACGCCGTCGGCCGCGATGCTCAGCGGATGGTGCCCCTCGGCCTGCTCGTGCCGGACGTCGACCCCCAGTGCACGCAGCGCACGGGTCAACGGGGCCACGGGACGGCGGCGCATCTGGTCGGAGGCGTCGAAGCGGTAGTTGCCGTGCCCGGCCGCCACCAGCGTCGGCAGGAACCGCGCGGTGGTCGCGCCGTCGCGGCAGTAGACGTCGGCCACCTCCCGCAGCGGGCCGGCCGGCCGCCCCTCGACGAGCCAGCGGCCCGGCGCGTGCTCGACGCGGTAACCGAGGGCGGCGAGGCCTTCGGTGAAGCCCTCGGTGTCGTCGGAGTGCAGCGGTCGCAGCAGGGTCGAGGTGCCCTCGGCCGCGGCGGCCAGGAACAGGGCCCTGGCGGTGAGGGACTTGGACCCGGGGATGTCGACGATCGTCACGGCGGAAGCTCCGGTGCGGGTAACGGGGGAACGGTTCGCGCACCGGATACTGCCACGCCGGATCCGCCCGCCGCGTGAGGTCTCACCCGTTGGACGTGCGGTGCCCGCCGCGCGTGGGCGAGTGCGGCCCGGCGGCGGTCACTCGGTGTCCGGTGGCCAGGTGCCGCGGTCGCGGAGGTGGTGGAATTCCGTGAGTTCGGAGGCGAGGACGTCGAAGTGGGGGAGCGGGGCCCACAGGCTGCGCTCGCCGATGACGTAGAGGCGGCGCTTGGCGCGGCTCGCGGCGACGTTGAGCAGGTGCGGGGTGCGGGCCGCCCACTCGCGGGCGCCGGGGCGGCCGCCGCCGAGCACGAGGACGACGACGTCGGCTTCCTTGCCCTGGGCCCGGTGGACCGTGGCGCAGCGCTCCTCGATCAGTGGGGACGTCCAGCCCGCACGGCCGCGGCAGACCTTCTGGCATTCGGCGACGAGGGCCCGGAAGGGGGCGATGACGCGCACGCGCTCGACGTCCACTCCGTGCCGGTGCAAGTGGTCGAGGACGAACTCGAAGGCCCGGCGGTCGCGTTCGCCCCACGGGGCGTCGGAGGGGCGGGCCGGGTCGTCGGTGTTGAGCCAGCGGCTGGGCAGCAGGCCGCCCCGCTCCGCATCGGGGAACGCCTTGGGCTCGGTGCCGTAGACCATGAGGCCGCCGTACGCGACCTCGTTGCTGACCGTGAACATCGGTTCCTCGCAGCGGCGGTGCACGCGCAGCGGTGAGCCCACCCAGACCTGCTCGTCCTCGGTGTCCGGGGCCGGCAGGTAGGTGCCGTAGCGGTTGGTCCGGTCGGCGACGGCCTGGGCCGAGGTGGCCGAGGGCAGCCAGTGCTCGTCGACGCCGTGGGCGCGCAGCAGCCGGCGCTGCAGGGCCGTGGGCATGGTCACGACGGGTTCGAGCTGGAGCGGATCACCGACCAGAACGGCACGGCGGGCGCGCCACAGTGCCCCGGCGGCGGCCTGCGGGGTGGCCTGCCCGGCCTCGTCGACGAGGACCCAGCCGATCGACTCCCGGCCGAGGCGGGCGAACATGCTGCCCACGGAGGAGAACGTGGTCGAGACGACGGGCACCAGGAGGAAGAGGGTCTGCCAGGCGTGCTCGACCTGTTCGTCGGGGACGGGCCCGTTGGTCCCGGCCATGAGCTCCATGAGGAGCTGGAGGTTGCCGCGGACCTTCTTCGCGGCCCCGGCGGCGAAGGCGCGGTGCAGGTCGAGGGCGCGCAGGAACAGGTCGCTGCGCGCGGTGGACCACGCCTCGTCGGACCAGGGCGAGCCCAATTCCTGCTCGGACTCGTCGAGTTGGGGCCAGCCGAGCGGCAGGGAGGGCAGGGTGCGCGCCGCCTCCCGCAGTTCGCGGTGGCGATCGTCGAGTTCGGCCACGGCAGCGCGCAGTTCGCGGCGGGAGCCGTCGGCTGCCTGCCGGGCGTGCCGGAGGGCGGTGGCCGCGGCGGCCTCCCGCTCGCTCGTCGCCCGTTCGTACGCGTGGGCAGCGGTGAGGCCGGCCGCGGCCTCGTCGACGGCGGCGCCGGACCGGGCGTGCCGGGCAGCGGCCAGGGACTCTTCGCGCGCGGCCGAGGCGACCTGTTCCAGGGAGTCGTGGAGCGCGGCGCGCTGCCGGACGAGCAGGGACGCGATCTCGGCCTGGGTGTGTTCCTGCTGCCGTTCGGCGGCCTGCCGCTCGGCCGGGCTCTGCAGCAGGCGGCGCAGCCCGCCGCGCAGTCCCCGCTCGGGGGCTGGGGGCGCCTCGTGGCGGACGCTGAGCGCGGTCACGTACTCCCTCTGGTGCGCGGCCTGTTCACGGGCGGCGGACAGCTCCGCGCGGACGTCCGCCAGCTCCTGGCGGGCCCGCGGTACGAGCTCGGAGGCCGCCCCGTATCCGGCCTCGGCCGCCATCGTGGCCGCCCGGGCGGTGGCGGTGGCGGCAGCGGCCCGGTCCAGGACCCCCGTGGAGGCGGCGACCTGCCGGTCGGCCCGGGACACGGCGGCCTCCAGGTCCGCGATCCGCTGCCCGGCCGACGGGGACCCGACGGCCGCCAGGGCCCCGGCCAGCCGGGCGCGGCCGGCACGCAGCCGCTCGACCTCGGCCCGGGCGGTACGGAACCCTGCGACGGCGTCGGTCCACGAGGGCACGGGCAGGGCGGGCCCGGCGGCCGCAACCTGGTCCGCCGGGGTGCCGGGACCGCGGCCACCGGGCTGAGGCCTGGGCGCAATCCAGTCGCTCAGGACCTCCCGCATGCCCCGCAGCGGCGGAAGGCCGGCGGCCGAGCGGGCGTCGATCTCCTCCTGGGGCAGTTGCCCCCACCAGAACCGGCTGCCGAACTCCTTGCGGTTGCCCTTGTTGCCGAGCACCGCCGCGACCAGCCCCCAGGCCGGCCCGCCGAGGAGCGCGGAGGCGAGGTCGGAGAAGTGGTCGGGTCCGCCGTGCCAGTGCTCGCCGAGCGCGCCGATGCCGGGCAGCTCGGCGGTGATGTTCTCCACGGCGCCGTTGTTGGAGGAGGCGACCACGATCTCGAACCCGGTCAGCCGCGGGTCGAGCCGCGCCACGAAGCGGGGGCGCTTTCCCTGGCGGTCCAGGCCCCGCCACGGCGGACCGGTGAACGCCTGGTCGGGCCGGTCGAACGTGGCCAGCACCGCAGCCCGTTCCACGACCAGCGCGGCGACCAGGTCGCGCAGCATCGTGGTCTTGCCCGTGCCCGGCGGGCCGTTCACGGAGAACATCCCGCCCGCGGTCCCCGCCCGGTCGGCGAGCATGCGGTCGACCGCGAACTGCTGGCTCAGGGCGAGCGGGAACCGCGCCGGCGCGGGCCAGCGGCCGGCCGGAACGAGCTCCGGAGCCACCCCGTCCAGGACGACCCCGCGCTCTTGGCGCACATCGGTCCGGGCCCCCACGTCCACGGCGTCGAGCTCGGTCAGGTACGCCTCCAGCGCCGGACCGAGCCCCTCGCCCACGGCCGCGGACACCCGGGCCAGATCAGGCGGAAGCAGACTGTTCAGGAACGGCGCCGTGGCAGTGGGCTTCGCCTTCGGGTCCGCGGGCCGGCGGACCAGCCTGCTGCGGACCCGGACCACCTGGGGCCGCAGGTGGTCCCGTACCCCGCACAGGTCGGCGATCTGCGCCGTCAGGGCGACCAGATCCACGAACCCGAGCGCACGGGGACCGGTGTCGGCCCCGTGCTCCGCCGACGCGTCGGGCGACGCGCCGGGACCGTCGGCCGGCGCACGCTCGGGAACGCCCCCGGTGCCGTCCGGCCGCCCGGACTCCTCTTGCTCCCCGGCAGGTCGGCGGGCGGCGACCCAGTTCGCGGCGCGGCGGACCAGGGGCTCCGCGGCGCCCTGCAGCGCGGCGCCGACGACCTCGCCGAAGAGGGCCCCGACGGCTCCGACGGCGGCGCCGCCCAGGATCTCGGCGAGCAGCCGCTGCCAGCTCCCGTCGCCGGCCTCCGGCCCACCCGCGCTGCCCGGCCGGCGCTCGTACGCCGCTCCGGTGGCCGGCGCGGCGGGACCGTAGGGGATCGCGGTGGCGGTGAGCTCGTCGATCGCGGTGCCGAACGCCTCGTCGAGCTCCTCGAAGCCGGTCAGCCACCCCGGTGCGGACGGCCCCGGATCGAACAGCCGGCCGGTCGCCCAGGCGCACGCGGAGACCACGGACGTGTCCTCGACGGGCCGGCCCTCGTCGTCCAGCACCAGCGCGAACATCGCGCTCTGGCCCGACAGCACCAGCTCGCTCTGCGGTACGCCGGGATCGGGATCGGTCCCCGCGGGCAGCACCGCGATCATGGCCTGGCGGAGCAGCTCCAGGTCGAATACCCCGCAGTAGACCTCGTGCCGCCACGTCCAGCGGTACGGTGCCCGGCGCGCCCCCGTCTGCGGATGGTCCGGATCCCACGGCAGGAGCGGGGCCACCCGGCCCGGCTCCGGAGTCAGGTCGATGACGTACTCGTCCCGCTGCCCGGAACGCGCGGAGGGGCGTTGGCGGGGCAGCGCCGGGATGGTCGGCGGACTGAACAGCTCGATCGCGCGCCAGCACTCCAGCAGAGCCTGCCGCCGACGGTCCTGCGCGTGTCCGCTCCGCACCCACTGCCCCCGTGTCCCCGCGCGGCCCCCCGGCCGCTGCCCTGAAGATCAGCCGCACCGCCGAATCTACCGGACCGTCAGCGCGCGAGGTCCCGGTCAGCGGGTCCTGCGGCCCCGGAACGCACAGGAACACAGGGCACGTTCGCCCGATAGGGGGGCGACCGTGACCCGCACGGGGGCTCGCCTACGGGGCCTTGCGCGCGTGCAGGACGTACGCCTCCAGGGGGAGGGGGGTGTGGTCGAGCAGCTCCAGTCCGGCGTCGGCGAGCAGGCGGGCGTAGTGCTCGCCGCGGCGTTCGCGACCGCCGACGTTGCACATCATGTGGAGGTCCCAGGCCGTGGCCAGCGAGGGGGAACCGTCGGCGGGCAGCAGCCGCTCGATGATCAGCAGGTCGGCGTGGGCGGGCATGGCGCGGGCGCAGTGGCGCAGGATCTCCCGGCACTGGTCGTCGTCCCAGTCGTGCAGGATGCGGGAGAGGACGTACACGTCGCCGCCGTGCGGTACGTCCGCGAAGTCGCCGCTGCGGTAGTCGCAGCGGGCGCCGCAGCCCGCGGCGTCGAGCGAGCGGCGGGCCGCCTCGACGGCGTGCGGGCGCTCCAGGAGCGTGCCCCGCAGCCCCGGGTGTGCGGTCAGGATGCGTCCGAGGAGTTCGCCGTTGCCGCCGGCGACGTCGACGACGGTGCGCGGGGTGGACGCCTGGGCCGCGGCGGTGATCACGGGGTGGGCGGGCAGCGGTCGGAACATGCGCGAACTGGCGGCCATGGAACGGTCGAAGAGGTCGGCGAGTTCGGGATCGCGCGCGAAGTGGTCGAAGTGGTTCTCGCCGAAGAGGTGGTCGAAGGCGGGCTGTCCGGTCCGTACGGTGTGGTCGAGTTCGGCGAAGGACCGGTAGAAGGGGCCCGCGTACATGAGGGCCAGCGGCCGCATCGTGTCCGGTGAGTCCGCGCGGAGCAGGGCTCCGAGCCGCGTGAGACGGAAGCTTTCCTCTTCCCCGGCGGCCTCGGCTCCGGTGTCCGTGGTGTCCCCGGCCACGACGCCGAGCATCGTGAGGTAGCGCAGGAGCGTGGCCAGGTTCTCGGGTCGGGTGGCGGTACGCCGGGCGAGCTCCCGGGTGCCGGTGGCCTCGTACGGGTCCATGGCGTCGGGCAGGCCCAGCCGTGCGAACGCGCCGAGCGCCTGGGTGGTCCATGCACCGGTGAGCAGGCGCAGGAGCGTCTCGGCGGGCCGGTCCGGGTCCGGGCGCTCCCGGGGGTCAGCGCGGAGGTGGTCGGCGAGGGCGTCCCGGTGGTCGCCGGGCGTGTAGAGCTCCAGGCGGCGGTAGCCGCACTCTCCGGTCGCGGGGGTGGTGAAGTACAGGACCGTGCCGTCCTCGTGCGGGTTGTACCCGCCGCCGTCGGGGCGTGCGCCGTGTCGGGCGAGCACCGCGCACAGGCCGCGCAGCACCAGGGGGTCCGGGTGCTCCAGTTCGAGGGCCAGGTGGGCCTCGTGACCCCGGGCGCGTTCGTACGCGGCGATCGCTTCCAGGCCCGAGTGCGCGGGCACCGTGAGGGCGAACACCTCGACCGCGCGGTGCTCTCCGGCCGGGCCCTGGACGCGGGGACGCAGGATGCGGACGTCGAGCTCGGCCAGGTCCCGGCGGTGGCGCCGGGCCAGCCGTTCGCGCACGACGACGCTGGGCTGGGACGGGGTGTCGACGGCGAGCCCGCAGTCGGCGAGTCGGCGGCGCAGGTCCTGCGGGTCGGTGGGGAAGAGCAGCAGGCCGGCGTGGGCGAAGCGGCAGTGCGGGGCCAGGGACTCCAGTTCCGGGCCGTGCAGACCGGGCAGCAGGAGGGACAGCACGGTGGTGGTGTCGTGCTCCCGCACGAAGGCGACGGCCGCGCGCAGGCGGGCCGTGTCGTCGGGAAGCATCGTTTCGCCCCGAAGCGGCGGTCCGGCGGGGCGCGTCGCGTGGTCGGGGAGGGTCGTCGTCATCGCAGAGGTTCCTCGGGCGGTGCTGGGGCGGGTGCTCCGGCGGAACGGAGCATGGTGGACCGGCTGTGCGGTGGTCGCGGGAGAGAGGGAGGGCGGTGCGGGGAAGAGGGGCGGTGCGGGGAAGAGGGGCGGTCACATGCCGACGTAGTTCTCGGCGAACCAGTCCTGGTGGGTGCGGGAGGTGCGCAGGGAGTCGAGGCGGGCGCGCCGCAGGGAAGCCTGGAAGAACGATCCGCCTGACTGGTCCGGGGCCGGGATCGTGTGCAGCAGCCCCGTCATCCACTGGGTGAACTCCTGCGCGCGCCAGATGCGCGCCAGGGATTGCGCCGAGTAGCGGTCGAGGGCCGTGCCGTCTCCCGTGGCGAGGGTCTCGGCGAGCGCTCCGGCCAGGATCTCCGCCTCCAGTACGGCGAGGTTCGCGCCCTTCGCGGCGGCCGGCGCGGTCAGGCTCGCGGCGTCTCCGGCGAGCAGGAGCGAGCCGTGCCGCAGCGGTTCGACCACGTCGCACGCGAGGTCGACGACGCCGCGCTCGATGATCGGCCCCCTGCGCAGCGGACCGTGCTCCGCAGCGCGCATCCGCAGGTCGAGTTCGTCCCAGATCCGCTCCTCGGACCAGGCGTCGGCCGGGGCGCCGCGCCGGCACTGGAGGTAGTACCGCGTGACCTGCGGGCTGCGCGCCATGTGGCCGGCGAAGCCGCGGTCGTGGACGGCGTACCCGACGGCGTCGATGCTCGGCGGAGCTTCGGCGAGCAGACCGAGCCAGCTCACGCCCAGGTCGTGGTGGTGGCGGACCGCGTCGGGCGGCAGCGAGCGGCGGGACGCTCCGTGGCGGCCGTCGCAGCCGGCGACGTACCGGGCGTCCCATCGGGCGGGGCGGCCGTCCGGCTCCCGGGCGGTGACGTACGGCCGGGGGCCGTCGGCGTCGTGGACCGCCAGCGCCTCGGTCGCGAAGTGGATCCTGCCACCGGCGTCGAGGTAGTGCGTCAGGAGGTCCGTGACCAGGTTCTGCTGCGGATAGACGGTGTGCTGCTCGGCCCGTCCCAGGGAGCCGTAGTCGAGGCGGAAGCTGCCGTCCCCGGTACGGAACTCGCACACACCGTGGGTGCGTCCGTGCCGGTGCAAGCCGTCGGCGAGGCCGTGGCGGTCCAGGATCCGTACGGTGTTCGGAGCGAGGAAGCCGGCCCGGGCCCGGGTCTGGACGTGTAAGCGGTCGGCGCGCTCGAGAACGACGCAGTCGATCCCGGCGGCGAGCAGGAGGTTGGCGAGCACCAAGCCGGCGGGGCCGGCGCCGAGCACGAGCACATCGGCCGATGCCCGTAATCCTGGAAGATTCTGACTTTCTGTCATGGCGCGGGAATCATAGGCACGGAAAATCATGAGGAAGATCACGAGTAACCCGCATGCAGCAATAGGGTGAAAATCGTCAGAAAACCCGTCGGTGCCCGTGGGGGGTGGGTCGGAGGGCTCCGGTCGGCCCGGCCGGGGGGTGGGCGGGACGTCGTGAGTGCTGGGAAAAAGCTTTCGCCTTGGCCGTTTGGGCCGCGCGGAACGGGCCATAAGCGGGACAGGGAGTCCGCGGCGGTGAGCGGCGTGGGACTCCCGAGCGGCCCGAGCCGCGTAGTGGCTTTCCCCCCCTCGCCACTACGCGGCCGGGACGCCGGCCCGCACGACGTGCACCACCCGTGCGGCTGTGTGCTCTCCGAGCTTCCGCTCCCTCGGGCCTCCGTGTTGGCTTCCGTCGCGGCCATCGGAATCCTGCCGTGGGGAGCATCGATGGGATCTGGGCGCCCGGTCGGCGAAGCGGCAAGGCCTCGATCCGGCCGCTATCGGAGGGTGATCGCGCCTGTGTGAGGGCCGTAGAGCGTCCGTTCGGGTGGCGTTGCCCCCTCGCCGGTGGTAAGTGCGCCTGGAAGTACACCGGTCCGTGCTGTGCTGTGGCCACGACCCGAACACGGTCGTACGCGGGCCCGCCCGCTGTTCGCGGCAGGTCTGGCCCCAACAGCGAAGGAGGACTGATGTCGAGCTATCCGAAGGACCGGCGAAGGCGGAGCAGGTTCGGTCAACTGCTCGTCCTGGTCATGGTGTTGGCAGTTCCGCTCTTGGATGCTTCCGGGGCTCACGCCGCCGCGGTGCACTCCAAACAGGGCCCCGACTGGGATGCCATCGCCCGGTGTGAATCCGGAGGCAACTGGCGTGCGAACACAGGCAACGGCCACTACGGCGGATTGCAGTTCACCCAGTCGAGCTGGAAGGCGGCGGGAGGCCGCAAGTACGCACCACGCGCTGACCTCGCCACGAAGGCGGAGCAGATCGCGGTGGCGAGGAGGCTCGCCAAGATCCAGGGAATGGGGGCCTGGACCTGCGCACGACGCCGCTGACGGGAGCGCTCCAACAGAGCGGCTCCGCAGCTCTGTTGGAGCTGTGTCGACCGGACGCCCGCCAGGTCGGCTCTTGGTGCTCCATCGTCGGTGGTGCCATCGCTAACTCACCGCTCGGGGGAGGTAGTTCACCAGCCGTCATCGTCGGCCCATCGCGTGTCCCGGAGCCGGTGACCGGTGCACGTCGGATGGCGAGGCCGTCGACCGGTTCGACACCCGGAAGTTCCGCGAACGGCTTCCCCGGCGCGATGAGTTTCCCGCGCGGCGCCCGCTGCCGATCAACACGTACGGCATGTATCGGACTGCCGTGTCCACCAGCAGGCGCCAGTGCGCGCAGGCGCCCGCCTGCCCCGTTGTACGGCTCCGGCCGACGGCGTCGGCCGACGGCTCCGGTACGTGCCGAGCCCGTCGGCACGGGCCGGGTTGCCCCGGTCGGGGCGGCCCCGTCCCGACCGGGGCTGCCGTATGCGCGAGGTCTGTGGAATCGGCACCGTCGGGCTGGCCGTGCACCGTGGTTGACCTGCGGTTTCATTCGGAATTCCGAGGGTGTGGGGGTGCGGTGTGCGGATGCGGGCCCGGGGGGCCTGTGTCAGCTTGGTACGAGTGGGGGCTGGACCGGGGGGCGTCTTCCCCGAAGGGGTGCATCACAGATGAACCGACTTCTCGCCACGGCCGTGAGCACGGCCGCCGCAGCGCTTCTCGTGGGCGGTGGGGCAGCCTCGGCCTTCGCCGCAGGGCCCACCGACGACGCGACCACGAAGCTGTGCAGCAGTCTGACCGAACTCAAGGCCGACAACGCGAAGTTGCGCACGCTCGACCCGGCGACAGCCACCAAGGACCAGATCAAGGACGCGCACAACGCCGTCCAGGAAGACTGGAAGACCGTCGCCGAGTCCACGGCGCAGTTCAACGCCGCCCAGAAGGACGCGGTCAAGTATGCCGCCGACGACGTGAAGAAGACGTACGAGGACCTGCCCGGCGACACCACCGGCGCCGAGGTCCTCGCCAAGCTCACCCCGGACCTGCAGAAGCTCGACACGGCCGTCGCGAGCGCCCAGACCGGCCTGCAGTGCGGCTGACCCGGAGGTAGCACCGGGCCGGGCGCGGCACGGGCACCCCGCTCCGCCAGGAGCGGGCACCCGGTGCCGCCGGCCGGTCACGCAGAGTGCGGCCGAGGAGGTCGCAGGCCCGTACGCGGGTCGGTGGCGGGCAGTGGCCCGAGTTGTCCGACAGCAACGCCGGCTCCCCAGGGGAGCCGAAGACAGGACCCGGCCGGGGACGAGGAGGCCCCGGCCGGGTCCTGCTGCGCACCGGCGCTGGAGCGGGTCGTACGTCCCGTCCGCGCCGGGCCTCCGTATGGGCCGATCGGGGGAGGACGGCGCCGCATCGGACGGCCTAGCCTGGACCGGCAGGAGTGGGAGACCGGGGGGCCGAGTCCGAAGGAAGAGCGCCTCCATGGGCATCACCCGCAGTTCCGCAAGCCGTCTTCGTGCGGGATCCGTCGTCGCGGCTGCCGCCGCCCTCGTCCTGTCGGCGGCCGCCGGCGCATCCGCCTTCGCCGCCCCGAGCGGCCCGGCCGCCCCGGCCGACGGATCGGCCGGGCGGTCCGCGGCGGGCCCCGCGTCAGCCGTGAGCGCCTACGGCCCGGCTCAGGTGCCGCTGGGGATCTCCCGGCTGGCGCAGGGCCCCGGTCACGACATCGCCATCACCATCGACGACGGTCCGGATCCGCGCTGGACGCCCCAGGTCCTCCAGGTGCTGCGGGAGAACCACGTCAAGGCCACCTTCTGCATGATCGGAACCCGCGCGCAGCAGTACCCGGACCTGGTGCGGGCGGTCGCCGCCGAGGGGCACAGTCTCTGTGACCACTCGGTCGACCACGACGTGACCATGGACCACAAGCCCGTCGCGTACCAGCGGCAGCAGATCATCGATGGCAAGTCCATGATCGAGCAGGCGGCGCCGGGGGTCGCCGTCCGCTACTACCGCGCTCCCGGGGGCGCCTTCACCCCGGACAGCCGTGCGATAGCCGCCGCGAGCGGGATGCGGCCGCTGGGCTGGAGCGTGGACCCCAAGGACTGGAGCAGGCCGGGCCTGCCGGCGATCGTCGCCACCGTGGAGGGAAGCCTGCCCGCGCAGCCGACGGTCCTCTTCCACGACGGGGGCGGAGACCGCAGCGAGACGGTCGCGGCGCTCAAGGAATACCTGCCGTGGCTCACGGCGCGGGGCTACACCTTCACCTTTCCGAAGCTCGCCACCCCGTAGATCCGCGATGCGCGGGTACCCGCTCGACGAGTGCGGCGCGGCGATGGCAACGCCGTGCGGTTCCTCCTCCGGGCCGTGATATGCATCACGACCCGCACGGCCCGCACGGCGCCTCGGTGGCCTCCTCGGTGATCCTGCACCTCGCGACATTTCGCGCTATGTCACTGTTTGGCCTTGACATGCCGTACTCCACCAGAAATGGAATCTGACCCTCCGGTTTTCTCGTCGCCAACAGGGCTGACGGGGAGGGATTCTGTCGGCGGGCCAGGCGGGTGCCGGAGTGGCGGCGACGGGGGAATGCACGATCTTCCGGCCGTTTCAAGCCATGGCCCGAGCGTCCCGCGGGGCTGAGCGGCGGTCGCTTGCCAGGCCGTCGGAGGGCTTCTAAGAATGGCGACTCCTCCGGTCCTCCGGCGCCCGTGCGGTCCGGCGCCGGGAGCTTCGCGATCACCGAGTGAGGTCCCGCATGAAGAAGCACCGTAAGAAGACGCACCAAAGGAAAATAGCCGTCGCCGTCGGAGTACTGGCCCTCGTGGCCGTCCCCACCACCGCCATGGCCTGCCTCGACCCCCAGGCGACCGGCCCGATGCGGCCCGTCGCAGCCGAGCAGCAGGGCGGTCCCTGGGACGCCGACTCCCACGGCGACCTCCATGGAGACTCCTACGGCGACCCCTACGGAGACCCTGGCGCGCAGCAGCCCGTCGAGGTCCCGGTTCAGCCCGGCGGCCCCGCCGAGATCGTCGAGCAGCCGGCCGTCCAGCCCCCGGTCGTCCAGCCGCCCGCCGAGCCGGCCGGGACCCCCGCGCCCTCGGACTCCGCGGCACCCTCCGGTGCGGTGGCCGAGGTCCTCGCGCTCGTCAACAAGGAGCGGGCCACGGTCGGGTGCCCCGTGCTGACCGTCAACGCGAAGCTGACGAAGGCCGCGCAGGACCACAGTGAGGACATGGCCGCCCACTCGCAGATGTCCCACACCGGCTCCGACGGCTCCGACCCGGGTCAGCGGATCACCCGCGCCGGGTACCAGTGGAGGACGTACGCCGAGAACGTCGCGTACGGCTACGACACCGCCGCCAAGGTCATGGACGGCTGGATGAACAGCCCGGGGCACAAGCGGAACATCCTCGACTGCAACGTCAAGGAGATCGGCATCGGCCTCGCGCAGCCCGGTCACTACTGGACACAGGACTTCGGCGCCACCCGCTGATCCGGATCCCCCTGATCCGGATCCCCTTGCTCTCCGAAGGCGGCGCTGCCGGCGCCGGTCAGGGACTCCCCGACCGGCGCCGGCAGCGGGTCATCCGCAGGCCGCGGTCAGTGCCGCGGTGAACTCCGCGGCCAGTTCGGTGATCACCGGGAGGTCGAAGGCCAGCGCGTTGTACTGCAGCCAGCACCGCAGGCCGCCGTCCGGCTGCTCGACCACGGTCAGCTCGGGCACCCCCCGGTCGCCGCCCGGCAGCGGCCAGGGGACGGTGCTCCCGCGCGGCAGTTCCCAGGGTGCGCAGGCCAGGCCGGGCAGTTGGGCGGGCGCGGCCCACGCCTCGTAGCGGAGCCAGGCCGCGAAGGGCACGGACGGACTGAACTCGGCGAACGGGTACAGCTGGTGGTCCAGTGCCTCGCTGTAGACCGCCCGCAGCCGGTCTACCAGCTCGGCGAAACCAGGTCCGCCGCTCGCGTCCACACGCAGCAGCAGCGACTGGACGAAGCAGCCCACCGTCCGCTCGGCTTCCGGGCGCGGGCGGCCGGGCACCGGGGTCATCACCACCAGGTCGGGGCGGCCGCTGCGGCTCGCCAGCAGTCCGGTCCAGGCCGCCGTGACGGCCAGGAAGGGAGTGGCGCCCAGCTCGGCAGCCCGGGCCCGCAGGGCTTCGGCCAGTGCGGCCGGTACCTCGAACTCGTGCGCCTGGGTGAGCACTTCGTCCACCGCGCGGCGGCCGGCGAACTGCTCGACGGCCTCCGGCGCCCCGGCCAGCGCGGCCTGGAAGTGGGCCCGTGAGGCCGGCCAGTGCGCGTTCGCCCAGTCCACCAACTCCTGGTAGCCGGGGCCCGAGCGGGCCGGTGGCGCCGACCGGCCCCGCCGCAGTGCCGAGTAGAACACCCCGAGGTCGGCCAGCAGCACACCGACCGACCAGCCGTCGGAGACCATGTGGTGCACCGCGACCAGCACCACGTGGTCGGTCTCCGACCGGCTGACCACCAGAAGGCGCGCCATCGGGTCGCGGGCCAGGTCGGTGAGACGGTCGCGCTCGACCAGCAGCAGGGCGTCGACCTCCGCGTCCGTGGCCCCCGGGGCCCGGGTCAGCGTGATCCGCACCCGGGGCTCCTCGTCCAGCACCGCCCGTACGACGCCTTCCCCCGCCGCCTCGAACCGGGTCCGCAGCGCCGGATGGCGCCGGACCGCCTCGGTGAGCGCCCGGCCGAGGGTCTCCGGTTCGAGCCGGTCGGTGACCCGGAACAGTGCCGTCACCGCGCCGGCGTCCCGCCCGGGGGCCTCGGCCATCCAGCGGAAGAAGTTCTCCTGCTGCGAGGTGAGCGCGACGGCGTGCGGCTGCGCACGGAGCGCGGCCAGGTAGGGGGTCACGGCCGTTTCCGTCCCGGTAGCTTCTCCGGCAGCTTCTCCGGCAGCCCCGCCGTCAGCGGCATTCCGCCGCCGGTCGGGGTGGTCCAGCCAAGCGGCCTGGGAGCGCAGCGAGGGCCGCTCGAAGACCAGGGCGGTGCTCGCCCGGACCCCGAACTCGCCGCTGATGCCGGTGGCGAGCTGGACGGCCCGGAACGAGTCGCCGCCGAGCGCGAAGAACTCGGCCGCCACGTCGGTGACCGGCCGGCCGAGCAGGCGCCGCCAGAGTCCGGCCAGCCGCAGTTCCGTAGGGGAGGACGGGGCGACCGCGGTACCGGTGGACTCCGCGGGTGCGTCGAACAGCGGGCGGAGCCGGTGCTTGAGCACCTTGCCGCTCGGATTCCTGGGCAGGTCGCCGGCGAGCAGGATCCGGACCGGCAGTTCGGGCCGGCTCAACCGGGCGCTGAGGAACAGCCGGAGCTCGTCCAGGTCCAGACCGGCGGGCCCGGCCACCACGACCGCCACCGGGACGGCGCCCATCACGGGGTGCGGGAGGCCGAGCGCGGCCGCGTCGGCGACCGCGGGGTGCTCGTGCAGGACCTCCTCGATCCGCAGCGTGGAAACCTTCAGCGCACCGCTCTTGATGACGTCGCTCTCCCGGTCGACCAGGTACAGGTAGCCGTCCGGGTCGAGGCGGCCGACATCGCCCATCCGTACCCAGCCGTCCTGGAACACCCGGGAGCTCTCGGCAGCGGCCCCCAGGTAGCCGCGGGGCGGTCCGGGCTGGCGCAGCCAGACCTCGCCGGCCTGCCCGGCGGGCAGCGGCAGCCCGTCCGCGTCGAGGATCCGGAGGTCACCGGGGTTCGCCGGGCGGCCCAGCGAGCCGGGGCGGCGGGTGTCGACCACGGTGGAGATCTGCGCGGGCGAGGCCTCGGCGGAGGTGTAGGTGTTGACCAGCGTCGCGCCCGGCAACGCCGCGGCCAGCGCGGCCGCCACCGGTACGGGCAGTGCGGCGGCGGAGGAGTTGACCAGGCGCAGACTGCTCAGGTCGTACCGTCCCGCGGTGCCCGCGTTGACCAGTTCGATCGCCATCGAGGGCACCAGGAAGGCGGTGCCGATCCCGAACTTCTCGACCGCGCCGCCGAACCGGTCCGCGTCGAAGCGCGGCAGGCTGAGCAGCGTGGGCGCGGCGGTCAGCGCGCCCAGCAGCATCACCTGGCCCGCGTTGGTCCCGATCGGGAAGGCGTGCAGGGCGTACCGCGAGTGTGCGTAGGCGCGGCGGCGGGGGCGGGCGTCCAGGCCCGCGGTCAGGTTTCCGTGCGCGGCGAGCACGCCCTTGGGCGCGCCGGTGGTGCCGGAGGTGCCGATCACCTGGGCCGGGTCGGCCGGGCCGACCCGGTGCGGCGGACCGGCCGGCGGCTCGGGGTGCGCCGCCAGCAGGTCGTCCAGCCGCAGGTCCACCAGTCCCGGAATGGTGGGCAGGCCGCCTACGCGCTCCTGACCCTCTCCCTCTCCCTCGTCGTCACCGTCCCGCAGGACCGTGCCGGCTCCGGCCAGTGCGGCCAGGGCGGCGGCATCGGCCTCCGACAGGTCCTCACGGACCGGGACCGGTACCCCGCCCGCGTACTGGACGGCGAGGAAGCCGACCGCGTACCGCTCCCAGCGGGCGTTGGAGAACCGCAGCACCACCCGGTCCTGCGGTCCGACCCCGGCGGCGGCCAGCCCGACGGCGGCGCGCAGCGCCTCCTCGCGCCAACGGCCGTAGCTGAGTTCCCCGCCGCCGACGACCTGCAGCGCGAGGTGGTCGGGGTGTTCGGCGGCCCGCGCGTCGAGGAGCTCCGGGACGGTCGTCGCGGCGGGTGGCAGGGTGGTGGCGATGGCGGGCTCCGGTGTGATTCGTGGGGAGTGTTCAGGGACGGGGCGGGCAGGATCAGTCCAGGTGGGCGGCGGCCTCCTCCTCGCTGAGGGCATCGATCTCCGCGACCAGCAGGGCCTCGATCCGGGCCGCCAGGGCTGCCGGGGTGGGGCTCTCGAAGACGTCGCGGATCGACACGTCGAGACCGACGCCGGCCCGGATGCGCGCGGCGACCCGGGTGACCAGGAGCGAGTCCCCGCCGAGGGCGAGGAAGTCGTCCAGTACGCCGACCTTCGGTAGGCCGAGCACCTCCTGCCAGAGCTCGACCACCAGGGCCTCCGCATCGCTGCGGGGCGCCACGTATCCTGCGGCGCCGCCCGCCGGGTCCGGGTCGGGCAGGGCCGTGGTGTCGAGCTTGCCGTTGGTGGTCAGCGGGAGGGTGTCCAGCAGCAGCACGGAGTCCGGCACCATGAAGGCCGGCAGCCGCAGCGCCAGGAACTCGCGCAGTTCGCCCGCCCCCGGCGCGGCTTCGGACCGGTGTCCGGCGGCCGGCCGAAGGACGGCGTACGCGATCAGCCGGCGGCCGTCGCGGACCAGCACGGCCACCCGGCCGACCGCCGGATGGGCGGTGAGGGCGGCCTCGATCTCGGCGGGCTCGATCCGGTATCCGCGGATCTTCACCTGACCGTCGGCGCGGCCGAGGAACTCCAGCTGCCCGTCGGCGCGCCACCGGGCGCGGTCGCCGGTGCGGTACATCCGGCCGTCCGGGGCGTCGGTGAACGGATCCGGGAGGAACGCCTCCGCGGTGAGGTCGGGCCGGGCCGAGTAGCCGCGTGCGAGGCCGCTGCCGCCGATGTACAGCTCGCCCTCGGAGCCGGCGGGCAGCAGGCTGCCGCGCTCGTCCAGGAGGTAGAGCCGCACCCCCGGCAGCGGACGCCCGAGCGGCGGGCGCCGATCGGCGGCGGACCCGCGACCCGGGCGGGCAGCTACGTCGCCGCCGGGACCGCCGGCGAGCTCGCCCGCGGTGACGATGACGGTGGCCTCGGTCGGGCCGTAGGTGTTGACCAGCCGGACGGCGTCACCGTGCAGCTCCCGCCACTGGGCGAGGGCGACGGCCTGCGCCTCGGACCCCCCGAGGACCACCAGGCGCAGCGCCGGCGGCCACGGGGTCTGCTCACCGAGGGACACCAGCTCCTGCCAGTACGCGGTCGGCAGGTCGAGTACGGTGACGGACCGTCCGGCCTCGCTGCGCAGCAGGTCGGGCAGCATCCGGCCGCCGCCGGGGAGCAGGACGACACAGGCGCCCGCGGTGAGGGCGGGCCAGATCTCCTCGGCATGGGTGTCGAAGCCGATGGAGGCGAACTGGACGATCCGGTCGCCCGGCCGGAGCCGGTAGCCCTCCGGTCCGGCCATCCACCGGACGCGTTCGGCCAGGGAGGCGTGCTCGATGGCGACGCCCTTGGGGGTGCCGGTGGAACCCGAGGTGTAGAGCACGTACGCGAGGCCGTCCGGGGCGCTTCCGGGCAGCGGGGTCCCCGCGGGAGCCGTGCGCCCCGGCTCGATGCCCGCGGGCCCGGCCTGCCCGGTCTCGGTCCTCGGATCGCCGGCCTTCTGTACGGGGACATCCGGTGCCGGGACTTCCCGTACCCGGACGTCCAGTACCGGGACTCCCAGGTCCGGACGCTCGCCTCCGGTGAGCAGCAGGGCGGCCTCCGCCTCGCCGAGCATCAGCCGCTGGCGCTCGTCGGGGTGCGCGGGGTCCAGCGGCAGGTAGCCGGCGCCGGCCTTCCAGATGGCCAGCAGGGCGGTGACCAGTTCGAAGGAAGGCTCGATCCGGACGCCCACGGCGCGGCCGGCCACCGGGCCCAGTCGGCGGGCCAACTCATCAGACGAGCGGTCGAGTTCGACGTACGTGAGGACGCGGCCGGCACACTCCAGAGCGGGGGCGTCGGGATGGGCCGCGACCTGACCGGCGAAGCCGAGCAGGATCGGGAGCGCGTCCTCGGCGACGGCGGGTCCGGCGCCGAGAGCGAGCAGCGCGGCGCGCTCCTCGGGGGCGGGCAGCCAGTCGCCGTGCAGCGCGACCTCCACGTCCACGACGGCCCGGGTGAGCAGGTCGCGGACCCGGCGCGCCAGGGCCTCGACCGTGGCGCGCTCGAAGAGCTCCCGGTCGAAGCAGAACGACAGCGTCATCCCGCCGTCCGGGGTGCGCCAACTGTCCAACAGCAGATCGGTCTTGGCCCGGTCGAAACCGGAGTCCATGTCCGCCGTCCGGACGCCCGTGGGCAGCAAGGTCCGCTCGTCGGCGCCGGCCAGCTCGTATTGGCTCTGGTGGACGAACACCGCCTGGTAGAGCGGGCCGACGCCGGGCAGTACGGGCAGTCCCAGTTCGGCGGCCACCCGCTCGACCGGGATGTCCTGATGGTTCAGCGCGGCCATCGTGGCGGAGCGCACCCGGCGCAGCACCGTACGGAAATCGGGCTCGCCGGTGAGGTCCGCGCGGATCACCCCGGTGCGGGAGAAGTAGCCGAGCAGGGCCTCGTGGGCGGTCTCGTTACGGCCTGCCAGCGGGGTGCCGACGGCGAAGTCGTAGCAGCCGCTCCAGCGGGCCAGCACGCTCTGGTAGGCGGCGAGCAGCACCATGAAGGGGGTGCAGCGCTGTTCGCGGGCCAGGGCGTCGAGTCCGGCGACGAGGCCGGGGTCGAGGGCGAGGTCGGCGAAGCCGGCCGGGTGCGTGGGCTCGGCGGGTCTGGGGTGGTCCAGCGGCATCCGCAGGGCGCTGACACCGGCCAGTCGTTCGCTCCAGTGATGGACAGCCTGCTCGGCCGCGCCGCCGTCCAGCCTGGTCCGTTCGGCGAGGGCGAACTCGCCGAACTGGAGCTTGAGCTCCGGCAGTTCGGCCCGCCCCTCGCCGATCTCCTCGCGGTACAGCGCGAGCAGTTCGCGCCACAGCACGGTGAAGGACCAGCCGTCGGAGACGATGTGGTGGACCACCACGCTCAGGGCGTGCTCCTGCTCGCCGGCGCTGACCAGGACGACCCGCAGCGGCGGGCGCTCGCCCAGGTCGAAGGGGGCGTTGACGAAGGGGGCGCAGGCCGCGGTGAAGGACTCCTCGGCGGTGTCCGGTATCGGGACCAGGGTGAGTACGACCTCCCGTACGGGCTCCACGAGTTGGACGGGATGCTCGCCGTCCAGGGCGAACCGGGTGCGCAGCACCTGGTGCCTCTCGGTGAGCCGGGTGAGGGCCGCGCTCAGGGCCCGCGGGTCGATCGGACCGCTCCAGCGCCGGTTCAGGTACATGTTGAACCCGGCGTCCTCGGGAGCGAGTTGCTGGAGGAACCAGAGGCGGCGCTGCTCGTCGGTCAGCGGATGGCGGGCGATCGGGGCCGGGGCCGGAGTCGGGGCCGGAGTCGGCGTCGGAGTGGGGATCGGGGAAGTCATGCGTTCGTCTCGCCTTTCGCGCGGGCCCGCAGGGTCTCCAGGCCGATCAGGTCGTCGGACTCGGCGTCCGGGACCTCCCGGTCGAAGCGGGCCAGGACGGGGATGCAGAGGCTGATCAGGACCAGAGCGGCCATGGCGAGGCCGAACACCAGGTAGAGCAGGCCGATGCCGCGCCCGTCACCGGTGCCGATGAGCGCGCCGACGCTGGAGGCCAGCGCGCCGCCCTCGTCCATCAGGGGCTGGAGCAGCTCGGGGCCGGCCGGGGCGACGAGGGCGAAGCCGATCGGCAGGGTGGACCAGGCGACCAGGGTGTTCACCGCGATCACCCGGCCGTGGAAGCGCATGGGCACCTTCGTCTGGATGACCGTGGCGTAGATGCCGTTGAGCAGCGCCAGACCGTAGGTCATGCCGAACGCGCCCGCGGCGACCACGGTCACCGAGGGCCGCAGGCCGGTGACGACGCAGGCGGCGGCGAGACCGAGGGTGGCGAACAGGACTCCGCGCAGGCGCATCCGGCGCGGGCCTCCCCAGACCAGCAGGGTGAGGCCGCCGAGGACCGCGCCCAGGCCGGCCGCGGTGGAGACCCAGCCGGCCGCGGCGGTCGAGGAGAAGGAGAGCACCAGCGGGGTGATGAGCAGGAAGAGGGGTGAGAGGAAGATGTTCAGCGCCGCGAACCAGAACAGCATGGCTCTGAAGTGGCGGCTGCCGAGGGCCCGTTGGAAGCCGGCCCGGATCTCGGCGCCGACGCTCTCGCGGCGGGTGGCGGCCATCACGTCGGGGAAGCGCACCGCCAGGGTGACCCCGGTGGCGATCAGGTAGCTGACGACGTCGAAGACCAGGATGCCGCCGAGGCCGATCACGTGCAGGATGCCGACCGCGATGAGCGGTACGAGGAACTGGGCGAGGCCGAGGGCCATCTGGACCACACCGTTGGCGCGTCCGAGGAAGCGCTTGGGCACCAGCTGCGGTACCGCCGAGCCCCAGGCGACGCGCTGGAAGGCGAGTGCGGCGGAGAGCAGGGAGATCATCACGTAGCAGTGCCAGATCTCCAGCGAGCCGCTGAGGTAGAGCACCAGCAGGGCCGCCTGGGTCAGGCCGGCCGCGACGTCGCCCCACAGCATCACCCGGCGGCGGTCGCCGCGGTCGACGATGGCGCCGGCCAGCGGGGCGACCACGATGCCGGGCACCAGGCCGAAGGCGGCGAGCATGCCGAGCTGGAACAGCGAGCCGGTCTGCAGGTAGATCCAGATGGGCAGGGCGAACTCGGTGAGCGCCGAGCCGATCATCGAGAGCTGCTGGCCGGTGGCGATGGCCAGGAACCGGCCCATGGTCGGGCGGACGGGGCGGCGCTCGCGTGCCCTGCGGGATGCGCCCGGCTTCCCGGGCGCCGGCTCGGGTTCCGGAACGCGTCCAGGCTCGGGTGCCGGAACGTGTCCAGGCTCGGGTTCCGGAACGTGTCCCGGCGCGAGAGCCGGATCCGTTCCGGTGGTGTCGCGGGAGAGGCCGGCCAGCCACCAGGTGGCGTCGGCGGTGGGCCCGTGCCGCGCCTCCTCGCCGGCGGCGATCGAGCGGTGCACCCCGGTCAGGATGTCGGCCAACTCCTCGGCGCGGTACTTGAGGTAGAAGTGCCCGGCCTCGTCCAGGACCACCACGGCGGCGGTCCCGGTGATCCGGTGCCACTCGCGGAACCGCTCCTGGTAGAACTCGGTCGCCGGATCGCGGTCGCCGCAGACGGCGATCACCGGCGCCGAGATGGCGCCGCCCTCGCTCTCGTACAGTTCGCCGAAGTAGCGCTCGGCGCCCTTGGTGCCGACCCGGCGGTTGTGCACGATCAGCCGCAGCTGCTCCTCGTCGACCTCGTCCACGTCCAGGCCCGCCGAGGCCAGGGCGTTGATCATGCCCTGGTCGCTGCGCAGGCGGGCGGCCAGCTCGGCGAAGCGCTCGGCCATCGCGGCGCCGCGGCCCTTCGGGCGGGCGAAGGGGAAGATCCCCCCGAGGTGGACGGCGTCGATCTCCCGGCCGGACGCCTCCACCCGGCGGGCGATCTCCACGGTCAGCCGGACGCCGACCCCGCAGTGCCCGTAGAGCACCAGAGGTCCGGCCACGTTCGCGACGATCTCCTCGGCGCAGAGCCGGGCGACCTCGTCGATGTCCATCGCCTCCTCGCCCAGCTCGTGGCCGGGGACGGCGATGGAGTGCAGGGCCCAGTCCGCCGGCATGGCGTCGGCGAGCGGCTTGTAGATCAGTGCGCTGCCGCCGCCGTAGGGGGCGCAGACGACGGTGGCGGCCGCCTTGCGGCGCTCGGGGGTGAGCAGGTGCAGCAGCCGGCGCGGTCCGCGGTCCGCCTCGGGCGTGGCCACCAGTTCGGCGAGCCGGCGGACCGTCGGGTACTTGAAGAGGTCCATCACGCCGACCGGGGTGGCCAGGTCGGGGAAGGCCCGGCGCATCCGGGCCACCACCTGCGTGGCGAGCAGGGAGTGGCCCCCGAGCTCGAAGAAGTCGTCCAGTGCGCCGACCCGGGGGAGGTCCAGCAGGTCCGCCCACATGGCGGCGATCACCTGCTCGGTCCCCTCCTCGGGGTCTACGTGGCCGCCTGCGGACGGGCCGTCCGCAGGCGCCGGCAGCGCCTTCCGGTCGACCTTGCCGTGGGCGAGCAGCGGCAGCCGCTCCAGCACCACGTAGCGGGCCGGAACCATGTAGTCCGGCAGCACCTCGCCCAGCACGGCGCGCAGTTCGGCGGCGGCCGGAGGTTCGCCGCCGGCGGGGCGTTCCAGGTAGGCGACGAGGTTCTGCTTGACGCCCTCGCCGCGGGCCATGACCAGCGCCTGGGTGATCCCGGGCAGCGCGGTCAGCGCGGCCTCGATCTCGCCGGGCTCGACCCGGTAGCCGCGGACCTTGATCTGGTCGTCGCCGCGGCCGAGGTACTCCAGGGTTCCGTCCGCGCGCCAGCGCGCCAGGTCGCCGGTGCGGTACATCCGCGGGCCGCCGGTCGCCGCACCCCCTGGGCCCGCGCCGTACGGGTCGGCCGCGGACGGCTCCGCTCCGGCCGCTTCCGCTTCTACCGGTTCCGCTACGGCCGGTTCCGCTCCGGCGGGGGCGGCGTACGGATCGGGCAGGAACCGCTCGCCGGTCAGGTCCGGCCGCCCGAGGTAGCCCCGGGCCAGCCGGTCCCCGCCCAGGTACAGCTCACCGGTGACGCCCGGCGGAACGGGGTTGCGGGCTTCGTCCAGCACGTAGCAGCGCGCGCCGGCGAGCGGGCTGCCGATCGGGGTGCTGCCCGGCGCGTTCAGGCCGTCGGCGGTGACCTCGTGGACGGTGATCCCCACCGTCGCCTCGGTCGGCCCGTAGTGGTTGAACACCGCGCAACGGCCCAGTGCGGCGATCCCAGCCGCCCAGGACCAGCTGCTCGCCTCGCCGCCGAGGACCAGCGTACGGCGCGGCAGGAGCCGCTCCAGCGGTACGTCGGCGGTCAGCGCGGCCAGGTGGGAAGGGGTCATCTTCAGGTGGTCGATGCCGGCCCGCTCGATCTCCGCGGCCAGTTCCACGCCCGCGATCCGGCGCGGCAGCAGGTGCACCCGGCCGCCGGTCGTGAGCGCCAGGTAGAGCATCGTCATGCTGAAGTCGAAGGAGAGCGACTGAAGCAGCCCGAAGGAGCCCCCGGGCTCGATCCGCAGCCGATCGCCCGCGCCCGCCAGGTAGTTGAGGATCTGGCGGTGCTGCACGGCGACGCCCTTGGGTGCTCCGGTGGAGCCCGAGGTGTAGATCACGTACGCCAGGTGGTCGGCGCCCGAGACCTCCTCCAGCGGCGTTCCGTCCCACTCCGCCGCGTCGTCCGCGTCGCCCCCGTCACCGTCGCCGATGTCGGCGCCTGTGTCGCCGGTCAGCAGATCGACGGCCGGGTGGTCGCCGAACCGCGGTCGCAGCACGGCGTCGGTGATCAGGACCTTGGCTCCGGAATCGGCGACCAGGCGGGCGAGCCGCGCGGGGGGCTGCTCGGGGTCGAGCGGCAGGTAGCCGCCACCGGCCTTGAGCACGGCGACCAGGGCGACCGCCAGCTCGGGGGACTGCTCCAGGCAGACGGCCACCCGGTCGTCCGCACCCACGCCCAGCGCCCGCAGGCGCCGGGCCATCGCGTTGGCGCGCCGGTCGAGGCCGCCGTAGGTCAGCGTGCGGTCCTCGAAGACCAGTGCGGGCGCCTCGGGCGTCCGGGCCGCCGCCTCGGCCAGCGCCTGTGTGAGCGTGGCGGGGCCGTCCACCGGTAGCGCGGGGCCGGTGGCCCAGGTCTCCAGTACGGCCGTCCGCTCGGCCGCGCCGAGCAGCGGGAGCCGGTCGACCGGCAGTGCCGGATCGGCGACGCCGGCGGCGGTCAGCAGCTCGAACCGCTCGGCGAGGCGCTCGACGGTGCCGGCGTCGAAGAGGTCGGTGCGGTAGGTGAACAGACCGTAGAGGCCGCCGTCCGGTTCCTCGCGCATGTAGAGGGCGAGGTCGGCGTGGGTGGTGGTGGCCTCGTAGCCGAAGCCCTCGGAGTCCAGGCCCCCGGCAGGGGTGGTGGCGCGGTCGCCGTAGTTCTGGAAGGCGAAGGTGGTCTGGAAGACGGCGGCGCGGCTGACGTCGCGTTCCACCGCGAGATCGCCCACCATCTGCTCGAACGGCACCTCCTGGTGCGCGTACGCGTCGAGCGTGGTCTCGCGGACCCGGCTGATCAGCCGGCCGAAGTCGAGCCCTTCGGAGAGCCGGGCGCGGATCGGCAGCATGTTGACGAAGGCGCCGACCACGCCTTCGAGTTCACGGTGGAGACGGCCGGCGACGGCGGAGCCGACGGCGAAGTCGCGCTGGCCGGCGTGCCGGCCCAGCAGGGCCTGGAACGCGGCCATCAGCACCATGTACGTGGAGGCCCCGTAGGCGCGGGCCAACTCGCCTATCCCGCTGCATAGTTCGGGGCTCCAGTGGAACTCGGTGGCGGCCCCGTCGAAGGTGAAGAGCGGCGGGCGGGGCCGGTCGGTGGGCAGCTCCAGGGCCGGGACGCCGTCGAGCTCCCTGAGCCAGTGCTCGCGGGAGGCGGCGAGCTGCCCGTTCGCCAGACGGGCCTGCTGCCAGGCCGCGTAGTCACCGAACTGGACCGGCAGGGTTGGCAGTTCGAGAGAGGCGCCGTGGGCGTGGTGGGCGTAGAGGAGGTCGAGCTCGCGGTTGAGGAGGTCGATCGACCAGCCGTCGCAGATGATGTGGTGCATCACCAGGGCCAGTACGTGGTCGTCCTCCGCGATCCGGACCACCAGGGCGCGCAGCAGCGGACCGGTCTGCAGGTCGAAGGGTTCGGCGATCATCGCCCCGAGTTCGGCGGCGGCGCGTGCCTGCGGATCCGGGTCCGCGACGGCGTCCAGGTGCTGGGCGGCGAACGGCGCCGGCTCGGCGACCCGGACCTCGGCGGTGCCGGCCTCGGTGGTGCGGAAGGTCATCCGCAGGCTCTCGTGCCGGGCCACCAGGCCGGTCAGCGCGGCGTCCAGCGCGGCGCGGTCGAAGGGGCCTCGGAGCCGGCGGGCCGGCGCCAGTGTGTATGCCGTGGAGCCGGGGGCGAACTGGTCCATGAACCAGAGCCGTTCCTGGCCGCTGGAGAGCGGCGGTGCGCTGCCCGTCGGGCGGGGGTCCACCACCCGGGCGGGGGCCGAGGCGCCGCGCAGCCGCCGGCTGAGGAGGGCGCGCTTGACTGCGGACCAGTCGGCGGGCAGGTCCTGGGTATCCGTCATCGAGTTCCTGTTCGGGCATGCGGAGGGGGAATCGGAGGATGGGGGAATCGGAGGGCGGGGGAATTCGGAGGGTGCGGGCGCGGCGGGGGCCGGGCACGGCCGAGTGGGCCGTGCCCGGTGTACGGGGCGCGGGGCCTACAGGCGTTCGCGGACGGCGGCGGCGATGCCGGCCGGGGTCGGAACGTCGAAGAAGACGTCGAAGTCCAGTTCCACGCCGAGCGCGTCACGGATCCGGGAGGCGATCTGGATCACCGTCAGCGAGTGCCCGCCGAGGTCGAACAGGTCGTCCTCGGGGCCCACGTCGGGGAGGTTCAGCACCTCGGCCCAGATCCGGCGGACCGTTCCGGTGGTCTCGTCACCGGCATCGGCTGCCCGTGGCGCCGGCGCCGCCTCGCGCGGCGGTACCGGCAGGGCCCGCCGGTCCAGCTTGCCGTTCGGGGTGAGCGGCAGGCGCTCCACGGTGAGCCAGCGCTGCGGCGCCATCGCGGCCGGCAGCGTGCGCAGCAGATGTTCGCGCAGATCGGAGGGGGCGGGCGCCGGGGCGCCGGCGGCCGGGACCAGGTAGCCCGCCAGGAACGGCTCGCCGTCCTCCTCGGTGCGGACGGCCACGGCGGCCTGGGCGAGGGCCGGGTGCTCCAGCAGGGCGGACTCGATCTCGCCGAGTTCGATCCGGTGGCCGCGGATCTTGACCTGGTCGTCGATCCGGCCGAGGAAGTCGAGCTCGCCGTCAGGCGTCCGGACGGCGCGGTCCCCGGTGCGGTAGAGCCGGGCTCCGGGCGGGCCGAACGGGCTCTGCACGAAGCGCTCGGAGGTGAGTTCGGGCCGGCCGAGGTAGCCGTGAGCGACCCCGTCCCCGCCGATCAGCAGCTCTCCGGGGATGCCGAGCGGGGTGGGCCTCAGCTGCTCGTCGACGATGTAGACCTGGGTGTTGGCGATCGGGGTGCCGATCCTGACGTGGCCGGGATCGGCGGGGAGCTCGGAGCAGGTGGACCAGATGGTGGTCTCGGTGGGCCCGTACACATTGAACAGCCGGGCGGTGCGCGCCCGCAGTTCGCGGGCGAGCGGCAGCGTCAGCGCCTCGCCGCCGGCCAGGCCGGTGACGGCGGCGAGGGCGTCGGTGGCGCTCCCCGCCGCGAGCATCACCCTCCATCCGGACGGGGTGGCCTGTACATGGGTGACGTCCTCGGCGCCGATCAGCGCGAGCAGGCCTGGTCCGTCGACGGCGAGGCCGTCCGGGGCCAGGACCAGGCGGCCACCGGTGATCAGCGGCAGGTAGAGCTCCAGCGCGGAGATGTCGAACGAGAGCGAGGTCAATCCGAGCCAGGCGTGCCGGGGGCCCGAGTCGAGCCGGTCGGCGAAGGAGGTGAGCAGGTTGACCAGTGCCCGGTGCCCGACCGCGACGCCCTTGGGGCGGCCCGTGGAGCCCGAGGTGTAGAGGACGTACGCCACATCGTCCGGACCGGGGGCGGCGCCGTGGTCGGCGTCGGGTGCGGCCTCGGCCGGGTCCTGCGCCGACGGCGCCGGGAGCCGTAGGACCGCTGGAGCGGCGGCGGCGACCAGTGGCGCGGGCTCGCGGTCGGCGAGCACCAGAACGGCTGCGGAGTCGCGCAGGACGAGGGCGAGGCGCTCGGCCGGATAGCCCGGGTCCAGCGGCAGGTAGGCCGCGCCGGTGGCGAGGACGGCGAGCAGCGCGGCGGGCAGGTCGGCGGTACGGTCCAGGTGGACGGCGACCAGGTCGCCGGGTCTGACGCCGCCGGCGCGCAGTGCTGCGGCCAACTGGTCTGTACGGGCCAGTAGTTCGCGGTAGCCGAGGTGGCGGCCGGCAGCGCTGACCGCGATCGCCTCGGGGGTGGCGGCGGCCTGGGCGCGGATCAGGTCGAGCACGGTCCGGTCGGTCGGATAGGGGCGGGCCGTGGCGTTCGGCCCGGTGGTGACGGCCCGGAGCTCGGCGGCGTCCAGCAGCGGCAGGTCCAGCAGCCGGGCACCGGGGTCGGCGACCGCCCCGGCGAGCAGGGTGTTGTAGTGGCCGGCGATCCGGCGGGCGGCGTCCGGGGCGAGCACGGCCGGGTCGTACTGCAGGCTGAAGTCGAGGCCGCCGCTCAGGGCGTCGCCGCTCTTGGGGGCTTCGACGATCTGGAGGTGGAGGGTGTTGCGGGCGGTGCGGTGGTGCACGGCCCAGGCGATCCGGGCACCGGTGCCGGCGAAGTCCGGGTCAGGGCCGCGCCGGCGGTAACCGAGGGAGACGGCGGTCAGGCCGACGCGGGGGCTCAGCCCGGAGACGGCGGCGCCGAAGGGCACGCCGCGGTACGGGTAGCCGGCCCGCAACTCGGCCCGTACGGCGGCGGCGAAGGCCGTGAAGGTCTGTGAGGCATCGGCCGCGGGCGCGTGGACGGGCAGTTCATTGACGAACAGCCCTACTTCCCCGGTGAGTTCGCGCGTCCGAGTGGAAAGCGGAACGGACACCGGAACCGCCTCGCCGCCGTACCGGCGCAGCAGCCCGTGCAGGGCCGCGAGCAGGAACTCGAAGACCGTGGTGCCGCCGAGGGCGGCCGTGGCGGCCAACTCGCGTGCCTCGGCGCCGTCGAGACTCCACTCGACCGTCTCGCCTGCCCCGGCGACGGTCGGGGTGCGCGATACACCGGGCAGCACCGGGTCGGTGGCGGCGGCCCAACGCGGCCCGTACCACTCGGCAGCCCTCCGTACGGTGGCCGGATCCTCGGCCGGTGAGGCGGGTGCGGTGGTCGAGGGAGAGGGAAGGGGCGCCGCGCCGTACGCGGCTGCGAGGTCCCGGGTCAGCACGTCCTTGGAGTTGCCGTCGAAGACCGAGTGGTGCGCGGTGACCAGCAGTTCGGCACTGCCGTCGGAGCGCCGGTGCAGGGTGAAGCGGCTGAGCGGGCCGGTCTCCAGGGTGAACGGACGGGCAGCCTCCTCCTCCAGCCGCTTCTCCAGGTCGGCCTCGTCTTCGGGCGCTTCGAGCTGCACCAGTTCGGGCTGCTGCGCCGCGGGTTCCTGCCACACCCGGCCGTCACACTCGACCAGCCGCGCGGCCAGAGCCGGATGCCGCCCGATGACGGCGGCCACCGCGCGGACCAGGGCCGCCGTGTCGATCCGGTCGAAGGAGATCCGCACCGGCATGTGGAACGCCTCGCGGGCCAGTCCCAGCCGCTCGGTGAGCCAGACGCCCTGCTGGGCCGGCGAGGCGGGTCTGCGGTCGGGCAGGGGGAGGACTTCGGACATTCAGCGGCTCACTTAGGACGTCGGAGCAGGGTGGAGGTGCAGCACGGGTGAGCGTGCGGACGCGGCATCGGGTGCGGGCTACCGCACGTCGGGGCTTCGGGACCCAACGGCGGGCTCAGGCAACCTGGTTCGGTGAAATGCGGGCCACCGTGCATCCGGTCCTCCCCCGGGGACCGGCCGACGGCCGTGAGTGGTCAGGACCGCCGGACGTCCCGGAACCCCCAGGAACGTCTGGCTGTTCGGGCCCCCGCCCGATGAAGACAATTGGTCCAGACCTGTCGAGAGATTCGCACAACGCCCAATCACCGTCAAGGGCCGTCGGGGGCTGGAAACGGTCGTCGCCGGCGTGTCGATCTGTCCCGGGGCTCGCCGAAAGATCCGTGATTGATCGCCCCTGACGGATCATCAATCTCGATGCTGTCAGCGGCAGATCGGCTGAATCTGGTCGGTCGGGGAGGCGTGGACGCCTCCGGCACGGAACGTGACGGGGGCAGGCGGTTGCGGCACCGGTCGGATGGGTCCCCGCATCACTCGAAGGTGGTCCAGGGGAGACGGGGCAACGATCCGGCCCGGTGCCGGACGGGGCTGGCGGCTCGGTTGCGGCAGGCGGGCCCAGGTGCACCGCGTCCGGGGTTCGCAGGGACGCGAATGCGCCGGCGAACGTGGAAACCAACAGTTCACCGGGGCGAGCGTCCCGCCCTCCCGAGCGGGTCCGGCCTCGTGCGCCGGTGCACGGCCGGCCCCGGATGTACGGCCCGCAACCCCTCCGGGCGGGGCATCCGCCCCTGCAGGAATGCGCGGAACCGCGCAGTCGCGGCTGTCGTGGGTCCACGGGTCCGACTCGCGTGCCGATGGGGCGCTGGTTACGCTGCGTTGAAAGCGGCGGGCGCTCCGGCGGGCTACCCGCCGACGCGCACGTCGTCGCAGGGCGCGGGAGCCGGCGCCCCGGCCCGCTGCGCGTCCTTCCAGTGGGCGGCCTCCCCGTCCACGCCGCGCTTCGCCGGCGCTACGTAGCCGACCCACGGCCCCTGGCCTTCGTTGTCCATGGTCTCGACCCCCACCACGTACCGCCGGCCCGGCTCCAGGACGGCGTACAACTCCGGATCCACGGTGGCGTAGCGGCCCGGGGAGCCGCCGCTCTCGATCCCTTGGGTGACCGTGAACGACTCGGGAGGGGCGCCCTTCAATCCCTTGAGTACGCGTACCTGACTGGACAGGTACGAGCTGCCGTCCGCCTCCCATGCCCGGGTGTTCTTCACCGTCTCGACCACGGCCATCACCGGGAACTCATCGGCGACCACGGGGTCCTTCGTCAGGTCCGCACCACAGGACGCGTGCCCGGAGCCTTCCGTCCCGGCGACCGAGTACCAGCCGCCACCGGCGAGCAGCAGCCCCCCGGTCAGGCCCGCCGCGGCCCACATCCGTGGACTCATGATCAGCCCCACAGCTTCTTGTAGTTGGCCTTGTCCACGGCCTGCGGTACGTCGAAGTCCTCTTGGACCTGGGGCCACATCAGCGAGTTCGTCGTCTCGAAGTCCTTGTGGCAGGGGCCGAGCGCATGCCCCAGTTCGTGGGCGGCGACACTCCGGCGCTTCTTCGCCGAATACGACGACATCTTCGCCTTGTTGAAACGGATGTAGTCCGTCCACGCCGGTGCGGCGTTGTAGCTCCAGATGCCGGCCGCGGTGCTCTTGGAGTCGTTGAAGTCCTGGAAGTCGAGGTCGTTGACCGTGCTCGTGGTGTCACCGACGATCTTGATCTTCGCGCCGGAGTACTGCCAGGCCGCGATGGCGTGCTTGATCTCCGGGTCGTACTGCGAGGAGTCGGTGTACCGGATCTCGCCCTCGTCGACGGAGCTCCGGGACTTCGATTCGGACTCCGGCTTGACGCACGGCGCCGGATCGACGGCATGCGCGGTACCGGGCGCGAGGAGCAGCAAGGAGGCGGTCGCCGACAACGCGACGAGGAACCTGTTCACCTCACCCACGGTAGGGGACCGCCGCGCGGGAATGATCGTTTCGCCGGGCCGTCGAGGCGGATCGTCCCCGGCGGCCCGGCCGCGTTCTCAAGAGCGACCTACGGGTGGTCGCACCGGCCGTCCGGCAGGGGCGATGCGCCGAGGCGGGTGTAGTACTCGGTCGAGATGATCGACTCCCGTACCTCTTGGGGGAGACGGGCGAGGATTCCGGGCAGGGGCCGCTCTCGGGCGGCCTCGCTGCGGTGGGAGAGGATCGCCGCCCACTTCTGCGTGAGGAAGGCGCTCACATCGACCGTCGCCGTGATGTGTCCGTCCGGTACGGACAGCACCTTCTTCCCCACCCGCGACAACAACGGGCCCAGCTCGCCCACCCCCGAGTCGGGGTGGGTGGCCGCGTACAGGGTGGCGGGCTGCCAGGGGGCGCCCGCGTCCGGGTAGTGGTGTTCCAGGCCCGCGGCGTGGAAGGCCAGGACGGCCGCTTGATGGGTACGGACGTGATCGGGATGGCCGGTCAGCTGGCCGTACGCGTCATGTGTCAGAACCAGCTGCGGCCGTACGGCACGGATGTGTGCCACGAGCATCTCCACGACCTCGTCGATGGGTGTGTCACACAGCCTCGGCCGGCCCGGGGCGGACTCCGGAACGCGTGCGTCGGCGTAGCCGAGCATCCGCGGCTCTCCAGCGCCCAGGACCTGGAGGGCATCGGCGAGTTCGGCGGCCCGGTGGCTGTCGCGGGACCAGGTCGCGGTGACGACCGCGGTGTCGAAACCGGCGGCGGCGTGCTGCGCGAGCACTCCGCCGGCGAGCAGCGATTCATCGTCCGGGTGGGCGAACACTCCGAGGAGGGAGGGCCGGTCGGGGGTGGGTGAGGGGGGCATGGGCGTGGCGCCTTCTTCCGGGGTGCGGGGTGCGGGGTGCGGGGTGCGGCGTGCGGCGTGCGGCGTGTCTGGGCTCGGCGGGTGGGGCTGGGCGGGCGCGGCCGGTCAGCGGTCCTGGGAGAGTGCGAGGAGTTCGGCGAAGGTTCCGCCGCCGTGGACGAGATCGTCGTAGCGGCCCTGTTCGGAAATGCGGCCGCCTTCCAGCACGATGATGTGGTCCGCGATCTTCGTGTTCTCCAGCCGGTGCGTGACCATGATGGTGATCCGGTCGGCGGCGATGGCCTTGATCCGCTCGAAGACCAGGTGCTCGCCGCGCGGGTCCATCTGCGAAGTCGGCTCGTCCAGGATCAGCAACTCGGGCTTGCGGTACAGGGCCCGGGCGCACGCTTCGCGCTGCCACTGCCCGCCGGAGAACTCGACGCCTCCCCAGATGTCGCGGGCCTGGAGGCTGTCCAGACCGTGAGGGAGGTCTTCGACGGCTTCGCGCAGGCCGACCGCGTCGATGGCCTCCCACACGGGTCCGTCGTCGTGGGTGCGGGGCTGGCCGAGGGTGATGTTCTCGCGCACCCGCAGCGGCCACTTGGCGAAGTCCTGCGGCACCAGGCCGGTGAGGCGCCAGACGGTGTCCGGGTCGGTGTCGGCGAGGTCGCTTCCGTTCCAGGTGACCTTGCCCTTGTCACAGAGGTAGATCCCGGTGATCAGCCGGGTCAGGGTCGACTTTCCGGAGCCGTTCGCTCCGACGATCGCGAGGATCTGGCCGCGTTCCAGGGTGAGGGAGACGCCGTCCACCGCGGGCTTGTCCTTGCCCGGGTATTGGTAGACGACCTCGTCGAGCCGGATCCGCTCCACCGGGCCGGTGATCTCGCGCGGCCCGCGCCGGGGAGCACGGGCGGCGGCCTCGTCGAGGAAGGACTGCATGTCGGTGAGGTAGAGGCTGGTGTGGAAGACCGCGGCGCCGTTGATGATGACCTGGGAGAGCGCGGCGAGCGCGGTCTGGACGGCGATGACGGCCGTGGCGGCGATGGCGGGTTCGATCCGGCCGGTCACGGCGAGCCAGGCGAGCGCCCCCCAGGTCGCGAGGAGGAAGACGCCGCCGGCCAGCGCGGCGAGCAGGGAGATCCGCAGGGTGCGGGGCGCGGCGGCCAGGTTCCGCCGGTCGCAACGGTCGGACAGGGCCCGGTACCAGTAGACGAGGTAGTCGGTCATCGAGTTGGCGCGGACCTCGTCGCCGTACTGGGAGGCCGTGGCCCACCAGCGCATCATCCCGCGGACGTTGCGGTCGCTGATGTTGGCGTAGTGGATCTCGTAGTCCACGCGGGCGGTCAGGACGGCGCCGATGCCGGCGGGCAGCACGGCGAGGAGCAGCAGGGGCAACATCATCACGTTCAGCAGGGACAGGACGCTGCCCGCGGTGACCAGGCGGATCAGCGAGGACATGAAGCGCTGGGCGTCGGTGACCATCACGTGGGTGCGGACCACCCCCATCTCGGCCGCCTCCTGCCGGTCGGAGAAGCCGTCCCCCGCGTAGGCCACGGCCTCGACCCGGCAGACCGCCTCGACCAGAGTGCTGTCGGTCTCCGAGGTGAGCAACGGGGTGATCCGCCGCTCGGCGTACGTGGCCACGGCCCCGGCGACCCGGTTCATCGCGGCGGCGAGCGCGACGACGAGCAGCGCGGGCAGGGCCCCCTGGAGGCGGTCGGCCGCACTGCCTGCGCCGAGTACGGGCCCCATCGCGCGGGCGGTGGCGGCCAGCAGTACCGCGGCGGACACGCCCGTGACGACCTGGCATCCGATCAGGAGTCGCACGGCCCGCCGGTCGGTCCGCCAGGACAGGCGGCCGATCCGGGCCAGGACGGACGGGAGCGTGGCGCACATCGTCCGGAAGGAGACCTCGGCGAGCGGATTGACGGCGAACTTCCCGCCGTAAGTGATCTCCGCCGGGGGCGGAGGGGGCGGAGCGCCGGCCGCTTTGGTGTGTGCTCGGGATGTGGTCATCGGGGCCCCCTGGGTCGCCGGTCGGACGCTGTCGTGAGCTCAACGACGGCCCCAGGTTTTCGAACACACGTCTTTCGGTCGGCCCTGGAATCCCGGAATGACGGGCGCGGGGGAGCGTGCGAACTACACCGACCCGTCTCCCATAACGGCACTGCCACCCAAGGGGGTTGGCCGAATCGCCGAGGTTCCCGTGCGCCGCACGGCAACGGGCGCGCCGGCCCGCATCGGGCCGGGCCCGCTTATAAGGTGCAGGGTTTCCCGTACGCCGAGAACCCCTGCGGAGCCGGCAGGAACCCACTGCCGTGGCTGGGCAGGTCCCCCCTTCCCCCGTGCCGTGGACGCAGTGGGGAAGGGGAGAGGGGGCAGGGGGGAAGGGACGGGCAGGTCAGCGGCCGGTCGTGGCGAAGAGGCGGCGCCAGGTCTCCGGGCCCGGGTAGCCGTCCGCCTCCGCGCCCCGCCAGCCCTGTGCCCGCTGGAAGGCTTCGACGTTGCGCCGGTCGCTCTCGGACCAACGGGGGCCGGGGCCCTCGGAGTAGTGCCGCCCGTAGCCGCGCTCGACCAGACGGCGGCCCAGCCGGGCCACGTGGTCGTTGGACTGACCGGGGCGGAAGTACTGCCCGCCGGGGAAGGCGGAGCCGGTCGTGGACCCGTCGCCCCCGGAGGGGATGTTCCGCCCCTTGCCGCCGGTGAGCAGGGTCCAGGTCGCCGGCCCCGGGATCCCGTCGGCCTCGGCGCCGCGCCACCCCTGCGCCTCCTGGAAGGCCTTGGTGGCGGCACGGTCCGCGGAGCCCCACACCGGCCCGGGGCCGGAGGCGTAGAAGCGGCTTGCGCCGCGCGCCACGAGCATCTCGCCGAGCCGGGTGACGTGGGGACCGTTCGCCCCGGGGCCGAAGGCGCCCGCCCCGGGGAACGCGCCGGAGTCCTCCTCGCCGCCGCCCTCGCGCAGGCCCGTGTAGCGGTAGGCCACGTAGCGCGAGGAGTTGTTCCAGTACGCGTACGGGTTCGTGCGCTTCAGGGTGTGCGGGCGGGTCTGCTCATAGGCGGTGTAACGGCTCATGGACGCATCGGTCCAGCCGCCGAAGAGCACCACATGGGATCCGGCGCCCGGGTCCGACGGGTTGTGGAACAGCAGCATGTCGCCGGGCCGCAGCTCGGACTTGGATATGCGCTGCCCGAACTGGTCCAGGCTGCCGGTCCACTGGTTGGAACCGAGGCCCCAGGCCATCGAGACGAAGCCGGAGCAGTCCGTCCGGTAGCCGTTCCGGTAGGCGTTCATGCTGTACGGGACCTGCGCGTCGACCCATTGCTGGGCCCGGCGCATGATGTCCGCCCGAGTGGTGGCGGTGGCCCCCGGGGCGCTCAGGCGCCCCGCCGAGTCCCGCACCAGGGGGCCGGTCGGTCCCTGGGGAGTGGACTGCGCGCCGTCGGGCGAAGGGGCGCGCCCCGTTTCGACGGCCTGTGCGGCCGCGGCTGTCCCCGGTGTGACGGCGAGGCCGCACGCTCCGGCGACGGTGGCGACGGCCAGTGCCCGGACCCGCCCGCGCGGCGTGTGCCGGGCGGCGGTGGAGCGGCGATCGGAACGGCACCCCGGGCAGGGGCAGTCCGCCGCCGGCGGTATCTCGGTGAAGTCGATCGGTGGCATGAGGAGCATGAGCGGCAAATCCCTCAGTACAGGGGCATAAGTGCCCAAGTCGATCATGCTCCATGGCGGGCCGGGAGGGGCTCAAGTCCTCCGGAGCGGTGTCCGGCATGTCGGACGGGGCACCGGGCCGTGGCGGGGGTCGATGCAAGGGCGTTGGGCACCGGGCACTCGGCGCTGCGGCGCTGCGGCGCTGGGCGCTGGGCGCGACGTGCGGGCGCGGCGGGCCGTCCTCGGCGCCGACGGTCCCGGAAGTGGACGCCGCGTCCCCGGGTGGGCGCGGGCTTCGACATTCGGGCGATGCCGCAGATCGGTGGGGCCGGGCATGATCCTTGGTCGAAGACCCTTACCGACGACGAAAGTGCGCATCATGTCGACCACCATCACCGTCCGCGCGGTCCGCGACGCGGACTTCCCGCAGTGGCGCGCCCTGTACCGCGGCTACGCGGACTTCTACCGGGTCGAGCAGACCGAGGAGGCCGCCGAACGCGTGTGGACGTGGATCAACGACCCCGCCCACGAGGTGAACGCCCTCGTCGCCGAGGACGTGGACGGCCGGCTGATCGGCCTGGCGCACTACCGCCCGTTCGCCCGCCCCCTTTCGGCCACCACCGGCGGGTACCTGGACGACCTGTTCGTCGACCCCGCCCGGCGCGGCTCCGGCGCCGCCGATCAGCTGCTCACGGCCTTGGGTGAGATCGCTGCCGAACGCGGCTGGAGCGTCGTCCGCTGGATCACGGCCGACGACAACCACCGCGCCCGGTCCAAGTACGACCAAGTGGCGACTCGTACGATGTGGGTCACCTACGACATGGCTCCGGCCAGCTGATCGAAGCGATTCGCGCGGGGCCCGGACGACCTGGGGCCTGAACGGTCTGGGGCCCGGACGGCCGACGGCCCGGCCGCGGAGCGCTCGTGCGGGCGTCCGCGGCCGGGCCGGGCCAGTCGGTCAGTCAGTCAGTCATTCAGCCAGTCAGGGGCGGGCCGTCAGCTTCCCTGCGACAGGTTGCCCGACAGGACCGGGATGTTGTCCAGGATGTGGGAGAGCGCCTCGTCGCCCTTGGCCTGGGTGGAGTTCTCGGTGCACTGCTGGTTCTGCGGGTTGGACAGGACGTTGATGTCCTGGACGCCCACGTTCGCGAGGACGGCGACGAGCGACTGCGCGTTGACCTTGACCGGCAGACCGATGCACGGCTTGTTCAGCGTGCCCTGGACCGCGGAGAGCTGGGGGCTCATCGCGCCGTGGGTCTTCTGGTTGCCGTAGGCCTGCACGGCGCCGTTGCCGTTGACGGTGTTGATCCCGTTGTCATTGCCGATGGCCATGGCCGGAGCGGCCATGGCGCCGCCGGCGCCGATCGCGGCGGCGGTGGTGACTGCGGTGACCATCATCTTCTTCAGCATTACCTGGAGATCCTTCGTTGGAGCGGGGTGGTACCCGTCGGTCATTTCGCCCTGGCAACGCCTGAGACCTTGCAGATGTGGCGCTAAGTCACCCGTTTGGCTCGACCCGCTCTACGGCCTGACGGGCGGCCCGGCCGGCGGGCGGGTGGACGAGCGGGTGGACGGGCGGGTGGACGGTCAGACGGGCGGAGCCTGCCTCAGGAGGTCCAGCGCCGTCGCCAAGTCGGCGGCGGCCAGGTCGGTGAGGGGCGCCCGCGCCTGCGGGTCGTAGCCGCGGGGGACGCCTTCGACCAGGACGATCAGCGCCAGGTAGGCGCGGTACATCGCGATGCGCAGGCGTTCGTCGGCCGTGAGCGGGCCGGAGCGGTAGCCGGACAGGAAGGCCGGGTCCCGGGTGATGTCGTCGAAGAGCGCGGTGGACACCAGGTCGGCGAGCGGATCTCCCCAGAACGCCCGTTCGCCGTCGATGATCCCGGTGATCTCCAGGCGTCCGTCCCGCTCGGCGAGCAGGATGTTGCCCTCCCACAGGTCGAAGTGGACCAGCGAGGGGGCCGTCACCTGGTCGAGGAGCCGGCCCCGCTCACGGACGAGGCCGAGGACGAGGCCGGGGTCGACGGGCAGCGGGGCGCCGAACCGGCGGGCGTCCGCGCAGACATCGGCCAGCATGCCCTCGAAGGCGATCCGCCAGCTCGTGCCGGCGCCCGCCGGCGGGTTCCCGTACGGATAGCCGAAGGAGGAACCCCGTACGCGGTGGAGCCCGCGGACGAGGCGGCCGAGGTCGGTGCGCAGTCTTGCCTGGTCCGAGGAACCGATCCCGGCGCGCAGCCGGTCCCAGGGTTCGCCCTCCAGGTGTGTCATCAGGAGGTAGTCGGCGCCGATCGCACTCCGGTCGAAGCCGGTCGCCACGACTCCGGGCACCGGCAGGCCGGGCACCGTCGAGGCACGCCGGTAGAACTCGGCTTCGGTGCGCATCAGCGCGTTCTCGTAGGTCATGAGCGGTGTGCCCGCCGGCGGTGCGACCTTGAGCACGACCGGCCGCTCTCCCGGGCCGGGGTCCCGCGGTCCGCCGGGCCGGGCGGCCAGGGTGAGCAGGTGGACCGAGTTGAAGGTGCCGCCGGCCAGCTCCCGGTGGCGCAGGACCCTGGTGTCCGGGTCCTGGGCGTGCGCGACCGCGCGCGTGATCTGTTCGTCGGTCAGGGTCCGCTGCATCGCGGGTGTCCTCCGGTCCGGAGCGTCTGACGGATCCACTGGGGAGAGCGCTCTCCCGTGGCGTGAACCTAACGCGCCGCCTCTGCCGGGGTCAAGGAGCCGTCGCCACTCGACCGGCATGCGCGCGACCCGGACCTCCCCGGGGAGGGGGAGGGCCGGGTCGCGCGGGACGGGACGGGTCAGGAGGCGAAGCAGAGGGACTGGCCGGTACCGAAGCCGTAGCAGTCGATGCGGCGCGAAGCGGTGGCCGTCAGGCCGGAGTTGTCGGTGACGGTCAGCTCGGCGGTGTAGCTGCGCTGTCCGGCCGGGTAGCGGTGGGCGACGGTGGCTCCGGTGCCCGTGGCGGCGTCGCCGAACTTCCACTTGTACGAGGCGATCGAGCCGTCGGAGTCCTTGGAGCCCGAGCCGTCGAAGGAGCAGTCCTGGTACCAGCAGGACACCGAGAACGCCGCGGTCGGCGGGGTGCCCGTCGGAGGCTGCGTGGTCCCGGCGGTGACGGGCTTGGTGACGGTGGCCGTGCGGCCGGAGTCGTCGGTGACGGTCAGCTTGACCGAGTAGGTGCCGGCGGCGGAGTACTCGTGGGACGGCTTGACGCCCTCACCCTTCGCACCGTCGCCGAACTCCCAGGCGTACGAGGCGATCGAGCCGTCCGGGTCCTTGGACGCCGAGGCGTCGAAGGCGCAGGAAGCGGCCGAAGTCGAGCACTGGGCGGCGAAGTCCGCGACCGGCTCACCGGGCTGGGTGGGAGCGCCGAGCTTGGTCACGTTCAGGAACTTGTTGGGGGAGCCCGAACCGGCCCCGGTCACCACACCCGACTGCGCGTTGTCCACCAGCGCGTCGCGCACCTGCTGCGGGGTGGCGTCGGGGTGCGCCGAGAGGTAGATCGCAGCCGCTCCCGCCGTGTGCGGAGTGGCCATGGAGGTGCCGCTCATCGTCTGGGTGCCCCCGCCCATCTTGGTGGAGACGATGGAGCCGCCGGGGGCGAACAGGTCGAGGCAGGAACCGTAGTTGGAGAAGCTGGAGCGGGCGTCGTTGCTGTCCGTGGAGCCGAGGGTGATGGCCGCGGGCAGGCGCGCCGGGCTGGTGTTGCACGCGTCCTTGCTGTCGTTGCCCGCGGCGACGGCCACCGGCACGCCCGCGTTGATCACGCCGGCCACGGCGTCGTCGAGCGCACGGTCGGCGCTGCCGCCCAGGGACATGTTGACGACGGCCGGCTTCTTGGCGTTCCTCGCGATCCAGTCCATGCCGGCCGCGATCTGCTCCGTGGACCCGGAACCCTGGCAGTCGAGCACCCGCACCCCGACCAGCTTCACGTTCTTGGCGACGCCGTATGCGCTGCCGCCCACGGTCCCCGAGACGTGCGTGCCGTGTCCGTGGCAGTCGGCGGAGTCCGCGTCGTTGTCGATGAAGTCGTAGCCCGAGGAGGCGCGGGAGCCGAAGTCCGAGTGCTGCCGGTAGAGGCCGGTGTCCGCGATGTACGCGGTCACCCCGCTGCCGTCGTTCGGGTAGGCGTAGGAGCCGTCCTTCGCTCCGTCGACGCGGTCGATGCCCCAGGACGGCGGGTTGGGCTGGGTCCCCGACACGCGGAAGACGGTGTCGGCCTGGACGTAGCGCACGCCCGGCGCGGCCGCGAGCCGCCGGGCCTGCGCCGGGGTCGCCTTCACGGAGAAGCCCTTGAGGGCGGCCGTGTACAGCTGACGGACCGCCCCTCCGTGGCGGTCCGTCAGCGTCTTCGCCTCCCCGGCGGTCTCGGCCGTGGCGGTGGCGCGCAGGGAGGGCGCGCCGTCGAGGACGACGAGGTACCGGCCGCTCACGGTGTCCGCCGCGCCCTCGCCGAGGACCCGGCCCTCCGCGGGTCCGGCGTGGGCCTGGGTGGCGGCGCCGAACAGGCCGAGGACGGTCGCGGTGGCGGCACCGAGACATATGGCCCCGAGCCGGGTGCTTCTTGCCGCACGCTGTGCACGCATCCAACTGCTCCTACTGATCGGGTTCCTGGATGCCACGGCGTGGGGGCCGGGGCACGGGGATCACCCTCGTGACACCGGGGGAGCACGGCAATCCGTACCCGGGTCCGTAGGAGTACCTATTCGCAGCCGTCACGCGCGCCCCGGGCGCTACGGAGTACGTACCTCCGTGCGGCTGCTGACCTTCAGCTTCCGCAGCACCTTCGCCACGTGCTGCTCCACCGTGCGCGGCGAGAGGAACAGCAGCTCGGCGATCTCCCGGTTGGTCCGGCCCGAGGCCACCAGCCGGGCCACGTCCGCCTCCCGCGGCGACAGTCCCTCGCCGTAGCCGCCCCGGCCGCGCCGGGCCGCCGCCACGTGCCCGCTGCCGCGCAGCGCCCGCCGGCAGCGGGCCGCCTCACGCACGGCTCCGATGCGCTCGAACTCGGCGGCCAGGAGCGCCAGTTCGTCGGCGTCCGGTACGCATTCCAGCGCGGCCTCCACGGCCTGGGCCGCGCTGTGCGGCCGGCGCAGCGCGGTGAACTGGGCAGCCGCCCGGCGGTAGTGCGCCGATGCCTCCTGCGGCTGACCGGCCGACCGGGCCACGGCCGCCCGGCACAGCGGCAGCGCCGCCAGCGCCAGGGGGTGGTCGCGTCCCGCGATGGCCTGCGCGTACTCCCCGGTCAGTCGTCCCGCGTCGGCGATCCGGCCCGCCCGGACGTACGCGTCCACGCCGGCCGCCGCCAGGTCCGCGGCCCAGCCCCAGAGCCCCTTGTGCCGGACGCGCGCGAGTCCCCGGTCGGCCTCGGAGCAGGCCGCGCCGGCCCGGCCCCGCGCGAGGTGGATGCGTACCGCCGCCGCGCCCGCGGCGGCCAGGACCGGCGAGGCCGCGTTGTGCGGATCGTCCAGAGCGGCCGCCGCGAGGTGCTCGGCCGCCTCCTCCCACTCCCCGTGCGCGGCGCCCAGGAGCCCCAGGACCAGGCGCGCCTCCGACTCGATGCCGTAGGCGCCCTGGGCCGCCTCCCAGACCTGCCGGGCGCGCTCGCCGAGCCCCTCCCAGCGCCCCTGGCTCCACTCCAGGCGCAGCACGGTCGCGTCGATGATCCCGCGCAGGTACGGGGCCCCGCACGCGGCGGCTATGCGGTCGCCCTCCCGGCGGAACAGGTCGGCCTCCGGGTCCTTGCCCAGCCAGGCCGCGGCGTCGGCGAGGTTCCCGCACATCCGCGCGAGCTCCAGGCGGCCCGCCCGGTCCGCCGCGCCGGCGGCGAGCAGGGCCTCCGCCTCGGCGCGCACCGCCCCCTCGCCGAGGGCCATCCGCAGGACGAGGTGGTTGCCGCGCACCGCGAGCCGCAGCGCCTCGTCCCCGTGCGCGGCGGCGATCCGCTCCGCGCGGCCGATCCACTCCTGGTAGACCGCGTACGGTTCTTCGCCCCACGTCGGCATGGCGAGTCCGGCCATGCCCCGGGCGGCGCGGGCCGGGCGTTCGCGGAGCTCGGCGACGGCGCGGACGGTGTCCAGCCGGCCCTGGCGGTGGTCGCCGGCCTGGTTGTTCAGCAGCAGCCCGAGGTTGAGCCGGATGTCCCCGCGCACGGCGTCGGGCAGCGCCCCGCCGTCGTCGACCACCCGGCGCAGCAGCCGGGCGGTGCGCCGGTGGGTGAGGCCGATCGTGGCCGCGCGGCTGAGCCGCAGGGCCAGGCGCGCGCAGTCCTCGGCCGGCAGCCCGGGATCGTCGAGGAGCCCTTCGAGGAGTTCCACGGCGAGCGCCGTGTCGCCGATCTCCCGGGCGTGCTCGGCGGCGTCCTCCGCGTAGCGCCGCCAGGCCTCCACGGCGCCGGCCTGCCGGGCGTGGTAGGCCAGCCGTACGAGTGGCGGCGCGGGCAGCGCGGCCAGCGCGGTGACGGCACGCAGGTGCAGGCGCCGCCGGTCCGGGCCCAGCAGGGCCTCGTACACGGCCTGTTGGGCCAGTCCGTGCCGGAATCCGTACCGGTCCTCGCCCCAGTCGTGGAGCACTCCGGCCCGCAGCGCGGCCCCCACGGCCGCGGCCCCGGCCTCCTCGTCGAGCCCCGCCACGGCGGTGACCAGGGCCTCCTGCGCCGGATCGCGCAGCACCGCGGCCGCGTGGACGACCGCGAGGGCCGGCGCGTCCAGTCCGGCGGTCCGATCGGCCATCGCCTCCTGGAGCAGGGCGGGCACGGCCGTCGGAGCGCCCGGACCCCGCACGAACTCCTCCAGCACGAAGGGGATCCCGGCGGTCCGCTCGTGCAACTCGTCCGCCAGCCGCGCGGATACGGGCCCGCCCGTGAGCGCGGCGGCCAGGGTGCGCACCTCGCCCGCGTCGAGCGCCTCCAGCCGCATCAGGAGGGACTCGTGACCGGCCGCCCGCCGGTAGGCGCGCCCCAGCGGCAACCCGGGGGCGGGCAGGTCCTCCCGCCGGTAGGTCAGTACGACGGCGAGCCCCGGCGGCGGATCCTCGATCAGGAACCGGATCAGGTCGCGGGTGCCGTCGTCGGCCCAGTGGAGGTCCTCGACGACGAGCACGGCCGGGCACACGGCGGCCAGCAGCGCTCCCACCGCGCGGAAGATCCGGTGCGTGGCGGCGGCCGGGTCGTGCAACGGCTCGCAGGGCGGGGGAAGCCGCTCGGCGAGCTCCGGCAGGTACGGCCGCAGGGCCCCGCACACGGGGCTGAGCCCGGCCGGCACGGCGTGGGCGAGGGTACGGAGCACATCGAACAGCGGCCCGTACGGGAACGGTTCGCGCAGCGGCGGACAGCTCCCCGACAGCACCCGCGCCCTGAGGTCCGGTCTGCGCGCGAGCACCTCGCGCACGAGCCGCGTCTTGCCGATCCCGGCCTCGCCCTCGATCAGCACCACGGCGGGCGGCCGGGCCAGCGCCGTACGCATCGCCCGAATCTCCGCATCCCGTCCGACCAGCACCGATGCGCCCATCCCCGCAGTCATGCGGGTGGAGTCTACGCAGCACCGCAGACCCCCGGTAGGGGTCCGCCCATCACCCCCGCCGGGTAGCCGACCCGGCCGGGCAAGCGCCGGGTCGGCCGGACGTGTCAGCTCACCGGGGTGAAGTCCCGCGAGGCGATGTATCCGGGGCGGCGCACCGGGGCGGCGAAGGGCTTCGACGGGCGGTTCTCGACGCTGTTGAAGACGAGGAACACGTTGCTGCGCGGGTAGGGCGTGATGTTGTCACCCGAACCGTGCATCGCGTTGCAGTCGAACCAGGTGGCCGAACCCGCCTTGCCGGTGAAGAGCTTGATGCCGCAGGCCGAGGCGAACTGGGTCAGCGCCTCGTCCGACGGGGTGCCCGCGTCCTGCATCCGGAGGGACTTCTTGTAGTTGTCCTTCGGCGTCGCACCGGCGCAGCCCAGGAAGCTCCGGTGGGAGCCGGGCATGATCATCAGGCCGCCGTTGGTGGAGTGGTTCGGCGTCAGGGCGATGGACACCGACACGGTGCGCATGTGCGGCAGGCCGTCCTCGGCGTGCCAGGTCTCGAAGTCGGAGTGCCAGTAGAAGCCGCTGGCGCCGAAACCGGGCTTGACGTTGATGCGGGACTGGTGCACGTACACCTCGGATCCCAGGATCTGCCGCGCACGCCCCGCGACGCGCGGATCGGCGGCGAGGGCCGCGAACACCTCGCTGATCCGGTGGACTTCGAAGACGGAGCGCACTTCCCGTGACTTCGGCTCCACGATGGACCGCTCGTCGGCGAGCGTCGAGGGGTCACGGAGCAGCCGGTCCATCTCGGCCCGGTAGACCTCCGTCTCCTCGGGCGTGATGAGTTCCTCGACGGACAGGAAACCGTCGCGCTCGTAGCTCTCCAGCTCGTGGGCCCATATCGGGCCCGGCGTGCCGGGATCGGACCAGACGACGGGGTCCACGCGGCCGCTGAGCACCTCCTCGGAGCCCCGGGTCGGATACAGGTCGTTCACCGTGCGTATGGATGCGGAGGTCATGGCGGTGCCTGCCTCTCCCTTCTCTTCCGTGTGAGTGCGTGTGCGAGTGCGAGTGCGCGAGCGTGTGGGTACGTCAGCCGTGGTCGGGCCCGGGTTCGGGTTCGGTGAGCAGCGGGTACACGCCGTTCTCGTCGTGGTCCTCCCGGCCCGTCACGGGCGGGTTGAAGACGCACAGGCAGCGGAACTCGTGCTTCACGCGCAGGGTGTGCCGCTCGTGGCCGTCGAGGAGGTACATGGTTCCCGGCGTGATCGTGTACGTCAGACCCGTCTCGTCGTCCGTGAGCTCGGCCTCTCCCTGCGTGCAGACCACGGCCTCCACGTGGTTCGCGTACCACATGGACGTCTCCGTGCCGGCGTACAGGACGGTTTCGTGCAGGGAGAAGCCGACGCGTTCCCTGGCCAGGACGATGCGCTTGCTCTCCCAGGTGCCGGAGGCCGCCTTGACGTGGCGGTCGGTTCCCTCGATGTCCCGGAACGAGCGGACGATCATGTTGGTGCCCTTCGTGGTGTGTGGCGGAGTGCTGGTCAGGCGGTTTCGCGGACGGAGCGGGCGAGGATGTCGAGGCCCTCGTCGAGTTCGTCGCCGGTGACGGTCAGGGGCGGGAGCAGCTTCACGACCTCGCCCTGGGGGCCCGAGGTCTCGATGAGGAGACCGTGCTCGAAAGCCCTCCGGGACACCGCGGCCGCGCGCTCCTTGTGGGCGAACTCCACGCCCCAGACCAGCCCGCGGCCCCGGTACGTCGCGCCCAGCCGGGCGTGTTCGCCGCACAGCTCGTGCAACGCGCCCTCGATGCGCGCGCCCTGCATGAGGGTCCGCTCGCGCAGGACGCCGTCGCCCCAGTACGTCTCCAGGGCGGCCGTCGCGGTGACGAAGGCCGGGTTGTTGCCGCGGAAGGTGCCGTTGTGCTCGCCCGGCTCCCACAGGTCCAGCTCGGGCTTGAACAGGCACAGGGACATGGGGAGTCCGTAGCCGCTGATGGACTTCGACAGCGTGACGATGTCGGGGGTGATGCCCGCCTCCTCGAAGGAGAAGAACTCGCCGGTCCGGCCGCAGCCCATCTGGATGTCGTCGACGATCAGCAGCATGTCGCGGCGTCGGCACAGGTCGGCGAGGGCGCGGAGCCATTCCGCGCGCGCCACGTTGATCCCGCCTTCGCCCTGGATGGTCTCGACGATGACCGCGGCCGGGTGGTTGAGGCCGGATCCCTGGTCCTCCAGCAGGCGCTCGAACCAGAGGAAGTCGGGGGTCCTGCCGCCGAGGTAGTTGTCGAAGGGCATCGGGGTGCCGTGGACCAGGGGTATGCCGGCGCCGGCCCGTTTGAAGGCGTTGCCCGTGACGGCGAGGGAGCCGAGCGACATGCCGTGGAAGGCGTTGGTGAAGGACACGACCGACTCGCGCCCCTTGGCCTTCCGCGCCAGCTTGAGCGCCGCCTCTACGGCATTGGTCCCGGTGGGGCCCGGGAACATCACCTTGTAGTTCAGTGCGCGGGGTTCGAGGACGTGGGACCGGAAGGTCTCGAGGAAGGCCCGCTTGGCGGTCGTCGCCATGTCGAGCCCGTGCGTGATGCCGTCGCGCTCCAGGTAGTCGAGCAGGGCGCGCTTCAGGACGGGGTTGTTGTGGCCGTAGTTCAGGGACCCGGCGCCCGCGAAGAAGTCCAGGTAGCCGGAGCCGTGTTCGTCGTACAGCCGGCTTCCCGTGGCGCGCTCGAAGACTACGGGCCAGGCGCGGCAGTAGCTGCGCACCTCGGACTCCAGGGTCTCGAAGACGGACAGGACCGGCTCGGTCATGGTCAAGGGGACTCTCCAATGAGCGTGGGGTGGTGTGTGCCGCGCGTTCGGCGCGAGGCCTTCGGTGCGAGGCATCGGTACGAGGCTTCCGGTACGAGGCGTTCGGACCGGGATCAGAAGTGCAGCGGCCCGATGCGGTGCAGGACCTCCGGGGCGTAACCGCGGTCCGGGAACTCCTCCGGGGCGAACAGCACCTTGCGCGTGAGCGTGGCGCCGTGCCGGGCGGCGTACGAGGCGAAGAGCCGCTCCGACGCGAGGTTGCCGGGGGAGATGGTGGTCTCCAGGAAGCTCAGTCCGTGTTCTGCCGCCACCCGGGCGGAGAGGCCGTCGAGCAGGTCCGCGGCGATGCCCAGGCCGCGGACGGATTCGTCGACGGCGATCTGCCAGACGAGCAGGGTTCCGGGGCTCTCGGGGCGCAGGTATCCGCTGACGAATCCGACGGGACGCCCGGAGGAGTCGCGGGCCACCGCGGACGTGCCGGCGAAGTCACGGCACCAGAGCAGATAGCTGTAGGCCGAGTTGAGGTCCAGCGTCCTGGAATCGCGGGCGAGGCGCCACAGCTGGCGGCCGTCGCTGGGGCGGGGGCGGTCGATGTGCGTGGTGGAGGTGGTCGAGGCGGTCGGTACGGACGGTGTGGTCTTCCGGTAATGGGCCAGTTCTGCATGAGCAGTCATGCGGGCCGAAGCTACCGAGGGTTGGAGCGGATTGCACGGGGCCAAGGGGTTACGGGGCGGATGTCTTTCGTGATAGATGGAGATGCCCTGCGGAGGGCTCGGAAGGTCCGGCGATGCGGCCGATGTGTCGTGGCATATGCCGATATCTTCACCCCACCCCCGGTTTTATAACGAGCCGGTAACGTCTTTGCCCTGTCTCACGTTTTCCCCTCGAGTGTGATGTCTTCCTCGGCCGGTCGGGGGTTTCGTTCGCTGCTGCGCGGACATAGGCGACAGGCAGGGCCCGGGGTGAGCCCTGCCCGGATCGGCCCGGAGCGGCCCGGCGCGTCATTGCCCCTGCGGTGGTTTGCCCTCCGCCGCGGACACTTCTACGAACTCCACCTGGCCCTTGGCGTTGAGGCGGAGGACCGGGACGGCCTTGTTGCGCGGATCGCCGTTGTTCTGGAAGGAGATGAACCCGCTGGCCCCGGCCACCTGCTGGGTGCCGTCCATCTGGTGGAACATCCGGGCCACGGCGTCGCCGGCCACCTGGCCCTGCCAGCGGGCGGCCATCTGAATGCCGTGGGCCGCCGCGAGCACCGCGTCGTGGCCCATCAGGGCCCCGCCGTCCCCGCGGGGGTCGTTCGGGAACCACTGGTCCATCAGCCCGCCCGGCTGGAAGTTCTTCGCGGAGGGCGCGGACACGGTCTGCGGCGCCGCCCGGTACATGTCGGGGTGGGCGAGGCCGGTGTAGAGCACCTCGATGCCCGTCTCCGCGGCGCGGGCGAGCTGCTCGGGGCTCAGGTTGGTCGTGTCGTCCCCGGTGAACACGGTGAACCGCTGCTCGGTGCAACTGCGGTTGGCGAGCGCGTCGAGGAAGCGGGTGAGCTGCAGGCCGCGGCCCGCGAAGTAGACGAGTTGCGGGCGCTGCTGGCACAACTGGCCCGGCATGTAGCGCAGCTCGTTCTGCCAGGCGCTGCTGACGGAGGAGTCGTACGTCATGCTCTCGGCGACGAGCTTGTGCGTGTCGTCCTGGAACGCCTTGGTGAAGGCGGAGCCGAGGGTGGCGGAGTAGAGGTCTCCCCGCGCCACGTCCTGGATGACGACGCCGGTGGTGACGCCGCGCCGCTTGAGGTAGCCGGCGCCCGCGTACGCCTGGTCCTCGTTGGTGGGTGCGATCCGGACGAAGCCGTTGATGTCCTTGATGTCCGAGGCGGTCATGGTGGCGCCGACCATGGCGATCCCGTGCTCGGAGAATCGCTTGATGGCCGAGAGGTTCTCGTTGGTGCTGGGGCCGAGGCCGGCCACCGCGACGAGCCGGTCCGGGGAGTCCTTCAGGGCGATCAGCTCGTCGACGGTGTGCTTCCACTGCGCGGACTTGCTGCCCGGGTTGGCTATGAGCAGCCGGATCTTGGGAACGGCGGCCAGGTCGCCCTGGTTGTGCCGGTACTGGGCGAGGTAGGCGCCCTGGAGCTCGTGGCGGACGCCTTCGGCGGAGTTGCTGTCCGCGGCGGTCGTGGTGAACGAGGTGAAGTAGGCGACGCTGACGTACGGCTCCTTGTCCGCGTTGGCGAGGACCCGTCGGTTCTCCACCTCGATCTTGGCGCTGACGGCATCGAGGTGCGGAGCGAAGACGTAGGAGCCGTCGCTCACCCCGACGCACTCGTCGTCGGGACCCCGTTCCACGACCCCGTCGGCGCACCTGGCCTGACGCTCCTGGAGCCAGCCCACGCCCAGCCAGAGCGCCGCGACGAGGGTGACGGCCGCCGCTGTGGCCAGCGCGACGCGGCGGACGACGTGCAGGGGCCATTCGAGTCTGGGCATGCGCTCAGCCCTCCCAGCCCGCGGTCTGGGGATCGCGCCAGAGCCGGTACCGTTCGGCCTCGTTGAACAGGGCCACGATGTCGTTCCTCCGCAGTTGGGACAGCTGGGTGTAGCCGTCGGCGATCAGGTTCCCCAGTCGCATGGCGGGGTCGGCGAGCGGATCGCTCCACACCCAGCGGGTGGTCACCAGGGTGTGGATCACGGACTCGGTGTCCATCACCCGCCCGGGCCGGCGCGGGACGATCCCGGAGAGGAGCTCCAGCGGCCCGCTGCCGGCGGGGAGACGGTTCGGGGCGGAGGTGATCGCGTCGAACTCGGAGATCCACTGCGCGGCCGGTACGGCGGTGAAGCGCCGGGTCAGATGGGCGGTGACCTCCTCGGTCCGCCCACGGGCGAGCTGGTGGTACATCTCCTGCACCGGCTTGCCCTCGCCGCGGTAGTGCTCCGCGAGGAGTTCGTGCGCGGCGTCCCACCCCTCGGGGCGCGCGGCCAGCCGCCACAGGAGCAGCCGGCGCAGCCACGGGTGGAGTACGGGAACCATGGCGACGGGCCCGGTCAGCAGCCAGCGCGCCCGGATCTCGCCGAACAGGGAGTCGTCGGGGCTGAGCAGCCGCGTGGCCACGGAGAAGTCCCGGGCGGCGGAGCAATCGGCCAGGGCCGCACGCTGTGTCCCGTCGAAATCGCGCAGGAGATGGCCCAGGGCGGTGTCGGCGAGGGTGGCGGAGCTCTCCCCGGTGCGCAGCGGCCGGTCGGGCAGGGTGCGCAGCCAGCGGTCCTGCTGGGGGCCCGAGTCCGGGAGCGGACCGGCCTGGCGCAGTACGTCGAGCACCTGGTGGACGGCGCGCGGCAGCCCTCCGGTGAGCCGGTGCACGAAGGGGGTGAGGCGGGTCAGCGGGGCCAGGTCGCTGTTCCCGCCGAGCTGGAGCTCTATCCGGATCCGCACCTCGTCCAGATTGAGGTCGCGCAGGCGCAGCGGGTACCACCAGCTGTCCTCGCTGTCGCGGGGCGGCCGGTGGGCGTGCCAGTCGGCCAGCGAGGCCCGGTCGGGGCCGCGCAGCTGCCAGGGCCAGGAGTCCCCGGTGGCCGGACCCCAGCGGGGCAGCCAGCGGTTGGAACTGGCGACGACGGTCAGCGGATCGCTGGCGTGCCCCGCCACGACGGTCTGGTCGTGCCGGGAGCGCAGTAACAGGTCCAGGAAGTGGCGCCCGTACTCCGTGTGGGAGTTGTCCAGGAGCAGCAGGTAGGAGCGGGGCATGAAATTGCGGGCGGTGTTGCGCCTGAGATCTTCCAGGAAGGCCGAGAAGAGGACGAGGTCGAGCCGCTCCTGTTCGTTCTCGTCGCCCTCGTGACGCCACAGGTTGAGCTCCACGAGGGCTTCCATGGGGTCCGCGCTGCGGGTCATGGGGTGGCGTCCGTACCAGTGGGCCCCGGCCGTGAGCCGGCTGCCCAGCCGGCCGCCGAGCAGGCCGGGCACGGTGCGGCGGCCGCGCCGCAGGGCGTCCTGGAAGAGGGCGAGCGCGGCGCTGGAGGCGCCCTCGGGCATGCCGACCGCACCCATGCCCACCTCGAAGAAGGCGGCCAGGTAGTCGCCGTGCCGGGCCTCGTTCTCCTCCTGGAACCGGTCCAGCTGGCGCTGCACCGCGCGCCGCCCCTCCGCGAGGTTGCGCATGCGCAGCTCCTGGTCGGAGGCGAGCAGGCCGAGGCTGAGCAGCGGGAAGTGGGAGCGGCCGTAGCGGGGCAGCTTGCGTTCGAGCTGGCGGGCCAGGAGGCCGAGTGCGTAGCGCGGCAGCAGGGACTGGGCCCCGCCGAAGTTGACGAAGGCGAAGGGATAGTCGGGCCCGAAGCGCTCCATCAGCGCGCTGTGCGCCTCGCTGGCTCCGCTGCCGGCCGGGCCGAGGAGCATGGTCAGGGGCCGCTCGGCCGCCGGGTTCTCCTTCAGGCACGCGTCGACCAGCGACAGGATGCCGCTGCGGCCCCGCAGGCCCATGCCCGTACCCGGCTCCATGACGTGTGATCCCCCCCAGGACTGCGCTTAGAGGAGTAGAGCCTGCCATCCGGAGCCGGAGTCAGACAGGGGTTTCCGCTCCTTGATTCCATTCCGCTACGCGGGACCGGTGTCCGGGTCGGTGGGCATCGGGCGTCCGGGCGGGTGGGGGCCGTGCATCCGGGCTGCGGGCTGCCCTCTGCCACGGACGCCCGTGGCATAGTCGCAGCAGGGCGGCGCACCGGCCGTCCGCGAAGACGGGGGCGGGCAGTGGACACACGGGCGTTCGAGGAGATCAGCACCGAGGAGGAGCTGCGCGAGCTGCTGGGCGAACCCACCGCCGTGGCGCTCGGCAAGGAACGGCAGACCCTCCACGACCACCACAAGCAGTGGCTCGCCCGGTCCCCGCTCTGCCTGATCTCCACCTCCGCCGCCGACGGCACCTGCGACGTATCGCCCAAGGGCGACCCGCCCGGTTTCGCCAAGGTCCTCGACGACACCACCCTCGTGATCCCGGACCGCCCCGGAAACCGCCGGGCGGACGGCTACCGCAACGTCCTCACCAACCCCCACGTCGGTCTGCTCTTCCTGATCCCGGGCCGCGGCGACTCCCTGCGCGTCAACGGCCGGGCCCGGCTGCTCCGCGAGGCGCCCTTCTTCGACGACCTGACCGTCAAGGGACACCGCCCCGCGCTCGCGCTCCTCGTGGAGGTCGAACAGGTCTACTTCCACTGCTCCCGGGCCTTCGTACGCTCCGCCCTGTGGAAGCCGGAGACCTGGAACCCCGAGGCGGCCCCGTCCAGGGCCAGGATCTCGAAGAGCCTGGAGCGTACGCACGAGTCCCTGGAGGAGCTGGAGCGCTACTACGGGCCCTCGTACGACGAGAAGAACATGTACATCTGAGGGAGAGGCAGCGGCCCCGTCAGGCTGTGCCGACGGGGCCCGTGGCGTGGTGCCGCCGCTCAGAACACGCAGCTCGCGGCGAGCGGCGCACCGGCGCGACGGGCGTCCATCCAGGCGATGGCGTCGTCCAGCGGGCCGTCCTCGATGGTGTGGCCCTGGTCGGCGTAGTACTTGAACTCCAGGCTCACGCCCTTGTCGCACAGTTCCCGGGCGAGCGTCTGGTTGAGGTTGCTCAGCACGTCGTTTCCGCCCTGCGGCAACAACACCGGCACCTTGACGGTGACTTCACCGGTGGCGCTGGCCTTGAGGGCGGCGTTGAGCGGTGCCAGATCGGCGCCGGGCCGCAGGATGTCGGTGGCGGGTGGGAGATCGGAGTCCCCGCCCATACAGGGTTGTGTCCAGATCCGGTCCGCCGCGGCCAGGCCCGCGGGGGTCAGGAGTTCGGCGGGCTTGACCGCCGGGTCGGCCGCCGCGGCCCCGTTGAGGAGCGTCAGCAGGATTCCGGTGTAGGGGGTGGCGGTCTCGTTCTGAGCGGCGAACAGGGCGGGCATCCACTCGAATCCGACCGCCGGCGCGTTGGCGACCACTCCCTTGAGATCGACGTCGGGGGCGTACTCGGCGGCGTAGTGCGCGCTCCACAGTGCCGCGTGCCCACCCTGTGATCCGCCGTAGACGAGTGTGGTCGCACCCGATCCCGGGTCGATCCCGCGAGCGGCGCGGAGTGCGTCGAGAGTGGCGTACGCGGCGGACTTGCCGTTGAGGTAGGGATGTCGGACCCCGGTCACCCCCAGGCCGATGTAGTCGGGCTGTACGACGACGAACCCGCGCGCGAGGAGCTTCCCGACCGGACTGGAGTCCTGCAGCCCGGCGAAGGCCGGGATGCGGGAGGGGGCGCACGCCGAACCGATGCCCATGGTGCCGTGGTTCACCGCGGCCACGGGTCGCCCACCGGCGGGTGCCGGCCCGTCGGGAACGCTCACCAGCCCGCTCGCGGCCACGGGCTTGCCATCGGTCCCGGTGCTCAGGTACATCACCAGGAAGGTGCGCGACGGCAGTGTCAGCTTCGCCTCCGGTGTCGTGTACGGGCGTTGGCGGATCACCGTGCCGGGTTTGCCCGGGGGCAGTGGGTTCGGCGGGTCGTAGAACGCGTCGCCCTCGGGCACGGACGGCGACGCGGTCATCCGCCGCTCGGGGCCCTGTGGCGCGCCGCCGCGGGTGCAGCCCGACAGGGTCAGTGCCGCGGCGATCGCACCGATGACGGCCCAACGGAAAGCCCGCACCAACCTCCCTGCGGCACAGCTGTGTTCGCCCTGCGGGTCCGGCCGACCGCGCGCCGGGAGGGGGGTCGCTCGCACGGTTCCGGGAGGGTGGCTCAGGCCGTGCGTCAAGGACGGTCTCCTTTGCGTACGCGGCCGCCGTGCGGCGCCGCCGGATGGAGGCTCTCGTACCGGGTTGCGGCGCTGTTCCTCAGGGGGGCGGCGGTGGGTGATCCTCGCCGTCCGGCTCCCCGGGCGGTGGGGTGACGTTCACGACCAGGGCGACGATGGTGTCGATGACGCCCCCCATGTCCACGTCGGGGTCGAGCAGCCACTGGTGCTGGATGCCGTCGGCGGCGGCCAGAGCGAGCCGGGCGATCGCGTCGGGGGCGATGCCGGGGCGGATGCGGCCCTCGCGCTGCAGTTCGGCGAGGCCGTCGCGCAGGGCGGCGAGGATGTCGCCGTCGCGGACCTGGAAGAACTCGCGCGCCGGGTGGCCGGGGAAACCGGACGCGGCCGCCATGCTCACGTACAGGCGCACCAGACCGGCCACGTCGCCGCTGCGGCGCAGGGTGGCGGCCATCGGCGAGATCGGGTCCGCGCAAGGTTCCCGGGCCGTCCGTTCCTTGGCGATCCGGTCGCGTTCGGCCAGGGCGCTGATCAACAGGCCTTCGCGCGAGCCGAAGTAGCGCAGGACGCCGGCCTGGGACATGCCCACGCGGTCGGCGATCTCCTTGATCAGCGCGCCCTTCTCGCCGATCATCGCGAAGACCTCCAGCGCCACCGCGAGGATCTCGTCGCGGCGCACGACCCCCTTCGCGTAACGGCCGCGCGGTGTACGGATGTTGTCGGGCGGTGCGGCACGCTCCGGGTCCATGCGCGAAACGCTAGTCCAGTTCACTTTTGACGTCTACGCATCCCGCATCCCGCATCCCGCAGCCCGCGGCCCGACCAGCTTCAGCGCGCGCCCGCTCCGTGTGCCGCGCCGAGGATTCCCGGCGGGCCACCGACGTGCACTACACGCAGGCCGGCCTGGCCACGTCCGCCGTGGGCGGGCCACGTCCGCCGTGGGCGGGCCGGATCAGTCCTCGTCGCCTCCGGCCGGGGGCGCCATCGCGGCGACCCGCCGGTTGACGACGACGGTGGCCGCGACCGCACTGAGGGCGAACGCCACCACGATGACGGCGGGACGGTCGAGCCGGTGTCGGCTGACGTGGTCGAGGGAGATCCGTCCCGGCCCCGTGACGCCGAGCGAGGCGGCGACGGTGCCGAGCAGGGCCGGGTACTCGAAGCCGCCTCCTTGGGCGAAGAAGCCGGCGGGAGCGTGGACCGAGACGGCCCCTGCCATGGCTCCGGCCGCGGCGGCGCCGGCCGCAGGGGTGGCCAGACCCAGCGCGAGCAGGGCACCGCCACCCGCCTCGCCGAGCCCGGCGGCGATGGCGCTGCGCCTGCCCGGAGTGAAGCCCATGTGCTCCATCGCCCGGGCCGTGCCCTCGATGCCGCCACCGCCGAACCAGCCGAAGAGCTTCTGCGTGCCGTGTGCCATCAGGACACCGCCTGCCGCGAGGCGCAGGGAAAGCAGTCCGAGGTCCTTGCGGAGCGTGAAGTGCATGGGGCGGCCTTTCGGCAGGAAGGGGTCGGCTCGACAGGAACGGTCGGCGCAATGTGTTCCACGCCTTCCGCGCCGCCACACTCACCGTGGAGCCGTCGTGCGGATCTCCCCGAACGGGGGCACGCTGAAGGCATGAACGGCCAGGACGCCTCAGGTCGGCAAGGGGGCCCGTCGGGGCAGCCTCCACAGTGGGGACCCGAGTGGGGACCCCCGCCGCCACCCCCGCCGGCCAAGCGGAGACCGGTGAAGGGTCTGCTCACGCACGCGGCCGCCGCCGTCATCGGCCTCGTCATCGGGACAGGCATCGGTTCGAGCGGCGCGGACAACTCCGGTGGCAAGAGCGCCACGCCGTCCCCGACGGTCACGGCCACCAAGACGGTGACCGCGACCGGGACAGCAGCCCTGCCGGCAAGGCAGGCGCCCACCTCCACGCCCACCCCCACGCCCAGCACGGTCGAGAAGGCGCCGGCCGGCGAGATCCCCGGCGACGGGACGTACGTGGTCGGCAAGGACATCAGGCCCGGCACCTACCGGACCGCCGGCGCCGAAGAGGACGATGCCTTTCCGAACTGCTACTGGGCTCGGCTGAGCGGAACGTCAGGTGAGCTCAAGGAGATCATCGCCAACGACAACAGCGAGGGGCCGACGACCGTGACGATCTCCGCGGCCGACAAGGCCTTCAAGACCACGGGGTGCCAGACCTGGAAGAGGACCGGCTGACGGGGGTCGCGGTCTTCGGCGTCTACTCCTGCTCCTCGATCCCGATGGTCTCCTCCAGCTCCCGGTGAGCCTTGCTCGACGCTCCCTCCCGCTCCTCCAGCAGTACGCGGCCGATGGCGTCGAGCTTGCGCTGGATCGCGTGCTCGGCCCGGCGTTCGGAGTTCTTGAGCAGGGCGAGCAGGAGCAGGGACACCGCGGCCATGGCGTCACCGGCGAGGTGCTGCCATTCCACGGGCAGGTGCAAGAGGTGCACGACGATGAAGACCGCCACCAGGAGGACGCACAGGACGGAGAAGAGCGCTGAACTCGTGAAATTGGACGCGAGTTCCGCCAGTTTCTCGAAGCGGCCGAGCCGCCCTGATCTGCCCTTTTCCGAGGGGTGCTCCAACGTCATGCCCGGCGCCTGCCCGGCGACGGCCGGCTGAAACGTCTGCCGTGCGCCGGCCGCCGGCCGACGGTGTTCCATCCGCCGGGCATGGGTGTCACGTCAGAATTCGCCGCGGAGCCGCATGCGGAGGGGGCGGCCGTCGGGGTCGACCAGGACGTGGTGCAGCGGGGTGGCGAGCAGGCGCCGGACGGTCGGCAGCTGCGGAGCGACGTAGCGGCGCAAACGCCCCGCAGGACGCGGGCCGCGCCGCCCGGCCGTGTGCCAGGCGTCCAGCGCCGCGGCGGCCTCGCCGAGCCGGTCGAACGCGGTGGACGGGTCGCACAGAGCGTCCTCCACCGGCGTTTCCTCCCCGGGGGACCCGCCCCGCGCCCCGAGCCCGACCCCCTCGTCCGCGTCGAGGTGCTCGCGCATCAGCTCCAGGCGCAGCTCGCGGGCGAAGGAGCGGGCCCCGTCCCCCAGTCCGCCAGGGTCGCGGGGCTGCCTCGGATCGGCGGCCCGGTCCAGGACGGTGCAGCTCAGCTCGGAGTCGTGCGTCCACGAGCGCAGGTTGACGTTGTCGGACCCGACGGCGGCCCAGACGTCGTCGATGACGCACACCTTGGCATGCACGTAGACCGGGGTCCCGGCATGGTTCTCCAGGCCGTACACCGCGACCCGGTCTCCTCCGGCCCTGCGCAGCTCCTCCAGGGCGGAGACCCGTCCGATCATGTTCATGGGTCCGGTGAGCAGGCCGTCCTGCTCCGGTACGGAGGGGATGACGGCGGCCAGCCGCAGCCGCGGACGCGCGCGCAGTGCCCGGGCGAAGCAGTCCACCACGCGCGGGGACCACAGGTACTGGTCCTCGACGTAGATCAGGGTCCGGGCCCGGAGCAGCGCCTTGAGGTAGCCCCGGGCGATGCTGCGCTCTCCGTCGGGGGCGAAGGGATAGCCGCGCAGCAGACGGTTCGGATAGGTGCGCAGCACCTGGACGGCGTGCGTGCCGCACGGCGGGGGATCGGGCCCCTGCGGCGGCAGCTCGTCCGCGCTGGTGTCCTCGTCCGCCAGCAGTTCCCGCAGGCGCATCAGCGGACTGCGGCTGAGCGGCGCCGGATCCTCCCAGCGCTCGCGGAAGACGGCTTCGACGTCGCCGACGACGGGCCCGCTCAGGGCGAGCTGGACGTCGTGCCACGGGGGGTGCGGGCCGTACCGGGGCGCCAGGGGCAGCGATTGGCGGTCGCCGCGGTGGTCGGCGTCGTCGTTGCGGTTGTGGCAGAGGTCGATCCCGCCGACGTACGCGACATCGCGCTCCGGTCGGCCGCGATGCCGCAGCACCACCATCTTCTGGTGGTGCGAGCCTCCGGGCCGCACCCGCAGGTCGAGCAGGCACTCACCGCCCGCTGCTGCCAGGTCCTCGCTGAGGGAACGGTTCTCCGCCGCGCTGAACCGGAAGCCGTCCAGGTGGGAGCGCCACAGCAGGCCCTTGACGACGACTCCGCGCTCGGCCGCCGCGCCCAGTACGGCCGCGACCTCCGTACCGGGTCCGCGGAGCCGCTCGTCGGGATCGCCGCGCCAGTCGGTGAACAGGAGCAGGTCGCCGGCGCGCATCGCACGGATCCGCACGAGGAGCTCGGCGAAGTAGGTGGCGCCGTGGACGAGCGGCCGGGCTTCGTTGCCCTCGGACCAGGCCGCCCCGTCCGCCCGGCGGTGCTCCAGCCGGGTGGCGGTATTGCCGCGTTCTCCAGGTGCCAGGAGCCAATCCGAGGTGGGCACAGTAGGGCCTCCACTCCGACGGGTACCCGCTTCCCACCCTTCCACTCGGGACGGGGGCCGCACTGCGCGCAAGGCCACCTCGTGCCGGCGGCTCGAACGGTCCGTAGCGCGATGTCCGTAGCGCGATCGCAGTAGCGCGATGGGCGCGCGGGCGAAAGGTTTACCGGACGGGCATGCGGACAGACGCAGCACGTCAGACGATCGCCAACGATCGGAGTGAGAACCGTGTCGGGTGAGCAGAAGATGAAGGCCAAGAAGGAACAGGCCAAGGGCAAGGCCAAGGAAGCGGTGGGCCGCACCGTCGGCAACGAGCGCCTGACCGCCGAGGGGCGTGCCGAGCAGATGAAGGGCGATGCCCGCCAGGCCAAGGAGAAGGCCAAGGACGTCCTCAAGGACTAGCGCGGCAGGTTGGTTCCACCAGCACTGAACGCGTACGGCCACGGCCTCTTCGCCCGGAAACGGACGACGGAGGCCGTGGCCGTAGTGGTGTGCGCTCCGATGTGGTGTGCCCTCCGATCCTGGCGAGGACGGATGTGGAACTGATACACGGTGGAGCGCCTGCCGCCGGACAGCTGCCGGGGTTCCGATGCGTTGAGCGGCCATGCTCCGGTGTGTGCCCCTCCGCTGCCGGGTGACCTGGGGCCCGGACCGTTCCGGGCACGGCGGGGCACCTGCCCCCGCTGGAACCCGATCCGGGAGTGTCATGTCTGTCCACGCGTTCCTCCGACGGTCCGCCGAGCTGCCCGGGCGGGGTCTGCTCGCGGCCTCCCGGGCCGGTGACGCCGCCGTCGCCGCCGCCCGTCGCGCGGTGTCGACGGCGCCACTGCCCTGGCCCCACGAGGGCCAGGCGAGCGTGGAGGTGGAGGGGTTCGGCAGCCTCGGCACGGTCGGCGAGCAGATACCGGTGCCGATCGCGAGCCTCACCAAGGTGATGACCGCCTACGTGGTCCTGCGCGAGCACCCGCTCGGTCCGGGGGACCCCGGGCCCGTGGTCCGTGCCGACCGGGCCGCCGCCCGCGAGGCGGGCTCCACGATCGAATCGGTGGTGCCCGTCAAGGAGGGGCAGGAGTTCCCCCTGAGACAGTTGCTGGCCTACATGCTGATCCCTTCGGGCAACAACATCGCCAGGCTCCTCGCCCGCTGGACCGCGGGGTCCGAGGCGGCCTTCGTGCGCTGGATGAACGAGGCGGCCGCGGACCTGGGCATGGCCCGTACGACCTTCACCGGCTCCTGCGGTATGGACACGGGGAACACCAGCACGGCCACCGACCTGCTCGTCCTGGCCCGTACGGTCATGCGGGACGAGGCGTTCCGGACCATCGTCGCCACCCCCTCGGTCCGCCTCCCGGGCGGCCGGGGCGAGGGGCTCACCACCAACCGGCTGCTCGGCCGGCACGGCGTCGTCGGACTGAAGACGGGCACCAGCACCCCGGCCGGGGGCAACGTCCTGTGGGCCGCGTACAAGAACGTCGACGGCACCCGCAGGCTGGTCCTCGGCGCCGTGCTCGCCCAGCGGAGCGGCTGCTCCCCGGTGCGCGCCCGCGCGGCGGTCTGGGCCCACAGCCGCCGACTCGTCGAAGCCGTCCAGCGCGCCCCGCTCGACGCCCTCGCAACGCCCCGGCCGTCCGTGCCGCCGGCGCCCCCGTCCCCGAAGCCGCCGGCCCGCGTCGCGGGGCGGGGTGCCGGGCGGGGAGGGGCGGTCGCACTGACTGGTCGCGGTCGAGCGGGGTAGGCGCTCGGAAGGGGCGAATGGCGACGACCGAGGAGACAGCCATGAGCGACCACGGACAAGACGCCGGACGCAGGCCGGTGCTGCTGCCGGACGAGGGCGCCATGGTCGACGAGCACGGGCGCCCGCCGGGAGCTCCGTCGCGGACGGGTACCGGTTCCAGCTCGCCGCCCTCCGACCCGGAACGCGTCGAACGGGCTGCCGCCGGGGAAGCCGGACCGGGCGCGCCCGGCCGGTGAAGCGTGCACGTGGAGGGGCTGGGCCCTGGTCCATCGGCTCGGCAGCGGTGTACGGATCCGACACCGGCGCCGGGCGGCAAGAGCATCCACACCGGTGTCCGGCCGGTCCCGCCGGACTGCTCGCCGCGGGGCCGGCATCCGGGATTGGGCCGGGCGGGAGCGGGCAGGCGCCGGAGTGAAGACACCGTCCGAGACGAGCCGGAGGGTCACCATGACGAACCCGACCGCAGCGCACACGCCCAGGCCTGTCCCGATGCCGCTCCCGAACCCGGAGCCGATGCCCGAACCCCGGCCGGCGCCCCCGACCAGGTAGCCGGGCGGCCGGGTCCCGCGCCGCGGACATGATGCCGGGGTGCGGGGGCAGACGAGTGCCCGGGGATACCTTTCAGGGAGGCGTTCGATGGCGCACGGTACGGACCAGGACGGCCGGGACGAGTCCCCGGAAGAACGAGCGGACCGGCAGTGGCAGGAACTCGTCCAAGAGATCCGGGTCGCCCAGACGGGCGTCCAGATCCTGTTCGGATTCCTGCTGACGGTGGCCTTCGCCCCCGTGTTCGCGGGGCTCCCGCAGACCGAGAAGACGATCTACGTCGTGACGGTCGTCCTGGGCTCCCTGGCGACCGGCGCCCTGATAGGTCCCGTGGCCTTCCACCGTCTCGTCTCGGGGCGCAGGATCAAGCCCGAGGCCGTCGAGTGGGCCGCGCGCCTGACCTTCACCGGCCTCCTCCTGCTCCTGGCCACGAGCACCTCGGCCCTGCTCCTCGTGCTCAGGGTCGCGACCGACAACGCCCTCGCGACGTGGCTCGTCGGCGGGGTGTTCGTCTGGTACGTGCTCTGCTGGTTCGTGCTGCCCCTGTGGGCACGCGTCCGCTACACCGCCCAACGCTGACCCGAGGACCCCGAGGGGGTCCCTAGTGCTGTGGCGGCGAGCTGTTCCTCCGCCGCGGTGATGGCTTCGAGGGCGGTGGGTCTGCCCATCAGTACGCACAGGGTGTACGCGGTGTCGTCCATGGCCCGCAGGGCCGCCGGGTCATGGGGCGAGGCCGCGAGCCGGGCCTGGCAGCCGCGCAGCCGGGTCAGTACCTCCTCGATCCGGGCGGGGTTCGGCGCGAGCCCGGCAGCGCGGGGGCCGGCCGGCGTTCCGCGGGTGCGGGCGGCCTCCACGGCGCGGCGCAGAGCGCGTTCGAGGCGGGCGGGCAGGGCGGCACCGCACGAGGTGGCGGTCATCGCGGACGCCAGGTCCTCGACGGAGACGTCGGCCAGGTCCGCGGCCGTAGCGAGGATGCGCAGCGCGTCACGGGCCGAGCAGGGGGTCGTGGCCATGAGCATCCCGACGGCCCAGTTGCCCGCCGCCACCGGGTGCCCGTGCGCTCGGGCGGCGGCGGCGGCCTGTCGGGTCGGTGAAATGGGTTCTCCGGGTGTCGGCACGGGGTTCCTCCGGTCCGGTTCGGTGGGGACGATGCGGGGGTCCGCGTAGGGACGCTATGCCCCGCCGTCTGAGCACGGGCCGCGCGGCGCGCTGGTTCAGGGATCGAACAACTGCCATGACCCGTGCGGCCGACCGACCCGGCCGTTCGGCGCCCCCGGCCTCGGCCCGCCGCCACCGCCGCCACCGCCGCCACCGCCGCCACCGCCGGGCTCCGGCGGGGCCGTCAGCCGAGCGCCGGTGCGAAGGGCAGGTAATCCCGTTCCGTGTCGGACGGGATCACCGTGTAGCTGGCCTCGGGAAGTTCGTTCCACACGCCGGGCAGGTCCCCCAGCGGCTCGGAGACCACGATGCGGGAGTCGTCGGAGATCTCGCGCAGGTACTCCACCTCGGGGTGGAGGTGGCGTACGGTCTCGGCGCGGCTGCTGTAGAAGAGCGACCGGGAGGCGCCCTGGCTGGAATACCGGAAGGCCCAGAGCCGCTCGCCGTCGCTGATGGCCAGGGTCATCTGGAGCGGTTCCGCGACGCCGTGCTCCTTGCCCAGCCGCTCCACGAGCCCGGCCATCCTGGCCACCGCCCCCGGGACGTCCTGGTCGAGCCCGAAGGTCACCGCCAGGTAGAACATCACCTCGGAATCGGTGGACCCCTCGATGGAGGAGAAGAGGGCCGGGTCAACGGCCAGGCAGAGGTCGCGCTGCAGCCGCTCGAAGTCCGCGATGGCCCCGTTGTGCATCCACAGCCACCGGCCGTGACGGAACGGGTGGCAGTTGGTCTGCTGGACGGCCGAGCCCGTCGACGCGCGCACGTGCGCGAAGAACAGGTGCGATCGCACGTGGGCCGCGAGCTCGCGCAGATTGCGGTTGTTCCAGGCCGGTGCGATGTCCCGGAAGACCGCCGGTGTGCCGTCCCCTTTTCCGGCGTGTCCGCTGTACCAGCCGAGGCCGAAGCCGTCGCCGTTCGTCGCCTCGACGCCCATCCGGGCGTGGAGGCTCTGGTTGATGAGCGAGTGCTCCGGGCGGTAGAGCACGGCGTCGAGCAGCATGGGCGAACCCGAGTAGGCGAGCCACCGGCACATGCGCAACCATCCCTTTCAGGGCCTCGTTCCGAGCCTAACCCCGCGGGCGTCCGCGGTCCTGGGCCCACTGTCCGGTCCGCCTCGTGACGGGCCCGGGAAGGGGCCCGTCACGAGGCGGCCGCCACCGCGGCGGGGTGCCGCTCAGCAGATCCGCGGCAGCTGCTCCCCGAGCGGCAGGTCCACCACGCGGGTGCCGCCCAGCCGGGTGCGGGCCACGACCATGCCCGGGTGGGCCTCCACGGCCTCGCCGATCACGGTCGCCCCGCGGCCCAGCGGATGCGCCCGCATCGCGTCGAGCACGGCCTCGGCGTGCTCGCGCGGTACGAAGGCCACCAGCTTGCCCTCGTTGGCCACGTAGAACGGGTCCAGGCCGAGGATCGAGCAGGCGTTCGCGACGGCCGGGGGCACGGGCACCCGGGCCTCGTGGACGAGGACGCCGGTACCGGAGGCCGTGGCGATCTCGTTGAGCGCGGCGGCCAGACCGCCCCGGGTGGGGTCGCGCAGGACGTGCAGGTCCGGGGTGACCGCGAGCATGCTCCGTACGAGCCCCCCCAGCGGCGCGCAGTCGCTCTCCACGTCCACCCCGAATTCCAGGCCTTCGCGGACGCTCATGATGGCCACGCCGTGCAGCCCGATCTCACCGCTGACGATCACCACGTCGCCGGGCACGACCCGCTGCGCGCGCAGGTCCACCCCCGCCGGGATGATCCCGATGCCCGCGGTGTTGATGTAGACGCCGTCCCCGTGCCCGCTCTCCACGACCTTGGTGTCCCCGGTGACCACCTCCACGCCCGCGGCGCGGGCCGCGTCGCCCATCGCGCGGGCGACCCGCGAGACGACGGACATCTCCACGCCCTCCTCCAGGATGAACCCGCAGGAGAGGTAGGCCGGTTCGGCCCCCGACATGGCCAGGTCGTTGACCGTGCCGTTGACCGCGAGGTCACCGATGCAGCCGCCCGGGAAGAACAGCGGGCGCACGACGTAGGAGTCCGTGGAGAAGGCCAGCCGCACGCCCCCGAGGGAGAGCGCGGCGGAGTCCCCGAGCTGGGCGAGGGCGGGGCCGCCGAACTCCGGGAGGAAGAGGTGCTGGACGAGCTCGGCGGACAGCGCGCCGCCTCCGCCGTGGCCCATCACCACCCGGGGGTGGTCGCGCAGCGGGGCCGGGCAGGTCCAGCCGTTGATGTCCAGGGGTGCGGTCTCGGCGGGTGCCGTCCTGGCGGGTGCGGTCTCAGCCAACGGGGCTCGCCTCCAGCGGCGTCGTCGGGGCGGCCGGCGCGGCCTGGAGGTCGAGCCGGCGGTAGAGGTAGTACGCGGCGCAGGCGCCCTCGCTGGAGACCATCGTGGCGCCGAGGGGGTTACGCGGCGTGCACAGCGTGCCGAAGGCCTCGCACTCGTGCGGTTTGATGAGCCCCTGGAGCACCTCGCCGCTGCGGCACTCGGCGGGTTCCCGCGTGGTGATCCCGGTGACCGAGAATCGGTGCTCGGCGTCGAACTCCCGGTAGCGCTCCGACAGGCGCCAGCCGCTGTCCGGGATCACCCCGATCCCGCGCCAGGCCCGGTCCGTCACCTCGAAGACGTCCTCCAGCATGGCGAGGGCGGCGGGATTGCCCTCGGGGCGGACGGCGCGCTCGTAGGCGTTCTCCACGGTGTGCTCGCCCCGTTCGAGCTGGAGCACGGTCCGCCGTACGCCTTCGAGGATGTCCAGCGGCTCGAAGCCCGTGACCACGATGGGCACTTGATACCGCGCCGCGAGCTCCGGGTACTCCGCCATCCCCATCACGCTGCACACGTGCCCGGCGGCGAGGAATCCCTGCACCCGGCAGCTGGGGGATTGCATGATGGCCTCGATGGCCGGGGGGACCCGCACGTGCGAGACCAGCAGGCTGAAGTTGGGGATGCCGAGCCGCTTCGCCTGGTGGACCGTCATCGCGTTCGGCGGGGCGGTGGTCTCGAAGCCGATGCCGAAGAACACCACCTCCCGGTCCGGGTTCTGCCGGGCGATGGTCAGGGCGTCGAGCGGAGAGTAGACCACCCGTACGTCGCCACCCTCGCTGCGGACCCGGAACAGGTCCCGGCCGGTCCCCGGCACCCGGAGCATGTCTCCGAAGGAGCAGAAGATCACGCCCGGCCGGGAGGCGATCTCCAGCGCCTTGTCGATGACCTCCAGCGGGGTGACGCAGACGGGACAGCCCGGCCCGTGAATCAACTCCACTTGATCAGGGAGGAGTTGGTCGATCCCGTGCCGGATGATGGTGTGGGTCTGGCCGCCGCACACCTCCATCAGCGCCCAGGGCCGGGTCACCGTGGAGTGGATCTCGTCCAGGAGCCGCCGCGCGAGGGCGGGATCCTGGAACTCGTCGATGTACTTCACCGCGGACCTCCCTCGCCGCCATCGCCACCGTCGGCGGCATCGGCCGCGAGCTCCCACGGGTCGCCGAACTCCTCCTGGAGCATGCCGAGTTCCGCGAACAGCTCAAGAGTCTGCTTGGCCGACTCCTCGTCGAGACGCTGCAGGGCGAAGCCCACGTGGACGATGGCGTACTCGCCGACCCGGAGGTCGGGCAGGTACTCCAGGCACACCTCCTTCTGTACGCCGCCGAAGTCGACGGTGGCCATGCGGGTGCCGTCCTTGTCCGCGATGTCAAGCACTCTGCCGGGTACCGCCAAGCACATGGGCCTCTCCTCGCTGTGGGGGGTCGGTGGCGCCGCGGGCGGCCGCCACCATGAGCTGACCGAGTGCCAGCCCGCCGTCGTTCGGCGGGACCTGGCGGTGCCGCAGTACGGTGAAGCCGCGCTCGCGCAGCGCGCGGGCGCATGCCGAGGACAGCAGGGTGTTGGCGAAGACCCCGCCGGTCAGCGCCACCGTGTCCAGTCCGTGCCGCTCGCGGGCCAGGACGCACAGGTCGGCGACGAGCGCGGTGGCGGCGTCGTGGAAGCGGGCCGCGATCACGGACGGATCCACCCCTGCCCGCACGTCGGAGACCACCGACACCAGCAGGGGCGCCGGATCCGCGGTGACGGGACCCTCGCCGCCGGGAGCGGGGGAGTCCAGGGTGAAGGCGTACGGACCGGGGCCGGGATCCGCCGCCGCTTGCCGCACCCGTCCCGTCGCCCGCAGTGCGGCGGACTCCAGCTCCATGGCGGCCTGGGCCTCGTACCCGGATCGCTGGCAGATGCCCGCCAGTGAGGACACGGCGTCGAAGAGGCGTCCCATGCTGGAGGTCGGCACGCAGTTCAGGCCGAGCTCCAACTGCCTTGCCAAGAGCCGGAATTCATCCTCCGGGCAGCTGATCGCGCAGGGCAGGTCCGGATCCCAGGCGATGCCCGCCGCCCGCAGGTGCGACAGGGCCATCCGGTACGGCCGGTGCACCGCGGCGTCGCCGCCGGGCAGCGGCACGTAGGCGAGGTGGGCGAAGCGGGTGTACCCGGCGTAGTCGGCGAGGAGCACCTCGCCGCCCCACACCGCGCCGTCGTCCCCGTAGCCGGTGCCGTCGAACGCGACGCCGATCACCCGGCGGGCGCCGTCCAGGCCGTGTTCGGCCAGCGCCGACGCGATGTGCGCGTGATGGTGCTGTACGCGCACCAGCGGCCGGCCCCCCGCGTTGCGGACGGCCCACCGGCCCGACCGGTACCCGGGATGACGGTCGGCGGCCAGCAGGACGGGCGCGACCCCGGTGACGGACTCCAGCTGTCCTCCGGCCCGTTCGAAGGCCATCTGGGTCGCCAGGTCGTCCATGTCGCCGATGTGCGCGGACAGCCAGGCCCGGCGGCCCTCCCCGAGGCAGAGGGCGTTCTTCAGATCGCCCCCCGTCGCCAGCGTCGCGGGAACCGGAAACGGCAGCGGCAGCGGCAGCGGGGCGTAGCCGCGCGAGCGCCGGACCAGCAGCGGGGCGCCGTCGCAGACCCGCACCACGGAGTCGTCGCACGGCACGTGGATGGGCCGGTCGTGCGTGAGCCAGCCGTCGGCGATCCCGGCCAGCCGCTCCAGGGCCTCGCCCTCCTCGGTGACGATGGGCTCGCCCGCGAGGTTCCCGCTGGTCATGACGAGCAGGGTGGGCCCCGGGGGATCGCCGGGCAGCCCGAACAGCAGGTGGTGGAGCGGGGTGTACGGGAGCATGACGCCGAGGTCGGGGCTGCGCGGAGCGACCTCCTCGGCCGCTCCGGGGACCCCGGCCCGCCTGCGGAGCAGCACGATGGGCCGGACGCCGCCGGTGAGCAGGGCACGCTCCTCCGGGCCGATGTGTGCCAGCCGCTCGGCCGCGGCGAGGTCGCGCGCCATCACGGCGAACGGCTTGTCACCGCGGGACTTGCGCCGGCGCAGCTCCGCCACGGCCTCCGGACGGGTGGCATCGCAGGCCAGGTGGTAGCCGCCGAGCCCCTTGACCGCCAGGATCGCGCCCCGGGCCAGCATGCGGCGTGCTTCGGCGACCGGATCCGTACCGGTGAGCTCGTACCGGTCCCGCCCGCCGTCGGCGACCAGCAGCCGCAGCCGGGGACCGCAGGCCGGGCAGGCGACGGGCTGCGCGTGGAAGCGCCGGTCGGCCGGATCGGCGTACTCGCGGGCGCAGTCGGGGCACATCGGGAAGCCGGCCATGGTGGTGTGCGCGCGGTCGTAGGGCAGTCCGGTGACGATCGTGAAGCGGGGACCGCAGTGCGTGCACGTGATGAAGGGGTGGCGGTGGCGGCGGTCGGCCGGATCCGCCATTTCCGCGAGGCAGGCGGCGCACGTGGCCGTGTCCGGGGAGACCAGGGTCCGGGACGGGCCGCCGCTCCGGGAGGCGATGATCGCGAATCCGGCGCCGCCGACCACCGGCACCTCGCAGTGGTCCACGGTGTCCACCACGGCCAGTGGCGGTGCGTCCGCCGCGAGGCGCTCGCAGAACGCGGAGACGGCGGCGGCCGCCCCCTCGATCTCGGTCACCACTCCCTCGGGCGTGTTGGTGACGTGCCCGGCCAGACCGAGTCCCGTCGCGCGGGCGTAGACGTACGGCCGGAAGCCGACGCCCTGCACCACGCCCTGGACGGTGACCCGGCGGCGCTGCACGGACTCCATCAGCGGATCTGCCCGTGTGCCCGCGCCGCCGCCGGAGCGGGTGCCGGCGTCGTCGCGTGGCCCGGGCCGTGGTCGTGGTCATGGCCGTGCCCGTGCCCGTGATCGTGCCCGTCCCCGGCCAGGTGCGGGTGGTTGTGGCTGTGGCTGTCGCCGTGCCCGTCCCCGTGTCCGTGGATGTGGCCGTGGCCGTGGCCGTCGTCCGCACCGCCGCTCTGCGGCGCAGCGCACGCGCGGGCCATCACCGGCGTGTGCGCCGCGGCTCCCGCTCCGACCGCCTGCGCCCGGTCCAGCAGGAGGCCGAGGCCCTCGCCGGTGCGGGCCGAGGTGAGGACCACCTCCACCCCCGGATTCACCTGCTGGACGTTCGCGCGGAAGGCCGCCTCGTCGAACTCGACGGCCCGCGCGATGTCGGTCTTGGTGACGAGGACGAGCTGGGCCAGCCCGAAGGCCGTCGGGTACTTCAGCGGCTTGTCCTCGCCCTCGGTCACGGACGCGAGGACCACGCGCAGTGACTCCCCGAGGTCGTAGGAGGCCGGGCAGACCAGATTGCCGACGTTCTCGACGAAGAGCAGCCGTGTGTCCTCCGGCAGCCAGCCGTGCAGGTGGCGGCCCAGCATCACGGCTTCCAGATGGCAGAGCCCGTCGGTGAGCACCTGCTTGACCGGCGCGCCCGAACGGGCCAGCCGGACGGCGTCGTTCTCGGTGGCCAGGTCGGCGGTCAGCGCGGCCACGGCCACCCCGCGTTCCCCCGCGAGCAGCAGTTCCCGCTCCAGCAGCGCGGTCTTGCCGCTGCCCGGACTGGACAGCATGTTGACCACCGTCGTGCCGCGGGCGGTGAGTTCGGCGCGCAGGGCCTGCGCGGCCCCGTCGTTCTTGGCGAGTACCGCCTGTTGCAGGTCGACCACTCGGCACATGGGTCAGGCCTCCTCGGAGATCGGGGCTCGGCAGGGGGCCAGGGCGGCCGCGGCACCTTCGGTGGACGGCGCGTCCTCCCAGGTGACCGTCAGGATGCGGAGCTCGCGCCCGGAGAGCAGCTCCACCTCCGTGGCCCTGCCGCACGTGGGACAGCACAGGTCGGGGGGCATCCCCACGGCCCAGTCGGCCGTGCAGGCGCCGCAGCGCGCGCGGGCCGGCACTGACCGGACGACGAGCTCGGCCCCTTCCAGGACCGTTCCGGCGCAGGCCAGTTCGAAGCAGAAGCCGAGTGCGTCCGGGACCACTCCGGCCAACTCGCCGACCTGGAGCTCCACTCGGCTCACGGTGCTGCCGGCCTCCGGGGCCGCCTCTTCCACCTGGCCCACGACGGCCATGGCGATCGACATCTCGTGCATCGGATTCGGTCTCCGTCCTGCCGGGGCTCATTACACCGGCAGGACCGGGGCGGCACGGCCGGGCACGCCGGGAGCCCGTACGCCCCGTACTCCATTCGGAGGCCGGGGCGTACGCGTTCACATGCGGCGGATGCGCAAGTAGCGCCTGATGTCGGGCAGGACCTGCTTGAGGACGGCGACCAGGGCCAGGGCGGCTGCCCCGCCGACGACGACCTTCTTCATGGGGTGCTCCTCAGTTCTCGGCGGTTCGGGTCGTCCCTCTCGGGTGTGTGTACGGCTCCTCCTGCGCGAGCAGGTCCAGGAGCGCGCGCACGGCCTCCGGCACGGCGTCGGCGACGGGCGCGCTCAGCCCGATGCCCTCCTCGACGCAGGCGGGTTCGCACCCGAGGACGAGCACGCGCCGGGGCGCCTCGGCGCCGGTTCCGGCGCACAGGGTGTCCAGCAGGGCGAGGACGGTGGCGGGCGACATGTCGTGGCCGTCGAGGGAGGCCCCGCCCGGGGGAGCGCCCACGTCCTCCTCGCCGACCTCGATCAGGTACAGGGTGCCGGGGGCCCCGCCGCGCGCGGTGGCGTCGACGAGGACGACCGTGTCGTAGCCGTCCAGCAGCTGGTAGGCGAGGTGGACCCCGCGGACTCCGAAGTCCACCGCCTCCACGTGCTGCGGCAGGGGGTGCGCCGACAGGGCCCGCAGGGTCTCCACGCCGAAGCCGTCGTCGCCGAGGAAGACGTTGCCGATGCCCGCGATCAGGGTGCGGCCGCTCACCCCGGCCCTCACGTCCGCTCCTCGGGGGCCACCTCGTCCGGCTGGAAGTACAGGAACCGGCCCTGTTCCCGGCGGATGTCGGCGCCCGGATCGCCCTCCACGGTGACGGCGAGGTGCACCCCTCCGTCGACATCGTGCAGGACCGCCTCCACCTGGGCGGTGCGGCCCTGGAGGAACAGGTCCTGGGCGTCGGTCCGCCGCAGCCCCGGGCGCAGCACCACACGACTTCCGACGCCCACCCGGACGCCGTCGACCGTCACGTGCTCGGGTACGGGCGCCGCGGAGTCCGCACCGGCCGGGTCCCACCAGGGCGTCCCGGGCCGGAACAGCTCGTCCGCGTCCGGCGCGGCGGCCTCGCCGGTGATGTCGCGCAGGCCCCGTACGGCCCCGTGCAGTCGCTCCAGTACCTCTGGCGGCATCGAATCGGCCAGCTCGATCACGGCGGCCGCGCGGGGATCCGTCCCGCGGGCCTCCCGCTTCTCCTGGTCGGTGAGGGCCGCGGTGCGCAGGGCGAGGATCTCGTCGATCTCGGTGGCGTCGTACATGGCCCCGGCGCTCTCGGGGGCGATGGCCGGGTGGTCCTCCAGGATGATCGGGGAGGACAGGACCACGTCCGTGCGGCCCGGCTCGCCCGCCAGGACGGGCCAGGTGTGGCGGTTCTCGCAGCCCGCGACCGCCCCCTTGGCCCACTCGGGCGGGTCGGTCATCGACAGGAAGGAACCGGAGCCCAGCGCCAGCAGGAGGTGGGCTGCGACCAAGGAGCGGGGCAGCGCCTCCTCCCGGGTCACGGACGGATCCGCCGGGGCCCACGGGCTGGTGTTCTCCACCACGGCGGTCAGCTTCGACACCCGGTACGGGCCTTCGAGTTCGGCGGTGCGCAGGCGCAGGACCCCGTCGATCCGCTCCGTACGCCTCACCAGGCGGCCGACCGTGCGTCCATCGGCGTCGAGGACCGGCTCGGCCTCCTCGCGGGCGGGCCGGGAGAAGGGGAACACGGCCTCGGCGTCCGCCAGTTCGGCAACGGTCACGGACAACTCGACCCGTTCCTCGGTCCCCTCGTCCCAGGGGACCAGTACCCGGTCGGCCAGCTGGAGTTCGGCCACGTCCTCGAACGAGCCGTCGGCTCGGGCACGTTGGACCGTACGCCGCTGCGCGTGCAGGAAGCGCAGCTCCACGCAGAGCGTCGCCGCGCGCCGGGGCTCCAGCAGGATCTCGGTCCGCTGGAAGGAGTGCTCCCCGTGGGCGGGGGCCCAGGCGGGCGGCACGAGCACGCCGAACTGCCAGCGCATCCGGTTCTTCGCCGCGGAGGCCCGGTACGGGTAGAGGACGTACCCCTCGAAGAGGACGGCGTCGGCCACCTGCCGGGCCGTGGCGAAACGGGAGTCCGGGGCGCCGGCGGGGGCCGGGGCGGTCGTGGTCACGGCGCGGTCCTCTCGGTCACGAGCGGCGGCGGCGCCCCCAGCCGGAACGGGGCGGGCGCCGGCCCGGCCGCGGTGTCCAGGAGGGTGCGCACGGTGGCCTCCCAGGAGGGGAGCGCGTGCCGCGAGCGGAAGGCGAGCAGGTCGGCCATCGTGTCGGCGGGCAGCCGCAGCCAGCCGCACCCGGGGAAGTGCTGCTCGACCATCTCCCGCCACACGGCCACGGGCATCCGGTACGAGGCCTCGCGGTCCCAGGGCACCGGTTCGACGTGGAAGCCGCCCGCGCCGGTGAAGGCGGTCCCCGAGAACAGCATCAGCATCGGGACCTCACCGTCCCGGAGCGCCGCGAAGTACCGGGTCGCCGCGATGTCCATGTCGTAGCTGCACGGCACCACGAGGTCGATCTCGGTCTCCCCGGTGAAGCTCGGGACCATCACCGCGACCTGCGCGAACTGCACCGGCTGGAGGGTGGATCCCCAGCGGGAGGGCTCGCCGAACAGGTCGGCGAGACCATCGGCCTCGGCCGGTCCGTAGCGGCGCTTGGCCGGCTCCACGCGGAGCTGGCAGCGCAGGGCGACGGCGTGCACGCGCACCCCGGGCGAGGCGGTGAGCCGCAGCCGGAACACCAGGGTGGGTCCGGCGGCGTACGGATCGGCGCGCACCCCGGTGCAGGCGAAGGCGAAGTCCGTCACGGCCGCCGCCCCGCTTCCACCGGATCCACCGGATCCACCGGATCCAGCGCTTCCGCCGGGGCGAGCACCCGGGCCCGCCGCTCCACCCGCTCGAAGAACACGCGCAGTGCCTCCCGGGCCTCCGCGCCCCCGTCGAAGCCCTGCCAGAGCATCCGCATCCGGCCCACCAGCTCGTAGCAGATGTCGATGGGGACCAGGTGGCAGGTGGTACGGCCCTGCGCGCGGTGCAGCAGCAGGGCCTCCACGTCGGGTTCCAGCAGGCCGGCCAGCCGCCCGGCGCCGAGCACGTGCTGCCAGGTCTCGGCGTCGAGTTCGCTCTCGGTGGCTCCGGCGGGGCTCGGGTAGAGGGCGACCAGCCGGTCGAGTGCGGCGTTGCGGAACAGGAAGGCCACCCCGACGGGGATCTGGAGAGCCTCCCAGGCCCCGTCGCCGAGCGGATGCTCCGGGTCGGTGAGGTAGCGGTCGGGCACGGCGCGGAACCGGCCGGTGGCCGCCCCGGGCCGGTCGAAGAGCAGTGCGCAGGCGGTGCACGCGCAGACCAGGGCCCGCCGCTCGGTCTCCACCAAGTGGCGGTGCGCGTCCTCGGCGACCGCCACCCCGCACAGTTCGCAGGTCTCGGGGCGCGGCGGGCGCGCGCCGGCGAACCGGCGCAGGCCGCGCGCGGCCGGGGCGGGCGCCGTCACCGGACCCGTGCCGGGGTCTGCGGGCGGGCGCCGATCTGCAGGAGGGCCGGGGCGGGAGCCGCCTTCTCCACCTCCACGGAGGTCACTTCGGGCGCGAAGGCCGCCAGGGCGTCCGCCACCCCGCGCGGCACTCCGGTGGAGTCGGCGTCCGCGCCGCCGCAGCCGCAGCCGCCGCCGGCGGGGACGCTCAGTCGCAGGACCCCCGAGTCCGCGTCGAAGCCGATCAGCTCGGCGGCGTCCGGCGCGGACCGCAGCGCCCGCCCGATCCGGACGCGCACGTCCTCGGGGTTCAGGTCGTGCAGGGCCAGCAGGCTCGCGACGAGCTCGTCGTCCAGCAGCGGGGCCAGGCCGTGCTCGCCGAGCCGCTCGGTGATCCGGGCGAGCCCCGCCCCGTAGAACTCCATGAGTCCGCGGACCAGTTCCTCGGCGGCGGCGCAGGCCGCCCGGTCGCCCGTGGCGGCGAGCCGGTCGAGGACCTCGTCCACCCGGCGCCCGGCCTCCCGGGCGTCGACCGCGACGCCCGTGCGTGCGGCGCTCATCCGCCCAGTCCGCTCAGGCCGGTGGGGACGTGCATGTTCTTGACGGTCTTGCCGCCGCCGACGTACATGTGCACCCCGCACGGCAGGCACGGGTCGAAGCTGCGGACCGCCCGCATGATGTCGATTCCCTTGAAGTTCTCCGGGGTGTTCTCCTCGAAGATGGGGGTGTTCTGCACGGCGTCCTCGTACGGCCCCGGAGTGCCGAAGGTGTCCCGGGTGCTGGCGTTCCACGGAGTCGGCGGATACGGGTGGTAGTTGGCGATCTTCCCGTCGCGGATCACCATGTGGTGCGACAGGACGCCCCGTACGGCCTCGGTGAAGCCGACGCCGACCGCCTGGTCCGGCACCTCGAACTTCTCCCAGGTCTGGGTGCGTCCTGCACGCACCTCCGCGAGGCCCTTCTCGGCGCAGTGCAGCGCGATGGCGGCCGCGTACGCCTGGAAGTAGGTGCGGGCCCGGTTGCGCTCCAGGGCGTTGCTCCACTTGGGGATCCGCCACTCGAAGGTGGTCTCGGGCTTGGTCATCGTCTTCGGCAGGTTGATGACCACGCTGTGCCCGGTGGCCTTGACGTAGCCGACGTCCACCAGCCCGGACAGCGCCGTGGACCAGAGCCGGGCGATGGGGCCGCCGCCGGTGTCGAGGGCCAGGTGATCCTTGCCGTCGAACCAGCGCGGCGACATGACCCAGCTGTACTTGTCGTCGAAGTTCCGCTTCTGCGGGGCCGGGATGGTGTGCTGGTTCCACGGGTGGCGCGGGTCCACCGGGTTGCCGAGCGGGTCGTGCGTGACGAACTGCTCCTGCCCCTGCCAGTCGTCGTAGTACGAGCTGCCCAGCAGGATGCGGATGCCCAGATTGATCTCGGTGAGGTCGTTGGTGACCAGCTTGCCGTCCACCACCACGCCCGGGGTGACGAACATCTTCCGTCCCCAGTCGGTCATGTTGGCGTACGTGAAGTCGCAGTACTCGGGGTCGTTGAGGGCGCCCCAGCAGCCCAGCAGGACGCGTCGCCGGCCCACTTCCTCGTAGCCGGGCAGGGCCTCGTAGAAGAAGTCGAACAGGTCGTCGTGCAGGGGGACCACCTTCTTCATGAACTCCACGTACCGCATCAGGCGGCTCATGTAGTCGGTGAAGAGCTGGACCGAGGCGATGGTGCCGACGCCGCCCGGGTAGAGCGTGGAGGGGTGCACGTGACGGCCCTCCATCAGGCAGAACATCTCCCGCGTGTAGCGGCTGACTTGGAGGGCCTCGCGGTAGAACTCGCCCTCGATGGGGTTGAGCGAGCGCATGATGTCGGCGATGGTGCGGTAGCCGTGCTCTCCCGCGTGCGGGGCGGCGGTCCGCTCGGCCAGCTCCAGGACCCCGGGGTTGGTCTCGCGGACCATCTTCTCGCAGTAGTCGACCCCGACCAGGTTCTCCTGGAAGATGTTGTGGTCGAACATGTACTCCGCGGACTCGCCGAGGTTGATGATCCATTCGGCGAGGTGCGGGGGCTTCACCCCGTAGGCCATGTTCTGCGCGTACACGGAACACGTGGCGTGGTTGTCGCCGCAGATCCCGCAGATGCGGCTGGTGATGAAGTGCGCGTCACGGGGGTCCTTGCCGCGCATGAAGACGCTGTAGCCACGGAAGACCGACGAGGTGCTGTAGCACTCGGCGACCCGCTTCTGCTTGAAGTCGATCTTCGTGTGGATGCCGAGACTGCCCACGATCCGGGTGATCGGATCCCATGCCATCTCGACCAGGCCGCTGCCGTCGCCGGCCGCTTTCGTCTTCGGTTGCATCGTGTGCCGTGACCCTTCGTCAGCGCGGGTGGAGGAGGTGTGCGGGGTGGGCGGGGGCAGAACGGCCCGGCTTCACCAGGGCGGGCGGTAGCCCGTCGTGAGCTTCTCGCCGGTGTGGCGCCACTTGGGCTCCTGGTCGACGGTGTGCAGGGTGATCGCCCGGAGCCTGCGGATCACGGCGCCGTACGCGCCGCTGGCCTTGGTGGAGACCTTGGCCCCCGGCGGTTCGTCCATGAACGGCATGAACTTGTCGGGGAAGCCCGGCATCGTGCAGGCGATGCAGATGCCGCCCACGTTCGGACAGCCGCCGATGCCGTTCATCCAGCCGCGCTTGGGCACGTTGCACTTGACCACCGGGCCCCAACAGCCGATCTTCACCAGGCACTTGGGGGAGTCGTAGGTCTCCGCGAACTCGCCCTGCTCGTAGTAACCGGCCCGGTCGCACCCCTCGTGCACCGTGTTGCCGAACAGCCACGTGGGCCGCAGCTTGTCGTCCAGCGGGATCATCGGGGCCGAGCCGGCCGCCTGGTAGAGCAGGTAGGTCAGGGTCTCGGAGAAGTTGTCCGGCTGGATCGGGCAGCCCGGCACGCACACGATGGGGATACCGGCGTGCGACTTCCAGTCCCAGCCCAGGTAGTCGGGCAGGCCCATCGCACCCGTCGGATTGCCCTCCATCGCGTGGATGCCGCCGTACGTGGCGCAGGTGCCGATGGCCACCACGGCGAGGGCCTTGGGCGCCAGCCGGTCGATCCACTCGCTGGTGGTGATGGGCTGGCCGGTCGCCGGATCGTCGCCGAAACCGCACCAGTAGCCCTCGGACTTGATCTTCTCGTTGGGGATGGAGCCCTCGACCACCAGAACGAACGGATCGATCTCGCCCCGCTCGCCCTTGAAGAACCACTCGATGAACGTGTCCGCGCCCCCGACGGGACCGCACTCGAAGTCGATCAGCGGCCAGTGCACGGCGATCCGGGGCAGCCCGGGCAGCGTCCCCGTCACGATCTCCTCGATGCTCGGCTGCATCGCGGCGGTCAGGGACACGGAGTCGCCGTCACAGCTCAGGCCCGCGTTGATCCAGAGGATGTGGATCAAGGGGTCGTCCGCCGGCGGGTCGTCTGCCACCGGGGCCGGAGTTGCTGCGTCCATGCGGAGGCCTCCTTGGGGAGGGGGAGGGGGAGGAGCGGCGGCGGGGCCCGCGAAGGGGGCCCGTCACCGCGAGGGGCTCATCGGCCCCACCTTTCTTGCTAGCACCCGCCGGGGAGGGGTGCCTCGTCATGTACACCCGGTCCGGTGACGGAGCCCGGGGACGAACCCGGTGACGAGGCCGGGGACGAGGCCGGGGACGAGCCCGGTCGAGCGGACGGCGGCGCGCCGTGCCGGGCCGGTACGGAGCGCGTCAGGTGCGGCGGGGTCGTGTCCGGGCGCACCTTGCCCACGAAGGCCCGGCGCAGCGCGTGGTACGGGGCCTGCGGGTCGAAGAAGGTCCGCCGCATCCGCTCCAGCTCGGCCGCCCGGTAGGAGGCCAGCGGCCGCCGCTCCTCGTCCAGCTCCCGCCGCGCCTTCTTCACGGCGATCCGGGAGGCGGTGGCGGGGTGGCCGGCGAGCCGGGCGGCGAGGGCCGAGGCCCGGTCCGCGAACTGCGCGGGCGGGCAGGCGACCGTCCGGTCGACCAGGCCCAGCCGCCGGGCCGCCCCGGCGCTCAGCGGCAGGGCCTGCGCGGTCAGGTGCTCCGCACCGGCGGAGCCGATCCGGCGCGGCAGGGTGTACGTCCAGAACTCCGATCCGTACAGGCCCATCAGCCGGTAGTGCGGATTGAGGACCACACCGGAGCGGCACCACACCTCGTCGGCGGCCAGGGCCAGCACGGCGCCTCCGGCGGCCGCGTTGCCGCCCAGCGCGGAGATCACCAGCCGGTCGGTGGTGGTCAGGACGGCCTCCACCAGGTCGTCCATGGCGTTGATGTTGGCCCAGGACTCCTCGGCGGGATCCGCGGCGGCCTCGATGACGCCCAGGTGGATCCCGTTGGAGAAGAAGTCCCGTCCACCGCCGAGCACGAGCACCGAAGTCGGCCGGGCGCAGGCCGCACGGTAGGCGGCCAGCAGGCGCCGGCAGTGGGCGGTGCTCATCGCGCCGCCGGGGAAGGAGAACGACAGGAACCCGGCCCCGCCCTCCTCGTGATAGCCGATGTCGGACCAGGTGCGGGGCCGGGGGCCCCGGCCGGCTTCCGCCGGGGCGGCCGGCTCCGGCAGCTCCGGCAGCTCCGGGAGCAGGTCCCCGAGCGCGAGGGCGGCGGGGAGTTTGGGCGCGGCCGGCTGCCCCGGGGAGCGGTGGGCCCGCAGCTCCGGGATCCACACGGCTCCGTCGACGGTGGCCCGGCAGATCGCCCCCGCCCTGGTCGCCAGCAGTTCGCCGGGCCGGCCGCGCAGCCGGTCCTCCGGATGGCCGCCGTGCAGGTACCAGGCGCCGCCGAGCAGCTCGTCCCGTACACCGGGCCGGGAGTCCGCCGCGCGCAAGGTGCGCAGCACCCGCTCGGTACCGTCCCGCTGCCAGTCGATCCGCCGGTGCTCCTGGCGCAGCAGGGGGCGGGCCAGGCCCTCGGTCTGCGGCTCGGGGACGTACGTTCCGCCGGCGTAGCGGTCCACGGCGAGCAGGACGGCCTCCAGGGCCGCGTCGGCCACCTCGCCCCGGTACCAGGTGCTCTTCGACCCGTCCGGGTCCGGCCCGGGGCACTCCACCGAGGCCCACACGTCGCCGGCGTCCATCTCCGCGTTGGCCTGCAGGACGGTGACGCCCCACCGCGGGACCCCGTCCAGTACCCCCCGGTCGAGCGAGGAGGGACCCCGGTCCCCGACCGGACCGGGGTGCACGATCAGGCAGGTGTGGGCGGACCACACCTCCTCCGGTACGGCCGAGGTCAGCATCGGCGCGACGATCAGCTCGGGGCGGTGGTGCCGGACGGACGCCGCCAGATCGGCCTGGGGGAGCGCCAGCTCCACGGCGACGCTGTGGCCGCGATCGCGCAGCTCGGCGTGGACCCGCTGGGTGAGACTGTTGAAGGCGCTCGCGACGAGCAGGACGTGCACGGGGACTCCCTGCGACGGACCGGTGCCACGGCGCGGAGTTGCCCGGCCGGATCGGCGGTGCGGGGCCGGCGCGTGACCGGCCGCCAGAGATGCTTCGCCACGTCCGCCGGTGAGCGCGCGCACCCCGCTGCCCTTGTCACCCGTACGCGCTTTCCGGCAGGGCCGCTCGGCGGCACCGTGCGGTCCACGTGACCCGGGTCAGGGGCGGGGCGGTCGCCTGATCCCGTGCTGGGCAGCCGCGCGGGTCCCGCTGTGGTCCGGATGTCTACGCCTCGGCGCCGGGGGTAGGCGCGGGATGCTGCGCGTGCTGCCGTGAGGCGGCGGACCGCGCGGCCCGCACCAAGGACCGTGCACGGCCGGAAAGCCTGCCGCCGGTTCCCGGACGAACGATCGGACGCATCGTGACGAACGCGAAGAGCTGCACGCCCCAGCGGGTACCGGGCGCGGCGGCGTCCATGGGGACGCCGCCCAACGACCCGGTGCCGCCCAGCCCGACCCCGACGCCGGGCCCCGGCCCGGGACCGCAACCCGGGCCCCTGCCGGGCCCGGTACCGGCACCCGGCCCGGATCCGGTCCCGCCGGCGCCTCCGCAGCCCGCGCCGGTCCCGTCGCCCGTACCGCGGCCCGAGCCGCATCCCCGGCCGGGGCCCCTCCCGGGACCCGTGCCGGCGCCCGAGCCCATCACCTGAGCCCGGCCACCCGGCCCCGGGCCCGCCACCTCGGGGCAGGCCCGGGCCCACTGAGGGGTCGGCGGACTCACATGTGGGGCTGGTTGTAATACCGGGCGAACTGCTCCAGATAGCTGGGTCCGGTGTCGTACTCCGAAGCGTCGAATTCCGGTGCGTCCTTGATCTGTTCCTTGCTCCGGTCGACGTGGACGGTCCGTGTGGCCGTGTCGATCCGGGTGATGACGCCGGCCGGCAGCAGGACGTGCTTGCCGAAGATCCACATACCGGTGTCCACGACGATGAGGGACGCGCCGACCTCCTCGGAGTGCTTGTCGACCTTCCCGATGCCACCGTCGGTGGCCTCCACCTTGTACCCGACGAGGTCGATCCCCTTCGAGTAGCCCGTGGTGTCCTCGTGACCCCAGACCCAGATGTCGTGCGTGCTCATGGTCGGCCCCTCTCCGTGCGTACCGTCCGTCCTTGACGACGGAGTGCGACCCCCGTCGCAGCCATGAGGCCGAGGCCGCACCCCGCAGTGGGCGCCTACCCAGCCGGGCGCGGCCGACGCAGGACCGTGCGCGTGCCACCGGTTTGCGCGGCCCGGAGCGGGGCAGCCGTTCGAGCGGGGCTGCCGCGGCCCGCGGGGCTCCCGTAGAGCTCTGGCGAGGAGGACGGCCATGGACGAGCAGGGTGGAGCGGGCGGAGTGCCGCTGGAAGGCGGCCGGAAACCGGACCGGCACCGCACGGCGCGGGCGGGCCGCCGCGAGGACGGGGCGCGGGCCGACCGCCCCGACGACGGGACCACGTCCGCGGCCGACACGGACGAAGCCAGCAGGCTGGACCGTCCGCAGCAGCCCGAGAAGCCGGGCGGGAAGACGAGCCGGAAGGGGACGAGGTGGGTGGGCCCGCGTGATGCGTGAGGGCCGCCGGACCGCATCCGGGCGGGCGGGGAGAGGGCGTGCCATGCTCAAGGAGTGAAGGGCGATGCCGCACCCGTGGGTGAGGGCGCCGCACCCGAGGTGGTGGCGCTCGCCAGGGTCGTGGCCAGACTCCGGTCGGAAGTCGTCGACCTCGAAGGCGTCGCCGTGACCTCGGCGGTGGTCGAGCGGGCCAAGGGCGTACTCATGGCCCAGGCGGGCGTCAGCGCCGAATCGGCCTACGAGCTGCTCCTCGAACGGGCGGGCCGGCGCGGCGGTTCCGTCCTGGAGGAGTGCTGGATCACGCTGGGGCAGGTCCGCGTGCGCCGGTCGCAGGGGACCGCGAGGATCTCCCTGCCCACGGCCTCGGCCGCGCGTACCGGGAAACAGCCGAGCACCTCGGCGCTGAGCCGTCGCCGCCATCTCGTGCGTCGCCGCCACGACCGTGGCGGCGAGCTGAACGGCCTGCTGGCGCGGCTCGCCGACGGTCTGGCCGCGGCGCACGGCGGCGATGACATCGCGGAGCTGCTGGTGACCGTACTGGGCGGGGCCACCGACGTGGACGCGGTGATGATCTACACCGTGGCCGCCGCCGGGAGCCTGGATCTGGCCGGCAGCGCCGGAATCGACGGGGCGCTGGCCGAGCAGTGGCGCCACATTCCGCCGCTGAGCGGGGTCGCCGCCCTCGAAGCGATCGCCGGCCGCCGTGCCCTCTGGCTGGAGGACCCCGAACAGGACGCCCGGCGCTATTTGCTGATCGGGGACCCGCCGGAGCGGTGGCCGGCGCGCGCCTGGATCCCCTTGCCGGACGACGGGCCCGCGAGGGCGGCCATCGGGTTCCTGCGCACCCGGGCGGGCCCCTTCGCCGCCGACACCCGGGCGTTGCTGCGCCAGGCCACCCGGCTGTGCGCGGGGCCGCTGGGGGCGCCGGAACGAGCCCGCGACCCGGAGGGCGAGGGAGCGGCCGGTGGAGACTACGCGGCGACGGTCCAGCTGATCCTGGACACCATGGCCGGACCCGCGACCCTGCTCACCCCCCTGCGCTCGGAGACGGGTGAGGTGGAGGACTACCGCATCGACGCGGCGGCGCCCGAATCCGTGGACGTGGCCGGCCGGCGCGGCAAGGAGCTCGTGGGCCGCCGGATCCTGGAGACGTACCCCACCGTGGCGGGCACCGACCTCTGGGAGGGGTACCTCAAGGCGCTCACCACCGGAACCAGGTACGAGGGGGAACCCTTCACCTACGAGGAAGTGGTCGCCGGGGTCCCCCGGCAGTCCGTCTACTCGGTCCGGGCGTCCAGACTCGGGGACCACCTGGTGGTCTCCTGGGTCTGCCATGACGGCAGCCAGCGCGAGATCCGCAGGCTGGCCGACATGCAGCGCCTCGGCAACCTCGGCTGGGCGGGCTGGAACCTGGTCACCGATACCGTCACCTGGTCCGATCAGGTCTATGCGATCTTCGACCGGGATCCGGGCCGGGGGCCGGTGCCACTGGAGGAACTTCGGGGTCACGTAGTCCCCGACGACCTCCACCAGCTGAGTGCCGCCGTCGAACGGCTGCTGAGCGAGGGGGAGGCCGTCGACCAGCCGTTCCGGATCACCACCGGGCGCGGAGTCCGGCACCTGCGGATCGTCGCCGAGGCCCAGACGGACGCCGACGGCACACCCGTCGAGGTGCACGGCTTCTTCCAGGACCTGACCGCACAGCACGACGTCGAACTCGCCCTGCGCGACAGCGAGCGGGCCGTCCTCCTCCAGCAGGGCATGCTGCAGGCCGAACGCGCGCTCGCCGCAAGCCTCCAGGACACGCTGCTGCCGATCCCCGAACAGTCGCTGGAACTGGCCGGCCTGTGCATCGACGTGGCCTACGTCCCCGCCGACAGCGGGATCAACGTCGGCGGCGACTGGTACAGCGCCATCGAACTCCCCGACGAGAGCGCCCTGTTCGTCATCGGAGACGTGGCCGGCCACGGGCTGGCCGCCGTCGGGACCATGGCTCAGCTCCGGTTCACCACCAAGGGCATGGCCGTCACCGGCTCGCCCCTGCCCGACGTCCTGAGCCGGCTCAACACCCTCCTGCTGCACACCGGTTCGGAGCCGTCGGGCAGTGCCACCGCCACCATGGTGATGGCCCGCTACCAGCCCTGGGACCGGCGGCTGATCTGGGTACGGGCGGGCCACTTGCCGCCCCTGCTCATCCGCGGCGACCGGGCGGAGTTCCTCGAACAGCCCCGGGGCGCCCTTCTCGGGGCGACCTTCGAAGCCTCGTACGAGCAGGCCGCCATCGACCTGCTGCCCGGCGATCACCTGCTCTTCTACACCGACGGGCTCGTGGAGGAGCCGGGCGAGGACATAGGGGCCGGCCTCGACCGTCTCGCGGAGACGGCGGTGCGACTCCTGCGGGAGGGCCGCGGCGAAACCCTCGCCCGCACCCTCGTCGCGTGGGGCACGGCCCACCGCGACGACATCTGCGTTCTGCACGTCCACGTACCGGACGGGGATGTTCCGTAGAAGGGGGGTCGGTCTTCCCCGATGGGGGTATATCCCTCTCGGAAAGACCACGACGGTTCCCGCTGCCCCGCTCCGGGGCGGCCGGTGCCCACCAACCCGTCGGAGGAAGCTCATGGCACCCGTTTCCAGCGACACCACGGATCCGCTCCGCATCGACCTCCGCATGGACCTCCGCACCGGGACGCCCGATGTCCCGGAGGATCCGCTCACCGTCAGTACCGGGGAGGCACGGACCCTGTCCTTCGCGCTCTTCCGGCGGCTGAAGCAGCTGAGCGAAGGGACGCCGGAATACTCCTACGTGCGCAATACGCTCGTCGAGCTCAACCTCAGCCTGGTGAAATACGCGGCACGCCGGTTCCGCAACCGCTCCGAGCCGCTGGAGGACATCGTCCAGGTCGGCACGGTGGGCCTGATCAAGGCCATCAACCGGTACGACGTCGAGCGGGGGGTCGAGTTCGCCACGTTCGCCGTTCCCACCATCACCGGCGAGATGAAGCGGTTCTTCCGTGACACCAGCTGGTCCGTGAAGGTCCCGAGGCGCCTCCAGGAACTCCGGCTCGACATCGCCAAAGCGCACGACGCGCTCGAACAGCGGCTGGGACGCCACCCCACCGACCTGGAGCTGGCGGAGCACCTCGGCATCACCACGGAGGCACTCGACGAGGGCCGCCGCGCGGCCAACGGCTACGTCGCGGGCTCTCTGGACGCCCCGCTGGGGCCCGAGGCGGACGGCGGGTCCCGGGGGTGGCCGCTGGGGGAGGAGGAGGCGGCGTACGACCGCATCGAATGCCTGGAGACGCTGAAGCCGCTGCTCGCCACGCTCAGTGACCGTGACCGGCTGATCCTCTCGCTGCGCTTCGGTCAGGAGCTGAACCAGTCCGAGATCGGCGATCGGCTCGGCCTCTCCCAGATGCACGTCTCACGGCTGCTGAGCCGCATCATGGCCAGGCTGCGGACCGGGATGCTGGAGGACGCCGACGACGAGCACGAAGACGGCGACGCGTGCTGATCCCGGTCGCCCGCGACGGCGGCGCGCCCAGACGCGTGGCCGAGCCGGCTCCGGCACGGAAAGGCGTTCGACAGCCCGGGCCCGGTGGGCCGAGAATGACGAGCCCGTCACAGCGGACGAGCCCATCACGGCGGACGAAAGAACGGCCTGCACTGACGTACGACCTGCATACCCTGCCCCTGCCCGAGAACCTCGTGCCCCCCGCCGTTGATCCGGGCCTGCGCCACTGGGAGGGCCTCGACCCGGACCTCCACCCGTTCACCTGGGACGAGGACGAGGAGGCCCGCCTGCGCGCGCTGGTGTGCGAGTGGGTGCCACCCGTGCTCTCCGGCATGAGGGGCGGCTGGGCGGGCGAGGACTGGTGCGCACGCCAGGTGGACGCGATCATCCGGGAGCGGTACGGGAACTGGGCTCAGGGGTGGAACTGGTGCTACCGGTACGGCGGGCCCATCGGCAGCTGGGTCGACGGGAAGGGCTCGGTGACGACGCCCGATGAGACGGCGACGCGCGTCGTGGGCGCGCTGCTGGAGTGGCGGGAGTGGCTGGAGAGCATGGCGTTGCGTTTCGCAGAGTTGGCGCCCGTGCCGGAAGCGTCTGCCGAGGACCGCAGCTGGCACCTGGAGCGGGCCTGCGTCCGGCTCGTGACGGTCGCGCTGGGCCCGGAGGCGGAGGCCGGTTGGCAGCGGCAGGCCGCGCGAATCCTGCACTGGTTCCTCACCACCACCGGCATGGGGCAGGCCGAGGCCGAGCAGGCGGTCGACCGCGCGATCGGCGGCCGGTTCAAGAGCTGGGTGGACCCGGGACGAGCGCTGATCGAATCCGTCGGCGAGGACCTCGCCGTCGGCCTCACCGGCCGTGCGCCCTACCGGGACCACCGTGAGCGGGCGGACCTGGAGGACCTCCATGACCGCCGCTGACAGCCTCGCCACCTGGCTGCGCGTGCGCCGCGAAGCCGACTGGCACCGAGCACCCGTCCTCGTCCTGCGGGAAGGGCCGACCGCTCGTGACGGGTTCCGGGCCTGGTGCGAGGGGCCGGTCCGCCGGCGCGATCCCGTCCGAGCCGAGCGCCTTCTCCTCGCCCACGCCCTGGCCCGGGCCGATGCCGCCCGCCGGGCCCCGCTGGACTTCGCGCTGCTGGCCGGTTGGCAGCGCCGTGTCCTCGGCGTGGATCGGGCGCCGTTCCGTACGGCCGACGCCTACGCGAAGGCCGGCCGCGAGCGTTACGCCCTGACCTCACGGACCGGGGCCGACTTCGCCGACTGCCTGCGCGAGGCGACCGATCCGGATCTCCCGCCGGCGGCCCGCGCGGCCCGGGCCTACCTCGACGTGGCGTTCTTCCACCCTTTCGCCGACGGCAATGCCCGGGCGGCCCTGCTGACCCTGGTCCACGTGCTGGCACGCGAGGGCATCGTCCTTCCCGAGGTCGAGCCCCTGCAGACGACCCGCTACGCGGACGACGCGGCGGGCGCCGCCGACCTGGCCGCGCTCATCGGCGTACTCAACCGCCGGCGGTCCTGAGATCCTCAGGACGGACCGGGCGGTCGGGAGGGCCACGGCGGGGTCCGCCCGTGTGGTTCCCGGGGCGGCGCCCCGTGCTCCCGCAGGGCCGGTGGAGTGGCGACCTCCACCCATACGCACTTCCCGCCGTCGACCGGATCCGCCCCCCACGCGCGGGCCAGCCGCTTCACGATGAGCAGCCCGTGGCCGCCCGGGCGTGCCGGGTCGGTGGGGAAGCGGTAGGCCGGTAGGACCGGGCTGGAGTCCGTGACCTCGATGCGGAGCCGTTCGGCGGTGCAGTGCAGCAGCATCGAGCTCGGCCCGCCCGCGTGCATACAGGCGTTGGCCACCACCTCGGACACCAGGAGCAGCACGTCGTCCGCGGCTTCGGCGGTCTCGTCGCCGCCCTCGTCCTCGCCGCCGTTCCCGCTGCGGTTCCCACTGCCGGTCTCCGGCAGCCACTGCCACTCGGTCAGTGCCCGGCGGGTGAAGTCGCGGCAGCGTCCCACGAGATCCGTGGTGCCGTGCAACAGGAGACGCCGGGTCCACTCCGGTGACCGGCGCTCGCTCATCCCTGCTCCTCCGCTCAGCGCGCTAGCGACTCGCCAGAGCCGCCTGCACATCGGGGTGCTGCGGGAAGAGCCCGTCGGCGCCGGTGACGTGGAACATCCGTGCGACCGGCTTGCGCAGGCCGATCAGCTCAAGGGTGCCGCCCGTTTCCCGGGCGGCGAGGCGGTTGTGCAACAACACGTTCAGTCCCGTGGAATCGCAGAACGCCAGAGCGGTGACATCGACCAGCAGGCGTCGCCCGCCATCCGCCCGGGCGGCTTCGAGAGCCTCGCGCAAGGGCTCGGCGGTGTCGTGGTCGAGCTCTCCGGCCAAGGTCAGGACCGTGGCCCCGTCGAGGGGGCGAACGTCGACCGCGAGGCGGTCATCCTCCTCGGAGGGCATCGCATACCGCCTTCCCCCGGTGGAGTTCGGGTCTCGACACCGGATACGTCTCGCGCCTACCCCGTCAGGGGTCGCCAAACCCGGGCGGGAGGGTGTCGATGGGGAAGAGCGGGAGGGACCCGGTGATATCCAGCAGCCGTAGCATCTGGGCGTTCGGCGCGGCCAGGCGCAGCGTGCGGCCGGACTCCACGGCCTGCATGCGGGCACGGAGCAGCAGGTTCAGTCCGGCGGAATCGCAGAACGTGAGTCCGCTGAGGTCGACGACGATGTCGGCGGGCCCGCCGACGCGGGTCACCGCTTCGAGCAGCAGGGCGCGCACCTCGTCGACCCGGCTGAGGTCCATCTCGCCCGACAGACGGACCACGGCCGTCTGCCGGGCGGGGGGAGGCGGTCCGGCGGGATCGTGCGCGCCGTGCTCGTGCGGCATGCTCAGCCGTGCCCCTTGGCCTTCTTCATCTTGTCCGCGGCGTCGGAGGTCATTTCCTCGGCCTTCCCGGCCATCCGCTCGGTGCTTCCCTCCGCCTGCATGCGCTTGTCGTCCATCGCGCTGCCGAGGTTCTCCTTGAGCTTGCCCTTGGCCTGCTTCGCCTTGCCCTTTGCCTTGCCCATGACGGGTTCTTCCTTCCTGAGGGGGTACTGCTGCCACCATGCGTCAGGGGACGGTGGCCTGCAATATGTGACGAATTGCCCGCCTTTCGGCCGTCTGGGGAGCCGGGAGTCGGCGAGGAATGCGGTACGCGGCCCCGGGTAAGCGCCCGGTAGGTCGTACGCCCCCCAGACCGAGGAGTGATCATGCCTCGTGGTTCCAGTGCCAAGCGGGAACGCCGGTACGAGCACATCAAGGAGAGCGCCGAGAAGCGTGGCGAGAGCGCCGCGCGGGCGAAGGAGATCGCCGCGCGGACCGTCAACAAGGAGCGGGCCCGTGCCGGGGAGTCCGAAACGGCGAGCAAGAGCTCCATCGAGGACATCTCCTCGGCCAGGCGCGGCGGGCTGCGTTCGCACCGGGGTGCGCAGGGGCCGACGTACGACCAGCTCTATGCGGAGGCCAGGCGGCGTGATCTGTACGGCCGTTCCTCCATGGACAAGGCCGAACTGAAGCGCGAGCTCGGTTACTGACGGCCCGGCTCCGTCCCTCGCGCCTCGCCGTTCCCCGTGACCTTCGCGCGGGGAACGGCGGCTGTTCTCGGGGTCTGTGGCGCGGCGACTCCGCGGCTCCGCGACTCTGTGACTCCGCGGGCTCTATGACGGGCGTGGAGCGGCCGACCTGAAGCCGATGCATTCGACGTCGATCTGGTCGGCGAGTTCGGTCAGTACGCCCGCCAGGTCCTGGACGGTCTCCTCGTCGCCGCGCATCTCGCCGGTGTGTTCCGATTCCAGCCAGTCGGCTGCGAGGCTGCGCAGGAGCCCGGTGACGTGATCCGCGGGAATCAGAAGTGCGCCGTCGTCCGCGGGGATCAGCGGTATGGACATCTGGATCATGGAACCGTCTCCCGTGGGGCGTTCGTGCGCGGCCGCGCTACCCATAGTGCCGTCGTCCTCCGACCGCGTGTCCGACGGAACCGAGCACCCATAGGACGACCCCGATGACGACGAGGATGATCCCCAGCGTCCAGAGGATCGAGATGCCGAGGAGGTAGCCGATGATCAGTAGGACAATGCCGAGCGCGATCATGTTGTTCTCCCGTCTCGCAGGCTTCTTCTGCCCCGATCCGGTGCCGGAATGCAGGAGGTGGCGGCCCGGTCCGGCGAGGGGGAGGCGGGGGCGCGCCGCAGCCCGTATTTCCTGCCGGCATTCGAAAGTATCTTGACGTCAAGATTGATCTCGGGCAGGCTTCCGCTGGTATCTCGACATCGAGATACTTTCGCGGGGGCTCGGAGGCAGCGGGATGCGGCGGCGCGGTACGGGGATCCGGAAGGGTTCGCAGGGGTGGCGGGGGCGGCCGGGGCAGAGGCGGGAGCGCGAGCGGGAGCGGGGTCAACGGCTCGGACTGGTCGCACAGTTGCGGAATCCGCCCGGGGGCCGGGACGCGCGGATCATGCTGCTCGCCCAGCTGCTCGACCGCACCGGCACCGGCGTGTGGGCCGCCTCCTCGGTCCTCTACTTCACCTTCGTCATCGGCCTGGACACCGGGAGGATCGGCCTCCTGCTCGGCGCCGCGGCCGTGGCGGGCATTGCCGGATCGCCCCTGGCGGGACACCTGGCGGGCCGCTTCCCGGTGCGGTCCCTGCTGATCGGCTGTCACCTGCTGCGCCTCGGAACCCTCGGCGCGCTGCTCGCGGTCACCCGCTTCGACGTCCTGCTGCCGCTGGTCGCCGTCACCTACCTCGGCGACCGGGCAGCCAAGGCGCTGGAAATGCTCTTCGCCACACGGGTGGCGGGCGAGCGGCGCGGCACCTACCAGGCCCTGTCACGCAGTACGGCGAACGCCGGCTACGCGGTGGGCGCGGGGATCGCCGCCGCCGGTCTCGCGGTCGGGACGTCGGAGGCCTACCAGGCGCTGATCCTGGGCAACGCGCTGTCGTTCCTGGTGGCCGCCGCGCTGGTCTGGCGCACCCGCGAACCGCGAGCGGAGGGGCGTGTGGCCGCGGGCGCGGGGGATATGGCGGCGACGGGGGGTGCGTCGCCCGGGGGCGGGGGTGCGGCGATCGGGAGTGCGGTGCCCGGGAGTGCGTTGGCCGGGGGTGCGTTGCCAGGGGGTGCCGCCGCGCCCGGTCGGACGGGGGCGCCGAGCCCCTGGCGGGACCGCGGCTACCTGCGCTTCGTCCTGCTCGACATCCCGATGAACCTCGACGACTCGGTCCTGGCCGTCGGTCTGCCGCTGTGGCTCGTGGCCCACACCGACGCACCGCACGCCCTGGTCCCGGCCTTCCTCGTCATCAACACCGTGCTGGTCGTCGTACTCCAGCTCCGCGTCTCGGCCAGGTTCGAGGAACCCCGCCGGGCCGCGGCGGCGGTCTCCGTGTACGGGCTGACCATGCTCGCGTGCTGCGCACTCCTGGCCCTCACCTCCGGGGCCGGGGCGGTCACGGCGACGGTGGTGCTCCTCGCCGCGGCGGTCCTGGTCACGCTGGCGGAACTGCTGCGGTCGGTGAGCTCCTGGGAGCTGGCGGTCTCGCTCGCCCCCGAGGAGGCGCGGGCGTCGTACCTGGGAGTGGCGGGCATGGCGCAGTCCGTCCAGAAGTCCGCCGGCCCGCTGCTCCTGACCGGGCTGGTGATGACGGCCGGGCCCGCGGGCTGGCTGGCCCTCGGCGCGGGGATCGCGGCCCTGTCGATGGTCCAGCGCCGCGCGTCCCTCCGCCGCGTGGACTCCGTACTCGCCCCGCCCGTCTCCACGGCACCCTCGGCGTCGGCCGCGCACGCGGGCTGAAACCGCGTACCCCGGCGCTTGGGCATGGGGGCAGGTCTGGTCAGGTCTGGTCGGCCGGGCCGTCCATCGTCCAGGCGGAGTGGTGTGCGGTGAATCCGATGCGCGAGTAGTAGTTCGCGGCCGCCGGGGCCGCCAGCAGGATCAGCTGGGCCTGGGGTGCGGCCTCCCGGGTGGCGCGGATGAGGTCCTTGCCCACCCCCTTGCCCTGGTAGGCGGCGTCGACGGCGAGATCGCTGAGGTAGGTGGAGTACGCGCCGTCCGTGATCGAGCGGGAGATCCCGATGAGACGGCCGTCCTCGTCGCGGGCGACGATGACCAGGTTGGCGCCCGCGAGCATCCGGGTGAACCGCCGGGTGTCCTCCACGGGACGGCGTTCGGCGAGGGTGGACGCCCGGTACAGGGCGGCCGCCTCTTCCACGTCGAGGGCGCTGCCGATGACCTGTTCACACTTCCACATGCTGGTACCGGTCCTTGCCGAGTTCTTCGAGTCGGGACGTGCGGTGGTTCCGGTGGGCGAGGAACCGCCGGGGTCGAGGAGGCCTGCGGGGATGGTGACCGCGCGCTTCGCCAGGGCGCCGGCCAGTGGGACCTTTGTACGCCAGTTCCGTCGGCGGCCGCCTGTACCAGCCGGTACGCGTGCTCGCGTCCCGCGCCGGTCGGCGATGAGGCCGGAGGCCGGGGCTTGCTGGTGGCGAGCGATCGTCAGGGCGTCCGACCCCGGTCGGCGGC